>CAZVZV010000001.1:0-19849 GCA_964631735.1 uncultured Enterobacteriaceae bacterium
TTTTCGGTGGTGGCGCCGACAAAAGTGACCAGGCCGCGCTCGACGAAGGGCAGGAACGCATCCTGCTGAGCCTTGTTGAAGCGGTGCACCTCGTCCACGAACAGGATCGTGTGGCGTGCACTCGAGGCGAGCGTGGCCTCGGCCATCTGTACCGCGTCGCGGATGTCCTTCACACCGGAGAACACCGCGGACAGCGCGATGAACTCCGCGTCGAAGGCCTGCGCCATCAATCGCGCGAGGGTCGTCTTGCCGGTGCCGGGCGGCCCCCACAGAATCATCGAATGGGGCTTGCGCGATTCGAACGCGAGGCGCAGCGACTTGCCGGCGCCCAGCAAGTGGCGCTGGCCGAGCACCTCGTCGATGGAGCGCGGCCGCAGGCGTTCGGCCAGCGGCGCCGCAGGCGCCGCCGCCGCGAACAAGTCACTCGCCGAGGACATCCGCGCCTTTGGGCGGCACGAAGCGGAACGTGCCGGCATCGAGCTTGGGATTGCGCGCAATGTTGGAGAAGCGCAGCACAGTGGTCTGGCCGAAGTGGTCGATGAGCTCCATCGCCTGCACCCCCGCCGTGCCCATGCCGAGCAGGATGCGCTCGAAGCCCGCCTCGCGCTCGCGCGGCTTCGCCTCCAGCCACTCCAGGCCGTCGCGCGAACCCGCATCGGCAAGCTCGAAGGCGCGCTCGACATCGGCGGCGCCCGCGAGCAGCGCCGCCGGGGTGGAGCCGAGCGCTCGCGCCATGGCGCGCACGGTCACCTGGTTGAGGTCCTCGTCGTAAATCCACACGCGCGTGCCGTCGCCAACGATCAGTTGCGGGTAGGGCTGCGCGTAGCTCCAGCGAAAGCGCCCCGGGCGCAGGAAAGAGAAGCTGCCCTTCGACTGCTGCACGAGCTTCTTGTCGCGGTCAAACACCTTCTGCTCGAAGTCCGCACGCGCCGTCTGCGTGCTGCGCAGGTAGGACTGGAAGCGCTCGACGCCGGAGGCGAGCGCCAGCGCCGGCACCATCAGTACGGCCAGCAATGCCCCGCGCACCTTACTCCGCCTTCGCGGGCACCAGCATTTCGCGGTTGCCGTTGGACTGCATCGCCGACACCAGGCCGGCGCGCTCCATGTCCTCGATCAGGCGCGCGGCGCGGTTGTAGCCGATGCGCAGGTGGCGCTGCACCAGCGAGATCGAGGGCCGCCGCGTGCGCAGCACGATTTCCACCGCCTGGTCGTAGAGCGGGTCCTTCTCGCCGGTCGCTTCGCCGCCCGCGCCGTTGCCGGCGAGCTCGTCGCCCGCGCCAGGCTCCAGCACGTCCTCGAGGTACTCGGGCGAGGCGAGCGACTTCAGGTGCTCCACCACCTTGTGCACCTCATGATCGGCAACGAACGCGCCGTGCACGCGCTGCGACAGTCCGCTGCCGGCGGGCAGGTACAGCATGTCGCCCTGGCCGAGCAGGGCCTCGGCGCCCTGCTGGTCAAGGATGGTGCGCGAGTCGATTCGGCTCGCCACCTGGAAGGCGATGCGCGTGGGAATGTTGGCCTTGATCAGGCCAGTAATCACGTCCACGGAGGGCCGCTGCGTGGCGAGGATCAGGTGGATGCCCGAGGCGCGCGCCTTCTGCGCCAGCCGCGCGATCAGCTCCTCTACCTTTTTGCCGACCACCATCATCAGGTCGGCGAGCTCGTCGATGACCACCACGATGTAGGGCAGCTGCGTGAGCGGCTGCGGCTCGCCCGACTCGAGGGTGGCCGGGTCCTCGATCGGCTTGCCGGTCTTCTCCGCGTCGGCCAACTTGTGGTTGAAGCCGGAGAGGTTGCGTACGCCGACCCAGGACATCAGCTTGTAGCGACGCTCCATCTCCGCCACGCACCAGGTCAAGGCGTTGGCGGCCTGCTTCATGTCGGTGACCACGGGCGCGAGCAGGTGCGGGATGTCCTGGTACATCGACAGCTCGAGCATCTTCGGGTCGACCATGATCATGCGCACGTGCTTGGGCTCGGACTTGTACAGCAACGACAGGATCATCGCGTTGATTGCCACCGACTTGCCCGAGCCGGTCGTGCCAGCCACCAGCAGGTGGGGCATCCTCTGCAGGTCCACCACCACCGGATTGCCCGCGATGTCCTTGCCCAGCGCCAGCGCCAGCGGCGAGTGCATGCCGGCGTAGACCTCGGAGCCCAGGATTTCCGACAGGCGCACGGTCTGCCGGTGCGGGTTGGGGATCTCCAGCCCCATGCAGGACTTGCCGGGAATGGTCTCCACCACGCGGATCGACACCACCGACAGGGCGCGCGCCAGGTCCTTCACCAGGTTGACGATCTGGCTGCCCTTCACACCGATTGCAGGCTCGATTTCATAGCGCGTGATCACTGGCCCGGGATAGGCGGCCAACACCTTGGCCGAGACGCCGAAGTCGGAGAGCTTCTTCTCGATCAGGCGCGAAGTGAATTCCAGCGTCTCCGTGCTGACCTGCTCGCCATCGTGCGCCGCGTCGTCGAGCAGCTTGACCGGCGGCAGCGGCGTGTCCGGCAGGTGATCGAACAGGGGCGCCTGCTTTTCCCTTTGCACGCGCTCGGATTTCCTGATTTCCGCCACCGGCAGCGCGATCACCAGGGGCGGATGCTCTTCTTCGCGTTTCTTCTCGGCTTCGACCACCACCTCGCGTTCCTCGCGCGCGATCTCGCCGGCCTTGCGATCGGCGCGCTGCTCCCAGATACGCCGCGCATTGCCGGCCGCGGCCTCGAGCAGCTGCCCGGTGAGCTCCGCCATTGCCAGCCAGGACACTCCGGTGAACAGGCTGAAGCCGACCGCGGCGAGGGTCAGCAGCAGCAGCGTCGCACCGGTGAAGCCGAGCAGGCCGGCGGCAAGATCACTGGCCTCCCTGCCGAGCATGCCGCCGGGCGCCAGCGGCAACTGAGCGGCCAGCGTGTGCAGGCGCAGCGCCTCCAGGGCCGAGCTCGACAATAGCAGCAGCGCGAAGCCGCACAGGGCGATGGCCAGCGGCCGCCGGTCGATCAGCACCGAGCGGTCGAGGCCGCGGTAGCCCCAGGCCACAGCCACCAGGCACAGCACGATCCACCAGTAAGCAGAGAGGCCGAACAGGTAGAGCAGCAGGTTGGAGATCCAGGCGCCGGTGCGGCCGCCCGCATTGTGCGTCTCGGCCGCGGTGGCGCTGAGCGACCAGCCTGGGTCACCCGGGTGGAAGGTGAGGAAGATCAGCAGCAGATAGCTGGCGAGCGCGGCCAGCACCAGCCAACGGGCCTCGCGCAGCAGGTTGGCAAGCTTTGCGGGGAGGGGCGCTGCTGTGATTTTCTGCGCTGCTGCCATCGCGGCCCGTTCGGGTCCGCGGATTTTACCGCATGGGCCGCGGCATGCGGCCCGTCAGTCGCGCAGCAGGATGGTGTCGCGCAGGACGATGGTGGAGCCGCGCATCTCGATGAAGCCGCCCAGCTGCAGGTCCTTCATCACGCGGCTCACCATCTCGCGTGAAGCGCCGATCATCTTGGCGATGTCCTGCTTGGGCAGGCGCTTGGTCACCATCTTCTGGCCGTCCACCGTCTCCGACATGTCGATCAGCAGGCGCGCCACTCGTCCATAGACGTCGAGCAGCGCCAGGCTGCCGATCTTGCGATCGGCCTCGCGCAGGCGCCGTACCAGGCTGCGCATCACCGCCATCGACATGTCGAAATTCTCCGCCAGGCACTTCTTGAAGTCGCGCCGCGCGATCGTCAGCAGCTCGCAGGGCTCGATCGCCACCACGCTCGCGGAGCGCGGGCTGTCGTCGATCAGGCCCATTTCGCCGAAGAACTCGCCGGGCCCGATGATGGTGAGGATGACTTCCTTGCCGTCGGCGTCGCTCATCATCACCTTGAGCCGGCCCGAGAGCACGATGTAGAGCGATTCCGTCGGGTCGCCGGCGGCAATGATGATCGAGCTGCGCGTCGCGTTGCGGCGCGTCACCACCGTCGCCAGCAGGCGCAGCGGCTCTTCGGGGAAGCTCGCGAAGAGCGGCACCGAGCGCAACATTGCTGAAGAGACAACGGCCGCCATGAGTAGGAATCCCCCCTCCGCCTATGTTAGCAAACCGGCCGCGCTCCCGCCCGGTACGCGCCACCGTAACGCGCCATACAGGGCCCACCTTGTTATTTATAATGCCAGCCCCGAAATCAGTATACCTCCGACCCTACTGCAGAGCTCCGGACATGCCAACGCGCCACCACCGACTCGTGATTCTGGGCTCCGGCCCTGCCGGCTACACCGCTGCGGTGTATGCCGCGCGTGCCAACCTGAAGCCGGTGCTGGTCACGGGCATCGCGCAGGGCGGCCAGCTGATGACCACCACCGACGTGGACAACTGGCCGGCGGACGCAGGCGGCGTGCAGGGACCGGAGCTGATGGAGCGCTTTCAGAAGCACGCCGAGCGCTTCGAGACCGAGCTGGTGTTCGACCAGGTGCACACGGTGCGCCTCGGCGAACGCCCCTTCGTGCTCGAGGGCGACTCCGCCACCTACAGCTGCGACGCGCTGATCATCGCCACCGGCGCATCGGCGAAGTACCTCGGCCTGCCCTCGGAGCAGAGTTTCATGGGCAAGGGCGTATCGGCCTGCGCCACCTGCGACGGCTTCTTCTTCAAGGGGCAGGACGTGGCAGTGATCGGCGGCGGCAACACGGCGGTCGAGGAATCGCTGTATCTCGCGAACATTTGCCGCCAGGTGACGCTGGTGCATCGCCGCGACAGGTTCCGTGCCGAGAAGATCATGGTCGACAAGCTGATGAAGCGCGTCGCCGAAGGCAGGATCCTGCTCGAGCTCGATTCGGCGCTCGATGAAGTGCTGGGGGACAAGAGCGGCGTCAGCGCAGCGCGCATCAGGCACTTGAAGACCGGCGCGGCGAAGGATCTGCCGGTGAAAGGCCTGTTCATCGCCATCGGCCACACGCCAAACACGCAGATGTTCGCCGGCCAGGTGGAGATGGAAGACGGCTACATCGTGACGCGCACCGGCCGCGACGGCGGCGCTACGGCGACCAGCGTCCCGGGCGTATTCGCCGCCGGCGACGTGCAGGACCATGTCTACCGGCAGGCAGTGACCAGCGCGGCCACCGGCTGCATGGCGGCGCTGGACGCCGAGAAATACCTCGATCTCCAGGCTGCCTGAGGCGCGCTGTGGCGGATGCCGACGATCGGGAGGCCCTGCGCCGCGCGCTCGCCGGAGTCAAGCCGCTCGCCGAGCCGCGCCGCCAGCCGCTGCGCAAGCCCGCCCCGCCGCCGGTGCCGACGCAGACTCTGCGCGACGAGCGCGCCGTCCTTGCCGAGAGCGTCGCCGGTCCCCTGTCGGTGGACGACGCGCTCGACTCCGGCATCGAACTCACCTACCTGCGCGACGGCGTCTCGCGCCAGGTGCTGCGCCGGCTGCGGCGCGGCCACTGGGTGGTGCAGGACGGGCTGGACCTGCATGGCATGAACCGGGTGGAGGCGGCGCAACAGGTGGCGGAATTCGTGCGCGCAGCCGCGGCGCGCGGCCTGCGCTGCGTGCGCATAGTGCACGGCAAGGGACTGGGTTCGAAGAACCGCGAGCCGGTGCTGAAGGGTAAGCTGAAGGCCTGGCTGACGCCGCGCGACGAGGTGTTGGCCTATTGTCAGGCGCCCGCCGCCGAGGGCGGCAGCGGCGCGCTGCTGGTCCTGCTCAAGGCTAGATAGCGGTCTCGTTGGTCTCGCCGGTGCGGATGCGCACCACGTGCTCGACCGAGGTGACGAAGATCTTGCCGTCGCCGATCTTGCCCGTGCGCGCCGACTTGACGATGGCCTCGATCGCCTGCTCCAACAGCTTTTCCGGCACTACCACCTCGATCTTTACCTTGGGCAGGAAGTCGACCACGTACTCGGCGCCGCGGTACAGCTCGGTGTGGCCCTTCTGCCGGCCGAAGCCCTTGACCTCGGTGACGGTCAGGCCGGTCACGCCCACCTCGGACAGGGCTTCGCGCACCTCGTCGAGCTTGAACGGCTTCACGATGGCTTCGATCTTCTTCATGCCGGATCCTCCGGGAAATCGACCCTCATTATAGCGACAGGTCGCCTGCGTCGAGATACTTCGAAGTGATCGGGTAACGCCAGTCCTTGCCCAGGCCGCGGAAGGTGATGCGCACGCCCGGCGGCGCCTGGCGGCGTTTGTACTCGCTCTTGCGGATCAGATCCACCACGCGCCTCACGTCGGCCGGCGCATGCCCGAGCGCCACGATTTCGCGCGGCGAGCGGTTCTGCTCCATGTAGGCCTCCATGATGGCATCGAGCACCTCGTAGGGCGGCAGGCTGTCCTGGTCGGTCTGGTTCGGGCGCAGCTCGGCCGTGGGCGCGCGCGTGATGATGTTGTCCGGGATCACGGCGCCGAGCGAGTTCCGATACCGCGCCAGGCGCCAGACCAGCGTCTTGGCGAGGTCCTTGATCACCGCGTAGCCGCCCGCCATGTCGCCATACAGCGTGGAGTAACCGACTGCCATTTCCGATTTGTTGCCGGTGGTGAGGACCATCGAGCCGAACTTGTTGGATAGCCCCATCAGCAGCGTGCCGCGCACACGTGCCTGCAGGTTTTCTTCGGCGAGGTCGGCGGGGCGGCCCGCGAACTGCGGCGCCAGCGCGGTGCGGAAGGCGTCGAACACCGGCCCGATCGGAATCACGTCGTAGCGCACGCCGACGCGACGCGCCATCTCCGCGGCGTCGTCCAGGCTCATCTGCGCAGTGTACGGCGAGGGCATCATCACCGCGTGCAACTGCTGCGGCCCGAGCGCGTCGCAGGCGATGGCCAGCGTCAGCGCCGAATCGACGCCGCCCGAGAGGCCGAGGATCGCCCCGGGGAAACCGTTCTTGCGCAGGTAGTCGCGCGTCCCCACGCACAGCGCGCGGTAGATTTCCGCCTCGAACGGCAATTCCCGGGCGATTGCGCCGGACACGGGCCGCGCCCCGTCGAACTCGAATATCTCCAGCGCTTCCTCGAAGAAAGGCGCCTGGCGCACCACTTCGCCGCGCCCGTCGAGCACGCAGGAGGCGCCGTCGAACACCAATTCGTCCTGACCACCCACCAGGTTCACATAGACCATGGGCAGGCCGGTGCTGCGGATCCAATCGCGGAACACCTTATGCCGCGTGGCCTGTTTCCTCTTGTGGTACGGCGAAGCGTTGATCGACAGGATCGCCTGAGCGCCCGCCGCCTTGGCCATCGCGGGCGCCTGCGGGCCCCACACGTCCTCACAGATGGTGAGCCCGAAGCGCACGCCTTTCAGGTCGAACACGCAAGGTTCGTCGCCGGCGGTGAAGTAGCGCTTCTCGTCGAACACCTCATAGTTCGGCAGGTCATGCTTGCGCGCCACCGCGGCCACGCGCCCGTCGCGGATCAGCGCTGCCGCGTTGTAGCGACGGCCATCGGCCGCCCGCTCGGGAAAGCCGACCACCAGCGCCGTGCCGCGTACCAGGGGTGCCAGGCGCTCGAGGCCGCGGCGGCAGTCGGAGAGAAAACCGTCGCGCAGCAGCAGGTCTTCGGGCGGGTAGCCGCACAGCGACATCTCGGGCGTCAGCACCAGGTCCGCGCCCGCAGCCCGCGCGCGTTCGGTGAACTCGAGGATCCGGGCGGCGTTGCCGGAAAGGTCGCCGACGGTGCAGTTGATCTGCGCCGCGGCGATCAGGATACGGTCGGCCATTGCGCTGATTCTATAATGGCCGCATGGCGATGACCGAACGGCTGCGCGTCGCCGACTCTCTCGCCGGCGTTTCCGCAGCGCAGTGGAATGCCCTCGCCGGCGGCAATCCCTTCCTGCGGCACGAATTCCTCGCGGCGCTCGCCGACACGGGCTGCGCCAGCGCCCGCACCGGCTGGCAGCCGCAGTTCCTCCTGCTCGAGCGCGACGGAGCGCTCGCCGGAGCCATGCCGCTCTACGTCAAGTCGCATTCGCGCGGCGAGTACGTGTTCGACTGGGCCTGGGCAGATGCCTATGCGCGCCACGGCCTGGAGTACTACCCGAAGCTGCTGTGCGCGGTGCCATTCACGCCGGTCACCGGCCCGCGCCTGCTGGCTGCCGACGATGCCGCGCGCGGCGCCCTCGCCGCCGCGGCACTCGCAGCGGCGCGCGAGTTCTCCTCGCTGCACGTGCTGTTTGCGCCGCGGCCCGAGGCGCAGCTGCTGCAGGGTGCGGGCATGCTCCAGCGCCGCACGGTGCAGTTCCACTGGAACAACCAGGGCTACGCGAGTTTCGATGAGTTCCTCGCGCGCATGTCGCACCAGCGGCGCAAGAACATCCGCCAGGAGCGGCGCCGCGTGCGCGATGCGGGCATCTCGTTCCGCTGGCTGCTGGGCGCCGAGATCGGCGTGCGCGACTGGGAGTTCTTCCACCGCTGCTACTGCCATACTTACGCCGCGCACGGCTCGCGTCCCTACCTCAGCCTGGAGTTCTTCCTGCGCATCGGTGCGGCCATGCCCGAGCACACCCTGCTGATCGTCGCCGAACGCCGTGGCACGCCGATCGCCGCTGCGTTCGACGTGCTCGGCGAGGACGTGCTTTACGGCCGTTACTGGGGGGCGCTGGAGCACGTGCCGCTGCTGCACTTCGAGGCCTGCTATTACCAGGCGATCGAGTTCGCCATCGCCCGTGGCCTCGCGCGTTTTGAAGGCGGCGCCCAGGGCGAACACAAACTGTTCCGCGGACTGCTGCCGCTGGCGACGCTGTCGACGCACTGGCTGGCGCACCCGCGCTTCGCCAGCGCCATCGAGGACTACCTGGAGCGCGAAGCGCAAGGCATCGCGCAGTATGTGAACGAACTCAACGAGCACACGCCCTTCAAAGTATGATTTCCGCACTGGCAGGGACCATGGGAGGGGAATCATGAGACTCAAGGACAAGGTTGCCATCGTCACCGGCGCGGGTTCCGGCTTCGGTGCCGGCATCGCGAAGCGCTTCGCGCAGGAAGGCGCGAAGGTCCTCGTCAACGATATCAACGCCGAAGGCGGCGCGCGCGTCGCGAAGGAAATCGGTGGCGAGTTCGTGCAGGCCGACGTCACCAAAGGGGCTGATTGGGCCAGGCTGGTGGCAGCGGCGAGCGCGAAGTTCGGCAAGCTCGATGTGGTGGTCAACAACGCAGGCTGGACGCACCGCAACAAGCCCTACCTCGAGGTGACCGAAGCCGAGTTCGACAAGGTCTACGCCATCAACGTGAAAAGCATCTACCTGTCGGCGCTGCACGCGGTGCCGTCGTTCCGCCGGCAGGGCGGCGGCTGTTTCGTGAACATCGCCTCCACCGCCGGGCTGCGGCCGCGGCCCGGCCTCACGGTCTACAACAGCTCCAAGGGCGCGGTGATCCTCATGTCGAAGTCGATGGCTGCCGAATTCGGCCCGGACAAGATCCGCGTCAACTGCGTCAACCCGGTGTTCAGCCCGGAGACCGCGCTGTCGGCCGAATTCGCCGGCGGAGCGGTGACCGAAGAGGCGAAGAAAAGATTCCTGGCGACGATCCCGCTGGGACGATTCTCCACGCCGCTCGACGTGGCCAACGCCTGCCTGTACCTCGCCTCGGACGAGGCGTCGATGATCTCGGGGACTTGTATCGAGGTGGACGGCGCGCGCTGCGTTTAGGCGCGCTTCAATCCGCCAAGCAGTGCCGCCACCTGCGGCTGGCGGCGCCTGGATTGCTGCGGCGCCTCGGCCTTTGGCGTGCCGGCACCATTGGACGCAGATGGTTCGTAAGGCTTGGAGAAGATCGGGTCGCCCTGCGGGCGCGACGGCCTGGGCGCCGTCGGGCGCGGCGCGACCTCTCGACGCGGCGTGCTGCGGCCTTCCCTGCCCATCAGCGTCGCGGCGGTGCCGCCGTCAGGCTGAAAGCCCGGTACCAGCACGCGGTTGAGCTTCATCTTGATCAGCCGCTCGATCGCGGCCAGCGCCTCGAGATCCGTGGAAGCGACCAGCGAGATCGCCTCGCCCGCCAAACCGGCGCGGCCGGTGCGGCCGACGCGGTGGACGTAATCCTCAGGCGAATGCGGAATGTCGAAATTGATCACTTGCGGCAGCCCCTCGATATCGAGTCCGCGCGAGGCGACGTCGGTCGCCACCAGCACCGCGGTCTTGCCGGCCTTGAACGCCTCCAGCGCCACCAGGCGCTCGGCCTGCGACCTGTCGCCATGGATGGCATCGGCGTGGATGTGGTCCTTGCGCAGCTGGTGCGCCAGGCGGTTCGCGCCGATGCGCGTGCCGCAGAACACCAGCACCTGCTGCAGGTTGCGGGTCTGGACCAGGTAGGAAAGCAGTTCGCGCTTCTTCTCGCGCGCCACCGGGTGCACCACGTGCGTCACCAGTTCGGGCGGTGCGTTGCGCGCCGCCACCTGCACCTCGGCGGGATCGTGCAGCAGGGAGTTCACCAGGCCGCGGATCTCGTCCGGGAAAGTCGCGGAGAACAGCAGGTTCTGCCGCTCCTTGGGCAGCAGGGCGATGATGCGGCGGATGTCGGGCAGGAAGCCCATGTCGAGCATGCGGTCGGCTTCGTCGAGCGTCAGGATGCCGACCTGGTTGAGCATCACGGTCTTGCTCTGCACGTGGTCGAGGAGGCGCCCCGGCGTTGCCACCAGGACTTCCACGCCTCGCCTCAACTGCAGGATCTGCGCGTTCATGTCGGCACCGCCGTACACCACCGCGCTCCTGATCGGCAGGTGCTTGCCGTAGTCGCGGAAACTCTGCTCGACCTGGATCGCCAGCTCGCGCGTCGGCGTCAGGATCAGCGCGCGCACCGGGTGGCGGGCGGGAGAGGCGCTGCTGCTGGCCTGCGGCGCCAGGCGCTGCAGGATAGGCAGCGCGAAGGCCGCGGTCTTGCCGGTGCCGGTTTGCGCCCCCGCCTTCAGGTCGCGGCCGGCGAGTACCAGCGGGATGGCCTGCTCCTGCACCGGAGTGGGCTGTTCGTAGCCAAGTTCGCGCACCGCCTGCAACAGGGGGGCGATGAGGCCGAGCTGATCGAAAGGAGAACTCACGCAGGGCGCGAATTATACTCCGTTCCCCCATGATCCTCCTGCGCAACCTCGCCTTGTCCAGAGGGCCGCACCTGCTGTTCGCGGGCGTGTCGCTGACGCTGGAGCGCGGCTGGCGCGTCGGCCTGATCGGCGCCAACGGCAGCGGCAAGTCGAGCCTGCTCGCGCTGCTCGCCGGCGAACTCGCCCCCGACGCCGGGGATTGCGAGGTCCAGCCCGGCATGCGCATGGCGCGCGTCGAGCAGGAAGCACCGGCGCTGGAACGCAGCCTGCTCGACTACCTGCTCGACGCGGACGTGGAACTGCGCGCGGCGGAAAGAGAGATCGCGGCTGCCGAGGCCGGCGGCGAGGGCGAAGCGATCGCGCACGCGCACGAGCGCCTCGAGCATGCGGACGGCTACACGGCGCGCTCTCGCGCGCTGGTGTTGCTCGCCGGCCTGGGGTTTGCGCCCGGCGACGAAGTGCGCGCGGTGCGCGAATTCTCCGGCGGCTATCGCATGCGTCTCAATCTCGCGCGCGCGCTGATCACGCCTTCCGACCTGCTGCTGCTCGACGAGCCGACCAACCACCTCGACCTCGACACCATCCTGTGGCTGGAGGGCTGGCTGCGCGCCTACGAGGGCACGATGATCGTGGTGTCGCACGACCGCGACTTCCTCGATCGCGTCTGCGACCATTGTCTCGCCATCCTGCCCGCCGAGCAGGGCGGCGCAGTGCGGCTCTACGACGGCGGCTATTCGCAGTTCGAGCGCAGCCGGTCAGTCGAGCTGGAGCAGCAGTTCGCCGCGGCGGCGCGCCAGGACAAGGAGATCCGCCGCATCACCGCCTTCGTCGAGCGCTTCCGCGCCAAGGCCACCAAGGCGCGCCAGGCACAGAGCCGGCTCAAGCGCCTGGAGCGCATGGCGCTCGTCGCGCCGGTGATCGCCGCCGACACCTACCGCTTCCAGTTCGAGGAGCCCGAGCGCCAGCCCGAGCGCATCCTCGCGCTGCACGAGGTCGCCGCGGGCTATGGCGGGCACGCCGTGCTCTCGGGCATCGAGCTCGCGCTCACCAGCGCCGACCGCGTCGCGGTGATCGGCGCAAACGGCAACGGCAAGACCACGCTGGTGCGCCTGCTCGCCGGGGAGCTCGATGCTCTGTCGGGACAGCGCATCGAGGCGCGCGACATCGTCGTCGGCTATTTCGCCCAGCACCAGGTGGAACTGCTGCGCGCCGAGGAAACACCGCTGGCGATGCTGCAGCGCCTGTTTCGCGGCGAGCGCGAACAGTCACTGCGCGATTTCCTCGGCCGCTTCGGCTTCTCCGGCGAGCGCGCCGAGCGGCCGATCGGTCCGCTGTCGGGCGGCGAGAAATCACGCCTCGCGCTGGCGGCGCTGGTCAAGCGCCGGCCCAACCTGCTGCTGCTGGACGAGCCGACCAACCACCTCGCCCTGGAAATGCGCAGGTCGCTCTCCATGGCCCTGCAAAGTTACAGCGGAGCCCTGGTGATCGTGTCGCACGACCGGAGCCTGCTCGCTTCCTGCGCCGACCGTATCCTGGTGGTCGCCGACGGACGCGTGCAGGAATTCGACGGCGATCTCGACGACTACCGCCAGATGAGGCTCAAGGAAGGGCGCGCCGCGTCGATGCGTGCGGCACCCGAGCGCGCCAGCCGCAAGGACGAGCGGCGCGCCGAGGCCGCGGCGCGAGCGCAGATCACGCAGCGGCTGCGGCCGCTGCAGAAGAAGCTCGCTGCGATCGAGGCGCGGCTGGCGCAGCTGTCACGGGAAGTCGGGGAGATCCGCGCCGCGCTCGCCGACCCGGCGCTGTATGACAATTCAGACCGGGAGAAGCTCGCCGTTCTGAGCAAGGCGGAAGCGCGGCTCGCGTCTGAATTGGCGCATGCCGAGGAAGACTGGCTGCACGCCTCGGCGCGCCTCGAAGAGCTGCGCGCCGGGCCGATGAACTAGTTGATGGTGCGGCCGGAGCGCTCTTCGGCGGGCTGGGGCTCCGCGCCGGGCAGCTTGAGATCCGCGTCCCAGCCGCTCTTCTTCACTGCGGCCTGCAGCAGCCGGCATACGGAATGCAACAGCACCGAGTCGAGGGTCAACGTCACCCCCTGCCCTTCCGTCGGGTGCAGCGCCACCACCGGCTGGCCCTTGCGGTCGTGGCCGGTCTGGATGCGCCCGAGCAGCAGCGGCTCCTCGCCCAGCGGCGTGCTGCGCAGTTTGGGCTCGTAGGCCTTGCTGAAGTCGGCCTTCTGCACTGCCTGCTGGTGCTCGATGCCGAGCAGCGCCTTGCGCGCCTCGGGATTGGCCTGGGTGCGGATGCGCGGGCTCGCCTCCTCGGCGAGCTTGACCAGCAGCGGCCAGAGAAGCATGACGAAGCGGCGCGTCAGCCACATGCGCAGCTCGACCCCATCGCTGGTCGCGATCAGCATCAGCAGGCGGTCCTCCTCGGCGTGGTAGTCCACCTTCAACTGTTGCAGCTTCATCGCGAAATGATAGCAACGCCGTGACTGGACGGGCGACTAACGCTATCGCCCTTTACGGCGCGCCCGGCTTCGCACGACCCGGCGCAGCAACGCCGTGGTCGAGCGCTGGTGTTCGAAGGGAATTGAATGCACGGCGCCGCCGCGCGCCAGCACCTCGCGCGCGCCGACGATGCGCGCGACGGGCCAGTCGCCACCTTTCACCAACAGCTCCGGCCGGCAGGTGGCGATCAGCGCGGCGGGCGTGTCCTCGTCGAACCAGGTCACCGCGTCCACCGACTCGAGCGCGGCGACCAGCGCCATGCGATCCTCGAGCGCGTTGACCGGGCGACCGGGCCCCTTGCCCAGGCGCCGCACCGACGCATCGCCATTCAGGGCCACCAGCAGCGCTGCGCCGAGTGCGCGGGCACGCGCCAAGTAGGTGACGTGCCCGCGGTGCAGGATATCGAACACGCCATTGGTGAACACCAGGGGCCGCGCCAGCCGCGCCGCCCAGCGCGCAGCGTCGGCAGGCGCGAGGATCTTGCGCTCGAAGGCGGGCGGCGGCACGCTCCGCTCAGGGAGAGCTTCGCACCCGCGTCTCCGCGCCCTTGGGCGCCGGCCGCGGCTGGCAGATTTCGTCCGTGCTCTTGCAGTGCTCGAACATCTTCACCACCTTGCGCACTCCGCCCGTGGTGCGTGCGATTTCGACGGCGTCGGCGGCTTCCTGTTCCGTAACCACGCCCAGCAGGTACACCACCCCTGCCTCGGTCACCACCTTGACGTGGACCGCGTTGACCTTGCCGCTTTCCAGGAAGCGCGCCTTCACCTTGGAGGTCAGGTAGGTGTCGTTGGAGCGCGAGCCCATCGAGGACTTGCCCGCGACCTGCAAGTCGTTGGTCACCCCGAGCACGTTCGGCACGCCGCGCGCGATCTTCTCGATCTCCGTGCGCGTCGCCTCGTCCGGCGCCTCGCCCGTAAGCAGCACGTAGCGGTTGTGGGAAGTGACGTTGATATGCGCCTTGTCGCCGAACCGGTCGTCGGCGCGGTTGGCCGCGCGCAGCTCGATGCCCTGGTCCTCGATCTGCGCCCCGGTGGTGCGGCGATCCTCCATCGAGACCACTGCGGCGCCGGCGCCAACCATCACCAGCGGCATGCAAGCCTGCAGCAATGCCGCAGCGAGGAGCACGCCTGGCAGGAGGAGTGGCATCTTGTTCATGGATTGTCTCCGAATAACTGGAAATCGATGCCGTCGCACAGGCAGTGCAGCGCCAGCAGGTGCACTTCCTGGATGCGCATGGTCCGCTCGTGCGGCACACAGACGTGCACGTCCCCGGGCCCGAGCAGGCCCGCCATCTTGCCGCCGCCGCGGCCGGTGAACGCCACGGTGCTCAGGCCCAGCTCGCGCGCCGCGCGCATCGCCGCCAGCACGCTGGGCGAATTGCCCGAGGTGGAAATCGCCAGCAGGACGTCGCCCTTGCGGCCGAGCGCGCGCAGCTGCTTCTCGAACACCACTTCGTAGCTGTAATCGTTGGCGATCGAGGTCAGGTTGGACGAGTCGGTGGTCAGCGCGATCGCGGCCAGCGGCGGCCGTTCGCGCTCGAAGCGGTTGACCAGCTCGGCGGCGAAATGCTGCGCATCGGCGGCCGAGCCGCCGTTGCCGCACGCGAGGATCTTGCCACCCGCGCGCAGCGATGCGGACATCTGTTCGACGGCGCGGGCGATCGGCCCGGCCAGCGGCTGCGCCGCAGCCAGCTTCAGCTTCGCGCTGTCGGCAAAGTGCGCCGCGATTCGCTCGGCGAGCCCGGCGCTCTGTTCGGCGTGGCCCATGGCGGACGATTTTACACGCTCAGCGCGAACCCCTACTCCACGTACACCTCGAAGCGCATGCGGCGCGCCGGATTCGGGTGCGGCTCGAGGCGCGTGATGCGCGCGCGCAGCGTCTCCCCGCGCTCCAGGCCCCAGGCCAGTGCCGCATTTTCCCGCTGAGGCACATAGCCCAGCTTGCGCCCACGCCATTCGACGCGCACCGCATTGGGATCGTGCGGATTGTCGGGCTCGCGCGACAGTTCGAGCGGGTCGCCGACGCGCAGCAGCGGCCACACCTCCGACCCCGCCGCGTAGCGGTAGCCGGCGAGGGGCGATTCCTGCACCAGCAGGCGCAAGCTCGGTGAGCGCTCATCGCCGTGCGCGGTCGCCGCGGCGAGGGCCAGCCAGGCCGCCAGGAGGCTATTCCGTAAACGCATTGCGGATCCATTGCACGCGCGCCGGGGCGAGCGAGTCGAGCAGCAGCACGTCGAAGCGGCAGGAGGCCTCAGGTCGGCCGGCGAGGTAAAGCCGTGCTGCCGCGATAATGCGAGAGCGCTTCGCGGCGGTGATCGACTCGGCCGCGCCGCCAAAGCGCGCGTCCCGGCGCAACCGCACTTCGGCGAATACCAGCGTACCCGCCTCCTCCGCCACCAGGTCGATCTCGCCCAGCCGGCAGCGCCAGTTGCGCGCCAGGATGCGCAGCCCCGCCCTTCGCAGCAGGTCGGCGCATAGCTCCTCCGCCCTCTGCCCGTCCAGGTTCATGCCGCCTCCGTTTGCCCTTCGACTAACGGTTCAGCACAATCAGGCGTTGACGCACGCCGCCCATCCCTTGCCCGGAACCCTGTACGTCGTCGCGACGCCGATCGGCAACCTTGCCGACGCCAGCCCGCGCGCCCTGGACGTGCTGCGCGAGGCGGACTTGGTGGCCTGCGAAGACACACGCACGACCCGCACGCTTCTCGCGCGCCACGGCATCGCGCGCGCGACGCTCGCCTTGCACGCGCACAATGAGCGCGCCGCCACCGCCAAGCTGCTGGCCGCATTGCGCCAGGGCAACAGCGTGGCGCTGGTGACCGACGCTGGCACGCCGGGCATTTCCGATCCGGGGGCGCTGCTGGTTGAAGCAGCGCATCGTGAGGGTCTGAAAGTGGTGCCGGTGCCGGGCCCAAGCGCCGCGGTCGCGGCGTACTCTGCGGCCGGCTTCGTTGCCGACCGGTTCCTGTTCGTCGGCTTCCTGCCTGCCAAGCCAACCGCGCGACGCAAGGCGCTGGCCGAGCTCGACCTGCCCTGGCCGGTGATTCTGTATGAGGCGCCGCACCGGGTGCTGGAAACGGTGGAGGACCTCGCGGCGCGCTTCGGCGGCGAGCGCGAACTCGTCATCGCGCGCGAACTGACCAAGAAGTTCGAGGAGGTAGTGCGCCTTCCCCTGGCGCAGGCTGTTGCGTGGCTAAAGGCCGGCACCCACCGGCAGCAGGGCGAGTTCGTGCTGGTGCTCGGGCCCGGCGCTGTGGCAGCACCGGACCTGGACGAAGGCGAGCGCGTGCTGCTCGCGCTGCTCGAATCGCTGCCGGCGAGCGAGGCGGCAAGGCTCGCCGCGCGCATCACCGGCGCGCCGCGCAATGCCCTGTACAAGCTGGCGCTCGATCACGCCAAGTAGAATCCGGCCCGTGGACCGCGTCACGCTCATCAGGCCGGATGACTGGCACCTGCACCTGCGGGACGGGCCGCAGATGGCGGCTGTAATCGAGGACAGCGCCCGGCGCTTCGCACGCGCCATCATCATGCCGAACCTCAAGTCGCCCGTGCGCACCACGCAGGAAGCACTCGCCTACCGCGGCCGCATCCTCTCCGCGCTGCCGGAGGATGCCGCATTCGAGCCGCTGATGACGCTCTACCTGACCGACGATACCCCGCCGGAGGAGATTGCCCTGGCCAAGCGCTCAGGCCACGTGCACGGCGTGAAGTTCTACCCGGCCGGCGCCACCACGCATTCGGCTGCCGGCGTGACACGCATCTCGCGCTGCTTCAACACGCTGGAGAGGATGGAGGAACAGGGCCTGCCGCTGCTGGTGCATGGCGAAGTGACCGACCCCGAGGTGGACGTGTTCGACCGGGAAGCGGTGTTCATCGAGGAGGTGCTCGGCCCGCTGCTCGAGCGCTTTCCCGCACTCAGGGTGGTGCTGGAGCACATCACGACCCGCGAGGCGGCGCAGTTCGTCGAAGTCACCGGCGCCAACGTCGCCGCCACGATCACCGCGCACCACCTGCTGCTCAACCGCAATGCGCTGTTCCAGGGCGGCATCCGCCCGCACCACTACTGCCTGCCGGTCCTCAAGCGCGAGAAGCACCGCGAAGCACTGGTTGCGGCGGCAACCTCGGGCAATGCGAAGTTCTTCCTCGGCACCGACAGCGCGCCGCACGCACGCGACACCAAGGAAGCCGCCTGCGGCTGCGCCGGCGTGTACACGGCGCACGCGGCGCTCGAACTGTACGCGGTGGCGTTCGAGGAAGCCGGCGCGCTCGACAAACTGGAGGGCTTCGCCAGCCGTTTCGGCCCGCTGTTCTACAAACTGCCCGTCAACACCGGCAGCATAGTCCTGGAGCGCGGCGAGTGGACGGTGCCCGCGACTTTGCCGTTCGGCATCGGGCAACTGGTGCCGCTGCGCGCGGGCGAGACGCTGCCCTGGAAGATCGCCTAGCCCACCCGATCTACGACCCGCTGCGGCCCTGGCTCGAACGACTCGGGCCCGCGCCGTCGCTGGCCGCGCTCAACGCGGCCGCCGAGCAGCAGGCCCTGCGCACCGAGAGAGGCAGGCCGCTGCGCTTCGTGCCGCCCGCGGGCGCGGATCCGTACTACGAGATCCACCTGTTCGAGTCCGGCCAGGTCCACACTCGGCCGGAGAACCGCCACGACCTGTTCAATGCCTTGTGCTGGCTCGCGTTTCCGCGCACCAAGGCGCGCATCAATGCCATGCATGCCGCCGAGATCCCTCGCGAGGGTGGCAAGCGCGGAAGGCTGCGTGACCTGCTCACCCTCTTCGACGAAGGCGGTGCGCTGGTGGCCTGCACCGACGAGGCGCTCAACGCGCTGGTCCGGGAGTGCCGCTGGAAGGAATTGTTCTGGCAGCAGCGCAGCCGCGTACGGGCGGCAATGCGATTCGTGGTGCTGGGTCATGCCGTGCTGGAGCAGGCGCTCGAGCCGTGGCCCGGCATCACCTGCAAGGTTCTGTTCGTGGACCCGGGCGCCGACCTGGACGCGCAGGCCGCCGCCTGGCTCGCGCAATTGCCCGCCGATGCATCGCCGCGGCTGCTTGCGCCCCTGCCCGTGTTCGGCTTTCCCGGCTGGCTTTCCGACGGCGAGCGCGCCGACTTCTACGAGGACCAGCGCTACTTCCGCCGCCCCGCTGCCCGGGACGCGTAGAATTCGCGCGGGAGATGGCCAGGCAGCCGCTGTGGCGACACAGAGGAAAGTCCGGGCTCCACAGAGCGGGATGCGGGGTAACGCCCCGGCGCTATAAACGCCGCGCAAGCGGCGCCAAGGCGACGAACAGGGCCACAGAGACGAGTCCTCCCGGCAACGGGAGGGGTGAAACGGGCAACCTCCATCCGGAGCAACACCAAATAGGCAAGCGCCTGAGGCCGGCTCGGCCAAGCTTGCGGGTAGGTGGCTAGAGCCCGCAGGTAACTGCGGGCCCAGAGGAATGGCTGTCGGGAGGGGTTCGCCCCTTCGCACAGAACCCGGCTTACAGGCCGTCTCCCATTTTTGCCAACTTTTTCTCCGCCACAGAAAATTCCTTTTGCGTCCGGCGACGCGGCCGCGTGATAATGCAAGGCAACGCAAGTGCACAACCGCCTCAACCAGAACGACGTTACCAACCGCATCAATGTCGAGGATCCCGACCAGGTCCGCGACGCGGTCCTAAGCCTGTTCGCCGCGCGCTACCCGGGCGCCGACCTGGCGCCGCTGCGGCAGGCCTTCAACGACATGAAGGCGCTGTTCGGCGGCACTTTCCCCGGCTACCTTCCCTGCGACACCCTGTACCACGACCTGCGCCATACGCTGGACATGACGCTGGCAATGGTGCGGCTGCTCGACGGCCACGATCGCGCCCTCGCGAGCGCCGACCAGATCGGCGCCCGGCGCGCCACGCTCGGCGTGGTGGTCGCCCTGCTGCACGATTCGGGCTACATCAAGCGCGCCTCGGAGAGCCACATCGAGAACGGCGCCGTGTTCACCAAGATCCACGTCAGCCGCAGCGCGGACTTCCTCGTGCGCTACCTGCCGCAGCTCGGTTTCGCCGAGGAAGCGCAAGCGGCGTCCAAGCTGGTGCACTTCACCGGCTACGAGATGGACATCGACGACATCCTGCTGCACGACCCCAAGGACCGGCTGCTCGGCTGCCTGGTGGGCACCGCGGACCTGCTCGGCCAGATGTCGGACCGGATGTACCTGGAGAAATGCCGCGAGTTCCTGTACCCGGAGTTCGTCTGGGGAAGCATTGCGCGCGAGACGCTTGCCGATGGGCGCGAGATCGTGCGCTACGCCTCGCCCGAGGACCTGATGCTCAAGACGCCCGGCTTCTACGAATACGTGGCGCGCCAGCGCATCGAGAAGAA
>CAZVZV010000002.1:0-16031 GCA_964631735.1 uncultured Enterobacteriaceae bacterium
GACCGCGCGGGGCGCTTCGTCGCGGTCGCGGAGCGCGCTTGCGTTCCGCTTGCATTGCGCGTGCGCGACTCCCGCGTCGCCACACGCGAGGTGTACATCGGCAATGCCGCGCAGAGCCTGCATCCGGTGGCGGGCCAGGGGCTCAACCTGGGCCTGCGCGATGCCTGGGACCTGGCGCAGACCTTGCGCGACGCCCCGGACCCGGGCAGCGATGAGGTGCTCGCCCGATTCACCGCGACCCGGCGGCTGGATGCCGCCTGCACGGTCGGCGTCACGCACGCGCTGGCCGGCGCGTTTCTCGGCGCGAACCCCCTGCTGCGCGCAGCGCGCGGCGCGGCGCTGACGATGCTTGACATCGCGCCGGCGGCGCGCCGCCTGTTTGCGCGGCGCATGATATTCGGACCTTCCGCGCTGCCCTGAGAAATAATAGAATTTCGAATGCGAATCGGTGCGTACCAGCTGCGCAATGCGTTGTTCGTCGCGCCGATGGCGGGGGTCACCGACCGCCCGTTCCGCATCCTCGCGCGCCGCCTCGGCGCCGGCCTGGCGGTGTCCGAGATGGTGTCCGCCCGGCCCGAACTGCGCAATTCGCGCAAGTCGCTGCTGCGCTTGGACCATCTCGGCGAACCCGGCCCGGTGTCGGTGCAGATCGCGGGCGCCGACCCCGCCATGATGGCCGAGGCCGCGCGCAGCAACGTCGAGCGCGGCGCGCAGATCATCGACATCAACATGGGTTGCCCGGCGAAGAAAGTCTGCAACGTCTACGCCGGCTCCGCCCTGCTCGAGAACGAAGCGCTGGTGGCGCGCATCCTCGAGGCGGTGGTGGCCGCTGTGCAGGTCCCGGTGACCCTCAAGATCCGCACCGGGCCGAGTCCGGCGCGGCGCAACGCCGTGCGCGTCGCGCGCATCGCCGAGGACTGCGGCGTGCAGCTGCTTGCCATCCACGGCCGCACGCGCGCCTGCGGTTTCGCCGGGCGCGCGGAATACGACTCCATCGCCGAGGTGAAGCGCAGCGTGCGCATCCCCGTGATCGCCAACGGCGACATCGAAACGCCGGCGGAAGCGCGCGCGGTGCTCGAGCGGTCCGGCGCCGACGGCCTGATGATCGGCCGTGCCGCCTTCGGCCGCCCGTGGATCTTTCGCGAGATCGAGCACTTCCTCGCCACCGGCGCTGTGCTGGCGCCGCCCGCGCCAGCGGAAATCGAGGCCGTGGTGCGCGAGCACCTCGAGGGCTTGTACGCGCTGTACGGCGAGGAGCATGGCCTGCGCGTGGCGCGCAAGCACCTGGGCTGGTATGCGCGCCGCCTGCCGGGCGGCGAAGGCTTCCGCCAGTGCATGGTGCGCATCGAGGCGGCGGGGCTGCAGCGCGCCGCGGTGAACGATTATTTCGGCAGGCTCGCCGCGTGAGCCGCACGAACGAGCTCTCGGACGCGGTCAAGAAGTCGCTGGAGCGCTACTTCAAGGACATGGACGGGGAGCGCCCGACGGCGATCTACGACATGGTGCTGAAGAACGTCGAAAGGCCGATGATCGAGATGGTGCTCAGCCGCGCCGAGGGCAACCTGACACACGCCGCCACCATGCTCGGCATCGACCGCAATACGCTGCGCAAGAAGATGCAGCAGCTGCGCATCAAAGGGTGAGCAAGCTCAAGCGGGCGCTGCTCAGCGTCTCGGACAAGTCGGGCATCGCCGAATTCGCCCGCGCGCTCGTCACGCTGGGGGTCAGCATCCTGTCCACCGGCGGCACGGCGAAGCTGCTGGGACAGGAAGGCATCCGGGTCACCGAAGTCTCGGCGCACACCGGCTTCCCGGAGATGCTCGGCGGGCGCGTGAAGACGCTGCACCCCAAGATCCACGGCGGGATACTCGCGCGGCGCGATTCGGGCGAGCAGATGGCGGCCATCGACAAAGCCGGTATTGCGCCGATCGACCTGGTGGTGGTCAACCTGTACCCGTTCCAGGGGACGGTCGCCGATCCCGACTGCCGGCTGGAGGACGCCATCGAGAACATCGACATCGGCGGGCCAGCCCTGCTGCGCTCGGCGGCGAAAAACCATGCCGGCGTCGCCGTGCTGGTCGACCCGGCCGATTACGCGAAGGTGCTCGAGGAGTTGCGCGCACACGGCGAAGTGTCGGCCGCCACGCGTTTCGCGCTGGCGCAGAAAGCGTTCGCGCACACTGCCGCCTACGACGGCGCCATCGCCAATTACCTCTCCTCGCTCGACGCGCAAGGAAAGCGCCACGCTTTCCCCGGGGTGCTCAACCTGCAGTTCGCGAAACTGCAGGACCTGCGCTACGGCGAGAATCCGCACCAGGCGGCGGCCTTGTACCGCGACGCGCAGCCGATGGCGGGGGGGCTGACGGGCTACCGCCAGCTGCAGGGCAAGGAACTGTCCTACAACAACGTCGCCGACGCCGACGCCGCCTGGGAATGCGTGAACAGCTTTGCCGAACCGGCCTGCGTCATCGTCAAGCACGCCAATCCCTGCGGCGCGGCGACCGCGCCGACGCTGCGCGAGGCCTACGACAAGGCGTTCAAGACTGACCCGACTTCCGCTTTCGGCGGCATCATCGCGTTCAACCGCGCACTGGACCGCGCGACTGCGCTGGGCCTGGCGCAGCAGTTCGCCGAGGTGATCATCGCGCCGCGCGTGGCAGCCGACGCGCAGGCCGAGTTCGCGAAGAAGGCGAATCTGCGCATCCTCGAAGTGCCCCTGGCGCACGAGCGCAACGCTTTCGACCTTAAGCGCGTCGGCGGCGGGCTGCTGGTGCAAATGAGCGACACGCGCGCGCTGCAGGCCGCCGAGTTGAAGGTGGTGACGAAGAACAAGCCGACGCAGGAACAGCTCGCCGACCTGCTGTTCGCCTGGCGCGTGGCGAAGTTCGTCAAGTCCAACGCCATCGTGTTCGCGCGCGGCGGCATGACGCTCGCCGTCGGCGCCGGGCAGATGAGCCGCATCGACAGCGCACGCATCGCCACGATCAAGGCGCAGGGCGCCGGCCTGGACCTCGAGGGATCGGTCGCCGCCTCCGACGCTTTCTTCCCGTTCCGCGACGGCCTGGACGCGGTGGCGCAGGCGGGCGCCGTGGCGGTGATCCAGCCCGGCGGCAGCGTGCGTGACGAAGAGGTGATCGCGGCGGCGGACGAGCGCGGCGTCGCCATGGTGTTCACGGGCGTCAGGCACTTCCGCCACTGATGAAGCTATTGGTGATTGGCGCCGGCGGCCGGGAACACGCGATGGCGTGGAAGCTGACGCAGAGCCCGCGCGTGCAGAAGGTATACGTCGCCCCGGGCAACGGCGGCACGGCGGTCGAGCCGGGCGTGGAGAATGTGGCCCTGTCCGAAGTCGGCGAACTGGTCGCGTTCGCGCGCAAGGAACAGATCGCCCTCACGGTGGTCGGCCCCGAAGCCCCACTGGCCGCCGGCGTGGTGGATGCGTTCCGCGACGCGGGGCTGCGCATCTTCGGCCCGACGCGCGCAGCGGCGCAGCTCGAGTCGTCCAAGGATTTCGCCAAGCGGTTCATGCTGCGCCACGGCCTGCCCACCGCGCGCTACGCCACGTTCACCGACGCCGCGCAGGCGCGTGCCTACGTCGAACGGCAGGGTGCGCCGATCGTGGTCAAAGCCGACGGACTCGCCGCCGGCAAGGGCGTGGTGGTGGCCGCGAGCGTCGCCGAGGCACAGGCCGCCGTCGACGGCTTCCTCGTTGCGGACAAACTCGGCGCCGCCGGCGCGCGCGTGGTGATCGAGGAATGCCTGCAGGGCGAGGAAGCGAGCTTCATCGTCATGTCCGACGGCGCGCACGCGCTGGCCCTCGCCACCAGCCAGGACCACAAGCGGCTGCGCGACGGCGACCAGGGGCCCAACACCGGCGGCATGGGCGCCTACTCGCCTGCTCCGGTGGTGACGCCGAATGTCCATTCGCGCGTGATGCGCGAGATCATCCAACCGGCCATCGCCGGCATGGCTGCCGACGGCGTGCCCTACACCGGGTTCCTCTACGCCGGGCTGATGATCGACCAGTCCGGCAACGCGAAGACGCTGGAGTTCAACTGCCGCCTCGGCGACCCCGAGGCGCAACCGATCCTGCTGCGGCTCAAGTCGGACCTGCTCGACCTGCTCGAGGCCGCGCTCGATGGCAAGCTCTCGAGCACCGAAGCGGACTGGGATCGCCGCTGCGCGCTCGGCGTGGTGCTCGCCGCGCACGGCTATCCGGAGCAACCGCGCCAGGGCGAGCGCATCGAGGGCCTGCCCAAGGCCACTGCAGACTGCCGCGTATTCCATGCCGGCACGCGCGCAGAGGCCAGGGGCGTCGTCACCAGCGGCGGCCGCGTGCTGTGCGTGACCGCGCTGGGCGACAACCTGCGCGCGGCGCGCTCGCGCGCCTACGAGGCGGTGGAGGCGATCCGCTTCGAGGGCATGCAGTACCGCAAAGACATCGGCCACCGCGCGCTGAAGAAATGAATCTGGCGGCGGTGCAGGAATATTTCACCGGGCTGCAGGCGCGCATCGTCGCCGCGCTCGAGGCCCTCGACGGCGGCAGGTTCCGCAGCGACGCATGGGCCCGCCCGGAGGGCGGCGGCGGCCTGTCACGCCTGATCGAGGACGGCGCGCTGTTCGAGCGCGCCGGCGTGAACTACTCCCGCGTGCAGGGCGCGAGCCTGCCCGCCTCCGCCACTGCGGCGCGCCCGCAGCTCGCCGGCCGCGCTTACGACGCAATGGGTGTGTCGCTGGTGCTGCACCCGCGCAATCCGTACTGCCCGACGGTGCACATGAACGTGCGCTGCTTTGCCGCCGGCGACGCGTGGTGGTTCGGCGGCGGCATGGACCTCACGCCGTATTACGGCTTCGAGGAGGACGCGCGGCATTTCCACGCGAACTGCAAGCAGGCGCTGGCGCCTTTTGGCGCGCAGTGCCATGCGCGGTACAAGCGCTGGTGCGACGAATACTTCTTCATCAGGCACCGGAACGAGGCCCGCGGCATCGGCGGCATCTTCTTCGACGACCTGAACGAGCCGGATTTCGACGCCTGCTTTTCCCTCGTGCGCTCGGTGGGCGATCATTTCCTTGCGGCCTATAGCCCAATCCTCGAGCGCCGCAGGAACACCCCCTTCGGCGAGCGCGAACGCGAGTTCCAGGCCTACCGGCGCGGGCGCTACGTGGAGTTCAACCTGGTCTACGACCGCGGCACGCTGTTCGGCCTGCAGTCCGGCGGGCGCACCGAGGCGATCCTGATGTCACTGCCGCCGCGCGTGGCGTGGCGCTACGACTGGCAGCCGGCGCCGGATTCGCCCGAGGCGAGGCTCTACTCCGAGTTCCTCAAGCCCAAGGACTGGGTCTAGAATGGACAGCTGCACAGGACGCGGTCCGATGAACACCCGAGATCCCCAGGCGCTGATCTTCAAGCTGAAGACCTTATCCCCGGAACGGATGGCCGAGGTCGAAGACTTCGTCGATTTCCTGCGCGAACGGGAACAGGATCGCGCGCTTGCGCGGGCAGCCACGCGCGTCGCCGAACCCGCGTTCGCCGAAATCTGGGACAACGACGAGGATGCCGTCTACGACCGGCTATAGCTTCGGCGACGTAATCCTCGTTCCATTTCCTTTTACCGATCTGAGCGCTGCCAAGCGCCGGCCGGCGGTTGTCGTCAGTACCGCGCGTTACAACGCCGAGCGCGCGGATCTCATCATCATGGCGATCACCAGCCAGGCACGTTCCACTGGGTCGCACGGTGAAGTGCAAGTCACCGACTGGAAAGCTGCGGGGCTGCTGAAGCCATCGGCCGTCAAACCCGTAATCACGACGATGCAGAAATCACTTGTCGTCCGGGGACTTGGACGTCTCAACCAAGCGGATCAAGCTGCCCTCAAACTGGCCCTCTCAGCCATCGTCGGCTGAGAAAGCCGCGTTCCGCACCTAAGGCAACTCGGCCGCCCTGCGATAGTGCCGCTGCGCATCCGCGCCGCGCGCCAGCCGATCCAGCAAGCGCGCTAATTCCAGGTGCGTGGCGCGCGATTCCTCGAATGCGAGGCTCGCCTCCAGGTAATGCTGCGCCTTGCCCCAAAGCTCGGCCTGCGCGCACAGCCGCCCCAGCGCCGCCAATAGCTGTGCATCCTGCGGGTGCGCAGGCAGCCAGCGTTCGGCGCGCTCGATGCGGCCGCGCGCCTCGGCGATCCGCGCCGCCTGCTCCATCTGCGGCAGCTCGCCGTAGAGCGACACCAGCGTCGCGTCCCAGTCCGCGGCGAGCCCCTTCTCCACCGCTTCGCGCGCCAGGGCCGGCAGTCCCAACGCGCGCGCATGCCGCGCCGCGGCGGCGGCCACGCGCGGGCTTGCCTTCTCGCGCTCCGGCACGCTGCCCCAGCGCTCCTCGAACCTGGAGCGCTCTGCCGCCGCCTCGGCGAGCAGCTCGACGTGCGCCTGGCTGCGGTAGTCCTCTGCCAGCGCCGGCGCAATGGCGTCGCGCTTGGCGAGCTGCGCGGCGAGGCGCAGCACCTCCTGCCAGTTGCGCATGCCCCGCTCGGCGCGCATCAGCAGCCTCAAGGTCGCGATGTGGCGCGCGCCCGAACCCTGCAAGTCGCGCAGCGCCTCGCGCGCAGTCGCATAGTCGCGCTCCGCCAACGCCATCACGGCGCGCGACAGCAGGCTCGCGCCCTGCTTGCCCGCGGCCTCCGCGCGCTGCAGCCACTGCGCGCGCCGCTCCGGCGCGCCGAGCTCGTGCGAGGCGCGCGCGGCGATGATCGCCGCCAGACCGGGCGCGGCGCCGGACTCCCAGGCGCGGGCCGCTTCCTTCTCGGCGCGCGTGTAGCGGCCCTCCAGCCAGCCCTGCAGCGCGTCGGCGAGCGCCGCCTGCGCCTGCTCGCTGCGGCGGCGCTCGCGGAACGCGCGCACCTGCGCCGGCAGCGCAACGGTCCGCTGCACAAGGCGCAGCAGTGCGTGCAGCAAGGCGAAAGCGAGCGCCGCGAGCACGCAGAACAGCAACAGCGACGTCTCGACGCGCCACTGCGCGTAGGCGAACTGGACGTAGCCCTGGTCCAGGCGCGCGGCGACGGCGAGTACCGCAGCCGCGGCGAACAACGCCAGCAGCCAGAACAGCAGCTTCATCCTGCAGCGCGGTCGCGGCGCGCCTTGTAGCCGCGTACCGCCTCGAGGCTGTCCGAGATCGACGGCGCCGGCTCGAGGTTGAGGGTGGCGGTCTGCAGTTGCCTGAGTTGCGCCAGCGCCGCCTGCGTCGGGCGCGCGCGCGCGTCGAAGTAGCGCTGCAGCCACTGCAGGGCGACTCGCAGGTCCTCCTGGTACGCCGCCTGGTTGCGCGCCAGCAGCGCCAAGCGTGCGCTGAGCAGCCGGAGGCGCAGGTTCTCCCGCAGGAAATAGGCCTGCGTCGGCGCGAGCAGCGGCGCTTCGGGCTTGTCCACGCGCCGCACCACCACCAGCTGCCGGATCTCGCTCCACACCTCCGCGGCCAGCCGCGCCGCAGTGCCCTCCCCCGCGGCGGGCGGCTTGGGCTTTTGTTCTGCGCTTTCGGCGCGGCCGTCCAGGCCGAGTGGCAGCGCGTCCACGCCGGCCACCAGGGCGTCCAGCTGCCGGCTGATGCCGGGCAGGTCAGACGCCGGCAGCGCCTTGAGCCGCCCGATGTCGCGCGCCAGCGCGCGGCGCACCGCGACGAACTGCGGCCGGTCGGTGCGCGTCAGGCGGCTCTCGGCGAGCTGCAGCGCGAGCAGCGCCGCGCGCACGTTGCCCGAAAGCTGCAGCTGCTGCGCGGCGATGGCGAGCACCTGCTCGATCTCGGCCAGCTGCCATTCGTCCCGGTTGCGCGACAGCTCCTGGTACAGCGATTCCAGCGCCGCCTGCTGGCTCTGCGCGTCGGCGAGCTTGCCTTCCAGCGCCCCGAACCTCGCCTGCACCTCGCGCATCGTCTCCTGCGCCTGGCGCGCCATCGAACGCGCGTCCCGCGCGTCGGCTTCGATGTCGCGCAGCCGCCGCGCCAGTTCTTCCTGCGTCGCGCCGATGCGCTCGCGCGCATCGAGCCAGACCCAGGCGAGAAGACCAAGCACGACCGCGGCCAGCGCCGCCATGGCGATGCGCCTGCTATTCGAGGGCTTGCGCTCGGTGCCGTCCATGCGGGTTTTTACTTGGCGGCGTCGAAGTATGCAACCAGCGCCGCCAGCATGTCGGCGTCGCCCGGTCCGGCGAGCACCGGCCGGCGCAGGCCAAGCTCGCGCGCTTGCGCCTCGACGCGCGGGTGCGATACGAACAGCGGCGTGTCCTGCAGGCGCTCGCGGCCTAGCAGCGCAGCGAGGTTCGTCAGCGCCTCGCCCGAGCTCACGCAGAGCGCATCGATGCGGCCCTCGGGAGGCGGGGTTGCACCGGCCTGCGGGCGCACGCGCCGGTAGCATTCGGCGTACTCCACCGTGGCGCCGCGCGCGGCGAGCGTCTCGCCCAGCAGCTCGCGGCCGCCGGCGCCGCGCAGGATCAGCACCTTGGCACCTGCGATTTGCGCCAGTTCAGGCAGTGCGAGCAGCGCCTCGCTGTCGGCCTGCCCCGCCGGCGCGATCACGTCGCGCAAGCCGCGCTGCTCGAGTTCGCGCCGTGTGCCCTCGCCGACGGCCGCCACGCGCGGCCAGGGCCGGCCTGGCGCCAGCTCAAACGCCTTGCGCACGGCGCTCGGGCTGACGAACACCGCGAGTTCGAACTCCTGCAATCTGTCGAGCACGGCGCGCGCGCGCGCCGGGTCTTGCGCGTCGCGGATCTCGATCACCGGAAAGAGGAGCGCCTCGCCCCCGGCCTGCCGGATCGGCGCGGCGAGGCCGCCGGCGAGCTCGCGCGGCCGCGTCACGACGATGCGCTTGCCTGCCAGCGCCATGTCCATGGTTCAGCCGATCGCCGCGAGGATCTCGTCGGCGCCCAGCGCGCGCAGCTGCGCGGCCGCCTGCGCGCCCAGCGCCTCGGGTGCGGACCCCATGCCGCTGCAATCCACGCGCGCCACCCGATGGCCGTCCGGCGCGGCGACCAGCGCGCGCAGCCGCAACTGCCCGCCGGCCAGCTCTGCGAAGGCGCCCAAGGGGATGGTGCAACTGCCGCCTAGAGCCAAGCTGAGTGCGCGCTCGGCGCGCACGCAGGTCGCGCTCGCCGCGTGCTGCAGCGGGGCGACCAGCCGCAGGACTTCAGCGCTGCCCGCCATGCACTCGATGCCCAGCGCCGCTTGCCCAGGCGCGGGCAGGCTCTCCTCCAGCGACAACAGGCTCCGGATGCGTCCCCGCAGGCCAAGGCGCACGAGCCCCGCCGCGGCCAGCAGGATTGCGTCGTACTCGCCGCGGTCCAGTTTGGCGAGACGCGTCTCGACGTTGCCGCGCAGGGTCAGCAGCTGCACACCGCGGTGCCGCTCGGCGACCTGCGCCGCGCGCCGGAGGCTGGAGGTGCCGACGCGCGATCCCGGCGGCATCGCGTCCAGCGACGCGTGACGGCTGGACACGAAGGCGTCGCGCGCGTCCTCGCGCTCGAGGATCGCCGCCAGCACGAAGCCTGGCGGCAACAGCGCCGGCACGTCCTTCATCGAATGCACGGCGAGCTCCGCGCGGCCGTCCTGCAGCGCGTTCTCCAGTTCCTTCACGAACAAGCCCTTGCCGCCCACCTTGTCCAGGCGCTCTTCCAGCAGCTCATCGCCGCGCGTGGACAGCGGCAGCAGCCCGACCTCAAGGCCCGGGTGCAGCGCCTGCAGGCGCGCCTGCACGTGCTCCGCCTGCCACAGCGCAAGCCGGCTGCGGCGCGTGGCGATGCGCAGCCGCTTCACCCGTCCTGCACCAGGGCGCGCACCGCCGCCCACTGCCGCCGGCTGACCGGCAGTCGCTCCTCCAGCCCGTCCAGCACCACGTTCCAATGCGGCTCTTCCCCGTCGTCCGCGCTGCGCTCGAAGCCGCGCACCGCGGCGCGCGCCACCAGGCAGTTGCGGTGCACGCGCACGAAGCGTTCGGCGAACTCGGTTTCCAGCGCCACCAGCGGCTCCTCGATCAGATGTTCTGCGACGCGCGTGCGCAGCGTCACGTATTTCAGCTCCGCCCTGAGGAACACGATCTCGCGCACGGGCACCAGCACGATGCGGTTGCGCTCCACCACCGACAGGTATTCGCGCGGCTGCCGCGCCGCATGCACCAGCTGCTGCCTCGCCGGCGGTCCCGCCGCCACCGCCTTGCGCAATGCCGCGGCGAGGCGCTCCGCGCGCACTGGCTTCATCAGGTAGTCGAGCGCGTTCAGCTCGAACGCGGCGACCGCGTGGCGGTCGTGGGCGGTGACGAATACCACCGCCGGCCCGAGGGACAGGCCCGCGAGGTGCCTTGCCACCTCCAGCCCGCCCATGCCCGGCATCTGGATGTCGAGCAGCAGCACCTGCGCCCCGCTCGTGGGCAGGCGCTCGATGGCCTCGATCCCGTTCTGCGCTTCACCCGCCACCTCGGTGGGCAGCTCGGCGGCGATGTCGGCCAGCAGCTCGCGCAGCCGCTCGCGCGCGGGCGCCTCGTCGTCGGCGATGAATACGCGCAGGGGCGTCATGCCTTCTCCGGCCGGTAAGGCATCTCCACTTCGACCAGATAGCGCCCGCCGGCGATGCGTGTCGTGAGGCGCGCCTCGGCGTCAAAGAACAGCTGCAGGCGCTCGCGGATGTTCTCCTGCGCCATGCGGTTGCCGGCGCGACGCGCGTGCTCTTCGAAATACGGATTCTCGATGCGCGCCAGCACGCGCGCCCCGCGGCGCTCGATGTGCACCACCACCTGGCCGGCCCCGGTGCCGGGCTCGACGCCGTGGTACACCGCGTTCTCGAGCAGCGGTTGCAGCACCATCGGCGGCAGCAGCGCGTCGAGCGGCGCCGCGTCGATTTCCCAGGCGATGGCGAGGCGCTCGCCCAGGCGCAGCTGCTCGATCGCGGCGTAGCGCTCCAGCAGCGCGATCTCGTCGGCCAGGCGCACGAAGCTGCGGCTGTCCTGCATCAGCACGCGGAACAATTCGGCCAGGTCCTCCAGCGCGCGCTCCGCACGCCGCGGGTCGCGCCGTACCAGGGACAGCACGGCATTCAGGCTATTGAACAGGAAATGCGGACGGATGCGCGACTGCAGCGCCTGCAGCCTCGCTTCGGACAGCGCGGGGGAGTAGGCCCGGTTCAGCAGCCGCAGGTAGGCGAGCAGCGCGGCCACGGTCACTGTGGCCAGCGCCAGGCTGCGCAGCAGGGAGGGCGCCTCCCCGTCGGCCGGGATCGCGACGAATTGCACCGCGCCGCACACGGCAAGCGCGACAGCGAGCACCGCGGCGGCGCCTTGCCAGTAGGCAAGGCGGGCGAGCAATGGCGAGAGCAGGTACAACGCCACCAGCGTCGCCAGCAGCATCGGCTCGAGCAACGCGGCGGCGCGCAGAAATCGGTCCAGCGCCCCGCCCCACGTCGGCGTCGCTACGACGGCCGCGGCGAATGCAAACGCGTTCGCCGCCAGCAGCACGCGCGCGATGATCCCCAGGTTGCGGAAATCCGGCACAGCGTCTGCGGAGAAGTCTTGCTTTATACTCATGAGCATACTGCGGTGCTTTGAGTGCGCGCCGCGCTTTCGAGTATGCCCCATGGCCCCTCCAGCCTCCAAGCGGCAGAAACGCGCTAGTCGCGGTAAACGGCGTGCACCGCGTCCCTGGTCCGCGCGCTTTGCGGAGCCTGTGAGCGACCTGGTCAAGCGCTTCACCGCCTCGGTGGCCTTCGACCAGCGCCTGGCGCCGCACGACATCACGGCCTCGCTTGCCCACGCGCGCATGCTGGCCGCCTGCGGGGTCATCGCCAAGGGCGACCTGGCCGACATCGAGCGCGGCATGGCGGCGATCCGCAAGGAAATCGACACCGGCGCCTTCACCTGGACGCTCGAGGCGGAAGACGTGCACCTCAACATCGAGCGCCGGTTGATCGAGCTCGCCGGCGAGGCGGGCAAGCGCCTGCACACCGCGCGCTCGCGCAATGACCAGGTGGCCACCGACCTGCGGTTGTGGCTGCGCGACGAGATCGACGCGATCGATGAGCTGCTGGCCAGGCTGCAGGAGGCGCTGCTGGCGCAGGCGGAGCGCCACGCCGCGCTGGTGATGCCGGGCTTCACCCACCTGCAAGTGGCACAGCCGGTGACCTTCGGCCACCACCTGATGGCCTATTTCGAGATGCTGCAGCGCGACCGGGCGCGCCTGGCCGATTGCCGCAAGCGCGTCAACGTGCTGCCGCTGGGCGCGGCGGCGCTCGCCGGCACCACTTTCCCCATCGACCGTGAGCGCGTGGCGCGCGAACTGGGCTTCGAGGGCATCGCCGCCAATTCGCTGGATGCAGTGTCGGACCGCGACTTCGCCATCGAGTTCTGCGCGCAGGCCGCGCTCGCCATGGTGCACCTGTCGCGCTTCGCCGAGGAGATCGTATTGTGGATGAGCCCGCGCTTCGGCTTCGTGCGGCTGCCCGACCGCTTGTGCACCGGCAGTTCGATCATGCCGCAGAAGAAGAACCCGGACGTGCCCGAGCTGGTGCGCGGCAAGAGCGCGCGCGTGCTCGGCCACCTGGTGGCGCTGCTCGCGCTGATGAAGGCGCAGCCGCTCGCCTACAACAAGGACAACCAGGAAGACAAGGAGCCGCTGTTCGACGCCGTCGATACGCTGAAGGACTGCGTCGCAGTGTTCGCCGAGCTGGTCGCCGGCATGCAGCCGGTGCCCGAGGCGATGCGCGCTGCGGCCCTCGAGGGCCACGCGACTGCCACCGATCTCGCCGACTACCTGGTGAGAAAGGGCGTGGCCTTCCGGGACGCGCACGGCATCGTGGCGCGCGCCGTGCGTGAAGCCGAAACCGCGGGCTGCGACCTCTCGGGCCTGCCGCTCGCGGTGCTCAAGCGCTTGTCGCCGGCGATCGGCGAGGACGTGTTGCACAGCCTGTCGCTCGAAGGTTCGGTGGCCGCGCGCGACCACGCCGGCGGCACCGCGCCGGCGCAGGTGAAGGCGGCAGTGGCGCGCGCGCGCCGGCGCCGCAAGGCGCCATGACCGAGCCGGCGGCGCCCGAGCGCATCGGCAAATATCCCGTGCTGAGGGAACTCGGGCGCGGCGCGACCAGCGTGGTCTACCTGTGCCACGACCCGTTCTACAGCCGCAACGTGGCGGTCAAGGTGGTGATGCCGGAGGCATTCCAGAGCGCGGACCGCGGCAAGCTGTACAAGAAGCTCTTCATCACCGAGGCCTCCCTCGCGGGCAAGCTGCAGCACCCGCACATCTGCCAGATCTACGACGCGGTGGCCGACGACAAGCTGCACTACATCGTGATGGAGTTCATCGACGGCGGCACGCTGGAGCGCCACGGCGATGCGCAGGACCTGCTGCCGATCGACCGCGTGGTGGAGATCATCTTCAAGTGCACGCGCGCCCTCGAGTTCGCGCACAAGATGGGCATCACGCACCGCGACCTGAAGCCGGCCAACATCCTGTGCACCGGCGAGACCGACGTGAAGGTGTCCGACTTCGGCGCGGCGCTGATCGCCAGCGGCAACAGCACGCAGATCTCGGCCATCGGCTCGCCGGCCTACATGTCGCCCGAGCAGGTGAAGGAGCACACCCTCAGCCACCAGACCGACATCTATTCGCTGGGAGTGGTGATGTACCAGCTGCTCGCCGGGCGGCTGCCGTTCCAGGCCACCAACAATTTCAGCCTGATCTACCAGATCGCCAACGTCGAGCCGCAGCCGCCCTCCTCCTACCGTCCGCAGATCCCGGCGGCGCTCGACGAAATCGTCAAGCGCGCGATGGCCAAGGACCTGGCGCGGCGCTATCAGACCTGGGAGGACTTCTCCCTCGATCTGGCGGAAGTGTTCAGGAACGAAGGCCTGGGCGGGCACAGCCAGAAATTCGCCGATTCGGACAAGTTCGAGTCGCTGAGGAAGCTGTCGTTCTTCGCCAATTTCACCGACGCGGAGCTGTGGGAAGTGGCGCGCATCTCCAACTGGCGCAGCGCCGTCGCGGGCGAGCTGCTGATGAAGGAAGGCGAGACGGGCAGCTTCTTCTGCATCCTCGCCGAGGGGCAGGTGCGCGTGGCGCGCAAGGGCAAGCTGCTCAACATCCTGCACACCGGGGAATGCTTCGGCGAGATGGCCTACCTCGCCAAGGACGAGCAACTGCGCGGCGCGGACGTCACCGTGATGCAGGAATCGAAGATCATCTCGGTGCCGACGCAGAAGCTGGCGCAGGCCTCCGACGTCTGCCGCCACAAGTTCGACCGCGCCTTCATGGAGATCCTGGTCGAGCGCCTGACCATGGCCAACGCCCGGCTGTCGGGGGTGTGAGTACCATGCGCGGCCTTCGCGCGAACGGTTGCTGGATCAGTTCGACAAACGCCGCCCCAGCGACACCGCATAGGAGCCACCGCGTGCGGCCAACACTGGGTCAGCGCTCGGGGCAAGCCCGGCGGGCAGCACGGTGGGCAGGAAGGTTTCACGGTCGCAAGCTTGGTCGGTGATGCTGCTGATGACCAAGCGGCCCATGTTCACTTCCGTGCGATCCGCCGGCCACGGCTCGGTTGGATCGGTCAACTGGTCGCCAGGCTGCGCGAGTTGAGCGATGACATTGAAGACGACAGGACCCTTCGACAGGCGGTCAGCGAGTTCTGGACGCAAGAAGTCGGCGCCCTTGGCCTTGGCCTCTTCCTCCGTCAGTCCCAGGCGTCCCGCCACGGGTTCAAAGCGCCAGCGCACGGCCTGCGTCTTGCCGCTCGCATTGGTGGCGATGAATGCGTTCGTGCTCCAGTACGGCACCGCGGCGTAACTCGCCGGGACCGGTTGGCCGCCGATGTACGCGGCCTGTTTCGTGGTGGCGGGGTTTGCCTTTGAGAACGCCGCGATCGCCTCAGGGTTCATCTTTCCGGTGGCCGGATCGGGCGCTCGCACCTTAAAGAAATTGACGAATTGCTCCGGCGTTTGCGCGAAGAAATGCGGCGCGGAAATGAAGATCCATTCCAGGCGTTCATTGGCGTCGGTCGCACGCACTGCAAGGCCGCGCACGCTCTTGCCGTTGTCGGGGGCCTTGGGGTTGCCCCCGCCGATCGAAAAGCGCCCGATGAGCGATGTGCGTTTGTCGGCCTGGAACATGCTTGCGCGCGTGATCGCGGCAGCGCCGGAGGACGCCTCGAACTGACCGGCCACGCAGAACCCCTTGGCATGCGACCCGCGCGCCTTGTGTTTGCCGAACACGCCGTTGAGCGCATCGACAAGTTCGACCGGTGACGTTTGAGCCATCGCTGCCACCGGCTTGGTGTCGGCCATCGCGGGCTTGGACGCCATGCTGTCGGGCTGGTTCGTGGAAGCGCAACCCACGGCGGCACCAACGAGCGTGACGACGAGCAAATTGCGCGTGGGGCCTTGTTTGATTCCGTGCATTTCGGTTCTCCGGTGTGTGATCTTCGGTGGTCAATCGAAATCGCCGGCCCTCACCTGCGACGGATCGGCGGATCGCACTTCCGGCGGCGCGCGAGAGTGCAATCGAGAGATTGGTCGCTGCACGCTGCCTTTCCTTACGGAGTCGGAAATCGACTTGGGCCTGGCCCCCACACGCTGCAACCAAACAGGGGAGCAGGCTTGCGTCCCAGCGAAGCAGCTTCGACTGATATCGAACCGTCGTGCCTACACGCCAGAAAGCAAACGCCGACGCAGCCCGTCGAACCCGTCTTCGACTATGTCGCAGGGCCCCGCCCCAAAAAAACGGATAGGAAAACCAATCCGAGGCTGCCCGCGCGACGTTCCATGGAATGCCTCCTCGGTGCTATGCAGCCCCGGCGCAGCGTCGCACAATGGTGCTTGTGTCGCATCGAGAGCCGCTATTGGTGAAAAAACACCGCTCGAAAGCAGGCGCTCACAAACAGCACTCTTGAAATTGAGATTACCGGGTCACGGTGCAAAGTTTTTTCGATGCACCAAAACAGGCCTGTGTAGCGTAGAATTCCGGCCCCACTAGCAATGTAACTGGTTGATTTAATGTAGTTGATGTAACGAATTTCGTT
>CAZVZV010000003.1:0-3867 GCA_964631735.1 uncultured Enterobacteriaceae bacterium
ATATAGATCAGCGCGCGGTTCTTCATCTGCGCGACCAGGTCCTTGCGGAAATCCGTGCTCATCGCGGGGGTTGGATGTGCAAGCCGCCATCGACGTAGATCGTCTCGCCCGTCACCTGGCGGCCGCCCTCGATCAGCCAGCAGATCACCTCGGCCACGTCCTCGGGCCGGGCGAAATCCTTCAGAGGCACCATGGAGGAATAGTGTTCCGCCGCTTGCTTCGCCTTCTCCATCCCCAGGGCATTGTGCCACCATGGCGTGTCCACGTAGCCGGGACACACGGCATTCACGCGCACCTCCGGTCCGAGCGAGCGAGCGAGCGAATAGGTCATCGCGTTGAGCGCAGCTTTCGATGCCGCATAGGCGACAGAGGAACCGGTGCCGAGCAGCGAGGCGACCGAGGACACGTTTACCACCGCGCCGCGGTTCACCTTCAGCGCGCCCGCGCAGGCGCGCACCATCTGGAACGGTCCGACCACGTTGAGACGGTAGATGCACAGGAAATCGTCGCCCGAGAGGCCGTCGAGGTCGGCGTGCTTGACGAACTTGGTGGTGCCAGCGTTGTTCACCAGCGCGTCGATGCGGCCCCATTTGTCGAGCGCCGCCTGCGCCAGCTTGCGGCATTCCGCGTCCTCGGCCACGTCCGCCTGCACCGCGATGGCGTCCTTGCATTGCGCCGCGACCTTCTTGGCCTCCGCCGCGCTCTTGGAGAAGTTGATGACGACGGACCACCCGCGCTTCGAGAGTTCCACGGCGCTGGCCGCGCCGATGCCGGAGGAGGCTCCGGTGATGATGGCAACCTTGCTCATACGGTGGCCACCGCGACGGCGGGCGAGCCAACGGCGCCGGGAAGACGCAGCGGCGGCGCGGTGAGCAGGAAGCGGTTGCGCTTGTGCTCGCGCAGCCAGCGCGCGAGCTCGGTGAGGTACCAGATCTCGCCCAGGTGGATGCCGTTCTTGAACAGGCAATGCTCGTGCAGCGGCATCAGCGCATGCGGCATCGGCTTGAACGGGCTCGCCGGAATGATCTCCACCGCGTAATTATCCGCGATCAGCGCCGCACAGCCGCATTCGCTTACCCACTTGAGGAGCTTGTCGTCGCGGCCGTCAAGGCCGGTGCAGGTGTTGTGAATCAGTTTCGGGTCGGGGTTCTTCTTCAATTCGAGAATGACGTCGACGAAGCCGGTGTAGAAGCAGACGAAATCGCCCTTCTCCACCGCAACTTTGTCTTTTTCCATCACGCGCATCAGTTCGTCGTAGCCGATCGCCTTGCGCTCGCGCCCGTAATGCGCGTGCAGGTCCACCATCACGCCGCGCCCCTGCGCGCCGTGCTCGGCGAGGTTCTGGATGCCGAGTGCCTCGGCGCGCGAGCCCTCGAACCTGGCCCAGGGCTCGGCATCCGGCTTCTCGGGCGCGATCTTCAAGTCCTCGCCCGCGCGAAAGCCGTTGTAGAACACCATTTCCGGCTTGCCGTCGCCGTCGGCGTCGAACTTGCCGCCGATGTGCGCGAAGGAATCCCACTGCGTCGAGTACTGCAGCGTGAGCAGCACCTGGTCGTCGCACACCACGTCGGTGAGCAGCGGATTGTCGTTGGCAAAAGGGAAACAGAAGTTCGCCTTGCCCCCACGCACGGTCGGCGCAAGGCGGGGCGGGTTGCGCCGCGGGTTGAGCACGTTGCCGCCCGGATAGTCGAGCGGCAGCGACAGGCAGAACGTGCGCCCTTCCTTCACCTCGGCCACGCCCTGCAGCACCTTCTCGCGCGTCACGTAGTTCATTCGGCCGCGCTGGTCGTCGGGGCCGAACTCGCCCCAGTTGGAATTGGCGGGCTTGTGCTTCCAGCGTTGCGCCATGGCTAGAAATAATGCCGGCTGATGGATTCCGCGACCATCACGGGCTTGTCGCCGCCTTCGCGCTCGAGCACCACGCTCCAGGTGGTCTGCACGCCGCCTTCCAGCTTTTCGAACTTGGCCAGCGTGAAGCGGCCGCGGATCTTCGCCCCCGCGGGCACTGGCGAAGTGAAGCGCACCTTGTTCAGGCCGTAGTTGACGCCCATCTTGCGGTCGGAGAAGACGAACGTCGACTCGGTCAGCTTGGGCAGCATCGAGAGCGTGAGGAAGCCGTGCGCGATGGTGGAGCCGAAAGGCGATTGCTTTGCTTTTTCCCGGTCCACGTGGATCCACTGGAAGTCCTCGGTGGCCTTGGCGAACAGATCGATTCTCTCCTGCGCTATCTCCACCCAGGGCGAAACGGCGATTTCCTCGCCGACGCGGCTCTCCAGGTCGCGGATCTTCAAGTCGGTTTTCATGTGCCGATTGTAAACGCCTCGATCCCCCGGATCACCAGGGCAGTTCGCTCGCGCGCCACCCAGTGCGTGGCGTCGGGCACGCGCACGATCTTCACCCCCGGCACCACCTGCTCCAGGCCGTCCAGGCAGCCGGGCAGCAGCGCGGTATCCCGCTCGCCCCAGATGACGAGCGTTGGCACCTTGACCATGAAGTCCTTCGCTTCGAGCTGCAGCTTCTTCGCGCCCGGGTCTTCCGGCGACGGCGGGTACAAGGCGGAGGCACGGTAGTAGTTGAGCCCGCCGGTGAGCGCGCCCGGCTGCGACCAAGCCTCAACCAGCGCCTGGCGCGCGCCCTCGTCGAGATCGGAAAAAGAGCCGAGCAAGCGCGCGTAGCCGTTCTCCGCCAGCACTCTTTCGGCTTTGGCGTGGCGAAACAGCAGCATGTACTCGCTCGCCTTCTGCTGCGCGGGGTTGTTGCAGAGTTCCCGCCAGAAAATGTAGGGGTGCGGCGAGTTGATCATCACCAGCTTCGACAAGCGCTCAGGGTGCGCGATGGCCACGCCCCAGGCCACGGCGCCGCCCCAGTCGTGCGCCAAGAGGACGAACTTTTCTTTGGTGTAGCGCGCGGCGAGCGCCAGCACGTCGGCCACCAGGTGCCTGGCCTTGTAGGAATCCACCGACGGCGGTTTTTCCGAGAGGTTGTAGCCGCGCAGGTCCGGCGCCACGGCGCAGCGGCCGCGCGCGCCGAAATGCTCGAGGATCGGCCGCCACATGGCCCAGTACTCGGGAAAACCGTGCAGGAACAGCATCAGCGGCCCCTCGCCGCAGCGCGCGGCGTGCAGCCGGATGCCGTTCGCCTCGACCGTCTCGTGGATCAGTTCAGGCAATGACGGCCTGCGGTCGCATTGCCAAGGCGGCCTGGTCGCGGTTCATCCGCAAGGTGTACGAAGCCGACTCCAGCTCGAATGTCCCAAGTGCCGCAGTGTAAAAAGCGCGCAGATGCGCATCATCGCATTGATCGACGATCCGGGTGTGGTGCGGCGCATCCTGCAGCACCTCGGACGCTGGGCGCCCGAGGCCACCGGGCGAGATCCGCCCGCGCGGGTGCCCGACTGGCCGCCAACTGCGGTCATCCCCCTCACGCCATGCGACGGCTTCACGTCGCACACGATTCGAGCCGCTTTGTCCTAACCGGCGTTGCCGATCCTTCGCTCACGGGAGCAGAATACGGCCGAACGCATCGGCTGCACGCTCAGAGCGCGCCCGAGAGCAGCGTCCTCGGCGAGAGGCGCCTAATGGGCGGGATCGATTTTCCGGTTCTTCAGGCTTTTCCGTGGGTCGCTGAATGCGGGCATTCCACCTTCTGCCGATATGCTCTTCAAGATCATGGGTGGTATTGTTTTGGGCGCAGCGGCGCTTCCATCTCAATAAACTCTGTCTCTCAATGAGTTAGAGGGTTTCTCTTTGCGTAGCAGCAGTGGACTCTCGAACGACTGAGGCCTCTTGAAGGCCCGATCGAGTAGCTGCCAGGAGACGAACTGCGCGACCGCCCGCCTTTGACCCACGCAAAACCCGGATGAACCGA
>CAZVZV010000004.1:0-3302 GCA_964631735.1 uncultured Enterobacteriaceae bacterium
GCAGGCGAGCGGCTGTCACTCGCCCAGCCCACCATCAGCGGCCAGCTCCGTACGCTCGAAAACGTGCTCGGCGAGAAGCTGTTCACCCGATCGGGCCGGCGTCTCGTGCCGACCGAGACGGGCCGACTGGTCTATCGCTACGCCGACGAGATCTTTTCCATCGGGCGGGAGATGATGGAGACGCTGAAGGGCCGCCCGTCCGGCAGACCCTTGAAGCTGACCGTCGGGATCGCGGATGCCGTGCCGAAGCTGATCGCGTACCGCCTGCTGCAGCCCGCGCTCGCACTGCCCGAGCCGGTGCACCTGGTCTGTCGGGAGGATAAGCCGGATAAGCTTCTGGCCGAGCTCGCGGTTCATGCGCTCGATCTCGTCCTGACAGACGCACCGATGGCCCCGTCGGTTCGCGTGCGCGCCTACAGCCACTTGCTTGGCGAGTGCGGGGTTTCCTTCTTCGGTGGCCCCGCCCTCGCATCCCGTTACCGCAAGGGGTTTCCCAAGTCGCTCGATGGCGCGCCGATGCTGCTGCCCACCGACAACACGGCACTCCGGCGCTCGTTGGACGAGTGGTTCGAGGCGACGAAGATCCATCCAGCCGTGATCGGCGAGTTCGACGACAGCGCCCTGCTCAAGGTGTTCGGGGAGGCAGGTCGCGCGCTCTTCCCGGCGCCGAGCGCGATTGAACGGGAAGTCCGGAAGCAGTACAACGTGGCGCTCGTGGGTCGTGCAGACACCGTGCGGTCGCATTTCTACGCGGTGTCGGTAGAACGCCGGCTGAGGCACCCGGCCGTGGTGGCGATCGCGGACGCCGCGCGCGAGAAACTCTTCGGGTGAACACACGGTGACCACGCCGCATGGGTGAGCGGGCGCGAGCCCGACTATCTGCTCGGAGGGCGCCCTTGTCCCAAGAGTGTTAGCCCGCAGAGACGGTGTCTGGTGGCACGATTCATCCTTGCCGTCCAGGGAGGGACGCGGCTCGCGCACGCGGCGCACCTTTCCAGTGATCCATCGTGTTTATCGAATGATTGTGTTCACAGTTCCTATTGGTCTATGTGTGCGCCTGGCGGCTACAGTACTCTGCGTTGGAGAACCGCCGCGGCAGCTCGGCCAGACTGGTGGGCCGTGATGGCCGCAGGCGACTGATACTCCGCCACCTTTCACGGGGAGGTTTCGAATGACGACACTGCCGCGCGTCGGGTACTTCTCCATGGAGGTGGCGCTCGACCCCGCGATGCCCATCTACAGCGGGGGCCTGGGCGTCCTTGCGGGTGACACGATTCGCGCGGCAGCGGACCTGGAAGTACCGCTCGTCGCCGTCACGCTGCTTCATCGCAAAGGCTATTTCTACCAGCAGCTGGATTCGGCCGGCCGACAGGTTGAGGAGCCGGCAGCGTGGGTGCCTGGTGACTTCCTCACCGAGATGCCCCAGCGCGCGACGGTGACGATCGAGGGTCGCTCTGTCGGCGTGCGCGCGTGGCGTTACGACGTCCCGGGATGCCGCAGCTTCACCGTCCCAGTCTACTTATTGGATACGGACCTTGCGGAGAATACCGAGGAGGACCGTCGGCTCACCGACGTCCTGTACGGCGGAGACGCACGCTACCGCCTCTGCCAGGAAGTCGTCCTCGGCATCGGGGGCGTCCGGATGCTGCGCGCGCTCGGGTACGACGACATCCAGGTCTTCCACATGAACGAGGGCCACTCGAGTCTGCTTTCGCTGGAGCTCCTTGATGAGCAGGCGCGGCGCGCCGACAGGCCGATCACGGACGCCGACGTCGATGCGGTCAGACGACAGTGCATCTTCACGACCCATACATCGGTGCCGGCAGGGCACGATCAATTTCCACTCGACCTGGTGAATCGCGTGATGCAACGACCCGAGCTGACCGCGATGAAGGACGTGTTCTGCTGCGACGGCGTGCTGAACATGACCTATCTGGGCCTTAACCTCAGTCGTTATGTCAACGGGGTCGCCAAGCGGCATGCGGAAGTGGCGCGTCAGATGTTCGCTGAACACGACATCGACGCGATTACGAACGGGGTACACGCCACGACATGGGTCTCGTCAGCGTTTCAGGATCTGTTCGATCGATATCTTCCCGGCTGGCGCGAGAACAATGTCCGCCTGCGCTACGCGGTCGGCATACCCAAAGCCGAGGTGATCCAGGCCCACGCGAGAGTCAAGCGCCGGTTGATCGAGCACGTCAACGCCGAAACCAACGCCGGCATGGACGTCGACGCCCTGACCCTCGGATCCGCCAGGCGCGCGACCGGCTACAAGCGCGCCGATCTCGTCCTTCGCGATCCCGGCCGGCTCGAACGGATCGCATCGACCGGACCCCTGCAGATTGTCTACGCAGGCAAGGCGCATCCTCAGGATCACGAGGGCAAGGCGCTCATTGAACGCATCTTTCACGTGAAGCACGCCCTCGGGCCGGGTGTGAAGGTCGCCTATCTGAAGAACTACGACGTGAACCTGGGGCGGCTGCTGACCGCTGGCGCCGACCTGTGGCTCAATACCCCGCACCCGCCGCTCGAAGCGTCGGGTACGAGCGGTATGAAAGCCGCCCTGAACGGCGTTCCCAGTCTGAGCGTTCTCGACGGTTGGTGGATTGAGGGGCATACCGAGGGCGTGACGGGTTGGTCCATCGGTGGGGGCGAACCTGCGGCGGCGCTGGAGGGCGACCGTTCGGCGGCTGACGCCGCTGCGCTGTACGAGAAGCTCGAGGGCATCATCGCGCCGATGTTCTACCGCGAGCGCGATCGATTCGCCGATGTGATGGTCCACGCCATAGCACTTAACGGTTCGTTCTTCAATGCGCAGAGAATGCTGCAGGAATACGTGTCAAAGGCGTATCTGGGCACTGAAGAGCGGACCCGGGCCGTGGGGTGAAAGCCTTTCGCGTTCTCGCTTCCTTTGTGCCACGAGAATGACGAGTTATTGCCATGATCGCGTTCGCCGCCCGAGTGACGGGCCATCCGCTCTTTCACCGCCTCGTCCTCGGCGTGATCCTGTTCAACGCCGCCCTGATTGGCGTCGAGACGTCACGCGAGGTCATGAGCCGACACGGCCCGTGGCTCCAGGCGCTGAACCTGGTGATCCAAATCGTGTTCGTCGTCGAGATCGCGCTCCGGCTCGTGGCGCACGGCCGCCACTGGCCAGACTTTTTCCGAGATGGCTGGAATGTGTTCGACGCCGTGGTGGTCACCGCCTCGTTCCTGCCGGCCGCCGGACCGTTTGCCACGATCGGGCGACTGGCGCGCGTGCTCCGCGTGGCGCGGGTCGCGTCAACGCTGCCGGAACT
>CAZVZV010000005.1:0-1224 GCA_964631735.1 uncultured Enterobacteriaceae bacterium
CTGCGGCTGCAGCGCCTCGACGTGATCCATGCGGGAGAGCGCATGTCTCCGCTCGCTCCGCGCGTGCGCGCCGTGGCGCTCGCTCGCGCCTTGCAGGATGTCCCGACGTTGTGACAAGGCGCGGCCAGCGTCCCGCCGGCCCGCCTACTCCGCGTCCGGGATGCCCTTGCCGAGCTCGTGGGCGGGAAGCACCTCCACGTTCTTCGCGAGGGGGTAGCCCGTCTCGACCGGGGCGATGAGGTAGGTTCTCTGGGGTTTCACGTCGGCCACCGCCTGCCAGAAACCTTTCGACACGGCGGGTGCGCTGGAAAGCTTGATTTCGAAGCCCAGGCGCCGCCGGCCTTTTTCCGCGACCACATCGAGCTCCGCACCGGCGGCGGTGCGGTAAAAAGTCAACTGCCAGCGCGGGGCCAACTGGCGCGTCAACTGTTCCAGCACCCAGCCCTCCCAGGATGCGCCTCCCACTGGATGGCCATAGAGATCCTCCACGCCATGGATGTCCAGCAGCGCATGCAGCAACCCGCTGTCCTGAAGATAGACCTTGGGGGACTTGGTCAGCCGCTTGCGCAGGTTGGCCGTCCAGGGCGGTAGGCGCCGGACCATGTAAGTCGCTTCGAGGATGTCCAGGTAATGCTGGATCGTGGGCGGAGTCGCTCCGAACGCCGACGCCAGCCGCGAGGCGTTCCACAACTGGCCGTGGGTGTGCGCCAGCATCTGCCAGAAGCGCCGCAGGGCCGTGGCGGGCACCCGGATGCCAAAAGCCGGGATGTCCCGCTCCAGGTGCGTCTGGATGAAGGCTTCGCGCCACGCGAAGGAAGTCGTGTCCGATGCGGCAAGCCAGCTCAGGGGGTAGCCGCCCCGCAGCCACAATCGCGCCAGCGCGGCCGCCTCCGGCTGGATCTCGCGTACGTCGAACGGGCCGAGCTGGTGAAAGGCGATGCGTCCCGCCAGCGACTCGGACGCCTGGCGCAACAGCGCGGGCGAAGCCGAGCCCAGCAGCAGGAAGCGGGCCGGATGGCGCGCGCGGTCGATGAGGGAGCGCAACAGCGGGAAAAGCTCCGGCAGCCGCTGGATCTCGTCCAGCACCACCAGGCGGTCCGCGAGACGGGACAGAAACAGATCCGCATCCGCCAGCTTGGCCAGATCGGCGTGCCGCTCCAGGTCCAGGTACAGGCTGCGGGGAAAGCGCCGCGCGATCGCCTGCGCCAGGGTCGTTTTGCCCGC
>CAZVZV010000006.1:0-1934 GCA_964631735.1 uncultured Enterobacteriaceae bacterium
CCCAGCTTCGGCCCGCCGATCACCGCCAGCGATTCGCCCCTCGCGATACGCCCACGCAGGTTCCTGACAAGCCCTTGCCGACCGATGAATGCGTCTCCAGTGGCGGGACAAGGAGTGAACGGCGGGATGGACATGGCCCACTTTACCACGCCTGGTTGATCCCCTACTGCGCGCGTCGCTATGGAGTCTTGTGAAGCGGGCATCGTGAAGTGTCTCTCGTGTCTCGGATCGTGGCTCGTCGTTCGTATGTCGTTGAGAGCTAAGAGCTGATGGCCTATAGCTGATCGCGTGGATGCGAACTGGCAGGGAACGAGGGTTAGGTCTTGCCGTCCCACATGTTGGGCAGTTGATCAGGTTGAGAATCTGAATCATGACGATCGGCTTGGCGAGATTGAATAGCGGAGTCGCGGGGTCGTCGGAGGGCAGAATTCTGTTCAGTCGATGCAGTCGATTTTCTTCCCCATCGCCTTGGCGCGCTGGAGACAGTCGGTATCCGTCGCCAGTTGCTTTTCGCAAATCTTAGGGGAGGCAGCTACTGGGGTCCACCATGACTATGACTGCGCGCCCGGAGAAGGGTTCGTTGACCAAGCCGGTGCCAGTCCGGCCGTGCTCGCTGCCAGCGGGCCACGGAGCTGGCCTCGGCCGTTCGCTGTGAGGAAGCCGAGTCAAATCGCAGAATTAGCCACTGGCCGTCTGCGGACGGTCGGCTCCTAGCGCGCTGAGCGCGGCAGCCCCGTCTACCAACAGGTTCTCCAAGTCGGCCGACTGGGCGGTCTCGCGCTTGGCGTCCTCCAGCACCAGCCGAATGTGCCTGGCGCTGGCCATGCGCCGATCCTCGCTTGGTGCGCTGCTGCCAACGTCCTTGAGGAGCTCAATCAGGCTCCGGGCAAGCGCCGGCTCCTTGGCCCCGAACCGCCGGATCTGCTCAGTGCCAAACCGCAGGTAATCCGCAAACTCAGGGAACGGCACGGCCACGCGTACCGTGCCATGCTCGTCACGGCACAGACAGTCGCCCAGCCGCCGGCGAGCCAGAACGCACAACACCACCGACAGGTGTTGCACCGCTTGGGTCGCCGTGTAGGGGTCGTTGACCGCCGGAGACAGCGCCTTGTTGCCGATATCGACTAAGCGGCGGATGCCGAAGAGAACATCTTGCAGCATCGTCCGCTCAAACCCGAGATGGACCGCGTCGCGGATCGCTTCCTGCAGCCCGAGCTCTGGTGGCGCGTGATCTGCCGACCGGTGCCAGGCCCAGGCGATCGGGGTTCCGGCGACGACGTGGTGGCCCACCATCCTCGCGAGCCGGATGACCAGGTCATGCCGCGTCGCGGCTCGGACCAGCGCTTCGGGCTGGATCGCCTGGATGTACCCGGAACAATCGGATGGCAGGATGACGGCCCACGCGGGTGGGTCGGGGCAGCGCTCCTCGGGCTCCGGGTAGCCGAGCTGGTCAGGATAGATGTTGTCGATGACATGCAGGGTCTCACGCACGGTCGTGCTCAAGATCGTGTCGATCTGAATCGAGTGGGCGAGGTGGTGGATGAAGTAGATGAGCACGCCCAAGCTGGCCAGCGCGAGCCCAAGCGATCCGGAGACGGCCAGCCGGGGGATGAACGCTTCCTCGCCGGGGCTCTGGACGCCGACGGTATGCAGCCCTGCCGTGCTGTAGGCGAAGGCGCCCACGAAGATGCTCAGCACGAGCTGCGTGCCGCGGTCGCGCATGAAATTGCGCAGCAGCCGCGGCGAGTACTGTCCCGAAGCGATCTGCAAGGCGATGATCGTGAGCGCAAACACCAGACCAGTGACCGTGATCATCGTGGACGACACCACGATCAACAGCTGGCGGGCGTCCTCGGGCGTGCCCTGGAAGGCCAGCCACCGCAAAGGGGAGTCATCGCTGATTGACACGCGTGACACCACCGCCCCCGCCACTA
>CAZVZV010000007.1:0-1486 GCA_964631735.1 uncultured Enterobacteriaceae bacterium
CGCTCCCTGCTGCTGGAAGCCGAATACCAGGTTCACCACCGTGAACGCGTCGGCGAACTCGGAGTTGATGTCGTTCACCGCCACCCGGTCGCGGTAAAGCAGCTCGGCGGCGGCGCGGAATCCCGTCGGCGCATGGCGCCATGCCCCCTCGGCATAAAACTGGGTTTTCGGCACGCCGGGCAACACGTTGCCGGCGGCCACCGCGCCGAACGCGTCGCTGAACTCGGCGTTCAGGTAGGTATAGGCGGCGCGCGCCTCGAACGGCCCTGCGAGGAGCAATTCGGCAGCCAGCTCCAGCCCGCGGCGTTGGGTTTCTCCTGCGTTCCGGTACGTGGTGCGACCGCCGATCGCCTGGTCGACGACGATCTCGTCGCTGGTGACAACATCGAACATCGCCGCATTCAGCCGGTAGGCGCCCGGACGTACCATTTTCGCGCCGACCTCGGCATGGCGGCTGCGGCTCGCTTCCAGCGCGAAATTAAGGCCGCTGGCCGGCGAATTCCGGTAGGCGAGTTCCACGAACGTCGGCGTCTCGAAACCGCGGCCCACGTTGGCGTACAGGCTGGTCGCGGGATCGAGGCGGAAGACGACTCCCGCCACCGGGGTGGTGGCACTGTAGTCCTTGCTGCCGCTGTCGTCCGGGTTGCCGGCCACGATGTAGTGGTCAGTGGAATCGAAGGCGACGCGCGTGGAGCGCACTCCCAGGTGGCCCGACCAGCGCTCGGCGAACTTCCACTCCGTCTGCGCAAACACACCGGTGCTCGACACGACGTTGTCCTCGTCGCGCCGCAGTGCGCCGGCGACGCCGAAGTCGTTGACGAAACCTCTGCGGTGCTCGGCCATGCGCTCGTACTCGACGCCGGCCGAAAAGCGCAGCGGCCGGCCGCCGAGAGTACTGTCGTTGAACACGCGCAGCCCCGCACCACCGAAACCGCGGTCCAAGTTCACCACACCGCCGGAAGTCGTCGCCGGTGTAGCGCCCTGGAATCCAAGGAACTGCTCGACAAAACGGCTACCGATCCACGCCGACGCCTGCAGGCGCGTAGCGCCGGAAAGTGCATGGTCCAGCGTCGCGCCGGCCTGGTCGTGCTCGATGGTCTTGCGCGTGTTGAATTGGGTCGCCTGAACCACCGACTGCTGCGGGTTCTGCTGTACCTGCGCGCGCGTCAGCCCGAGCGGGTCCTGGGTATCGGGCTGGCGCAGGCTGTTGGCCACCAGCGTGAGCGCAGTGGCGGATCCCAGAGTGATCCTGCCCTTGGCGTTCAGCTGGTCGCGCACGGTCGCGCTGTGGTCCCGGTAACCGTCGGTGCTGAAGCGCGACAGGTCGCCGACCGCGTTTAGCGCGCCCCACTGGCCGCCGAACTTGAGCGCGCTGCGCCAAGTGTCGTAGCTCCCGCCATAGAACCCGGCTTCCAGCGTCGGCACCGCCGGCCCGTCCTCGGTGATCACGTTGATCACACCCCCCGCCGCATTGCCATACATGCTC
>CAZVZV010000008.1:0-20481 GCA_964631735.1 uncultured Enterobacteriaceae bacterium
GGCTTTCGCGTCTCCGACGTGTACCCGGACAGCATGAAGCTGCACCACCTCGCGTTCGAGGTGGCGACGCTGGAGGAAGTACTGCGCGCGCGCGAGCACCTGCGCAAGCACAAGATCAAGATCGACTTCGACGGCCGGCGCCGCGCCGGCTGCCAGGTGGCGGTGGAGTTCCGCGACCCGGACAACCATTTCCTCGAGATCTTCTGGGGCCTCGACCAGGTCGGCAGCGACGGCCGCGTGCGAGCGCCGCAGGAGTGGCGCGAGGAGTCCTCGCTCGAAGCTGCGATCGCCAACCCGCCGCTTGGGCAGGACACGACCCTGCACTCCTGATGACCGAGCGCATTGCGTTCATCGGCTTCGGCGAAGCCGGCCAGACCATCAGCCGCGGACTGCTGGGCGAAGGCAAACCGGTCATTCGCGCCTACGACATCCTGTTCGGCCAACCGGCGGGCGCGCCACTCGAAGCGGCGGCGCGCGGACTCGGCGTCGGGCTCGCGCGCGACCACGCCGACGCGGTGCGCGAGGCAGACCTCGTGTTTCTCGCCGTGACCGCCGCCTCGAGCCTGCAGGCGACGAAATCCTGCCTGCCCGGCCTGGGCAAAGGCCAGTTGTTTCTCGACGTGAATTCGGTATCGCCGCAGCGCAAGATCGAAACCGCGGCGCTGGTGGCGCCCACCGGCGCGGCCTACGTGGACGTCGCAGTGATGGCGCCGGTGGCGCCGTACCTGCACAAGGTGCCCTGCCTGATCGGCGGGCCCGGCGCCGCGGCGCTCGCGCCACGCGCCGGCGCGCTTGGCATGAAGATGGAATTCGTCTCGGCCGAGGTCGGCCAGGCCTCGGCGATCAAGATGTTCCGCTCGATCGTGGTCAAGGGGATGGAGGCGCTCCTCGTGGAGTCCATGACTGCCGCAAGCGAGTACGGGGTGGAAGCGCGCGTGCTCGCCTCGCTGCAGGAGACCTTTCCCGGCATCGAGTGGGAAAAGCTCTCCGGTTACATGATCGAGCGCGTGGTGAGCCACGGCCAGCGGCGCGCGGCTGAGATGCGCGAAGTCGCCGCGACTCTCGAAGGCATCGGCCTGGAGCCGATCATGGCGGCGGCGAGCGCCGCGCGCCAGCAATGGATCGCCGACCTCCGCGTGAAGGAGCGCCTCAAGGGCAGAAAGACAGAGGACCGTGCCGAACTGATCCGTGCGATCCGCGAGGCCATGGGCCGGTGAAGGCGCTCCTCGGGGACTACCCGGGCACCGCGGCGCTGAAGCGGGGCGACGTTCGCTCGGACACGCTGCGCCTGGAATTCGCCGACATCCGGCCGCCCAGTGCCGGCTTCAAGCGTGTGGTGCGGAGCCTTGAGTTTGAGGTCGCCGAACTGGCGATCACGACCTTCCTCATAGCGAAGACCACGGCGTGGACCCCGACACGATCACCTGGGTCACCTTCGAGGAAGCGCACGTCGCCGAATTCCGCGATCCGCCGAACGTCGAGCGCGCCGCGCCTGGCAAGGATGTCCTCGCCATGCTGCTCGCGGGCGAAATCGATGCCGCGGTGACGGGCGATGCGCCGATCACGGACCCGCGCATCGTGCCGGTGATTCCGGACGCCGACGAGGTCTCGCGGCTCCTCGCCGAAAGCATCAAGGCGGCGGGCAGCCCCGAGATGAATCCCTGCGGCATCGAGGCGAACCGGCGCAATCTTGAAGTGGCCATCGACTACGTGCACCGACAAGGCCTGATCCCGCAGCGCTACTCAGTGGAAGAACTGTTCGCGTGATCATCGACTGCCACGGCCACTACACCACCGCGCCCAAGGCGCTGGAGCAATTCCGCGAGCGCCAGCTCGCCGAGCCGGGCCATGCGCAGAAGAAAGCCATCGCCATCTCGGACGACGAGATCCGCGACAGCCTGGAAAAGGCGCAGCTCAGGATCCAGCGCGAGCGCGGCACCAACCTCACCATCTTCTCGCCGCGCGCGGTGGGTATGGGCCACCACCTGGGCAACGAGACCACCAGCCGGCACTGGGCCGAGCACTGCAACGACCTGATCCACCGCGTCTGCACGCTGTATCCGGAGAACTTCGCCGCCGTGTGCCAGCTGCCGCAATCCCCCGGCGTGGCGCCGAAAAACTCAATTGCCGAGCTCGAGCGCTGCGTGAAGGAGCTCGGCTTCATCGGCTGCAACCTCAATCCCGACCCTTCCGGCGGCCACTGGAGCGACCCGCCGCTTACCGACCGGTGGTGGTATCCGCTGTACGAGAAGATGGTGGAGCTGGAGGTGCCCGCGATGGTGCACGTGAGCGGCTCGTGCAATGCCAACTTCCATGCCACGGGCGCGCACTACATCAACGGCGACACCACTGCCTTCATGCAGTTCCTCACTTCCGACTTGTTCAAGGATTTCCCGACGCTGAAGTTCGTCATCCCGCACGGCGGCGGCGCGGTGCCCTACCACTGGGGGCGTTACCGCGGCCTGGCGCAGGACATGGGCAGGCCGCCGCTGAAGGAATTGCTGCTGAACAACGTGTTCTTTGATACCTGCGTTTACCACCAGCCCGGCATCGAGCTGCTGCTCAAGGTGATCCCGGCGGACAACATCCTGTTCGCCTCCGAAATCGTGGGCGCGGTGCGCGGCATCGACCCGGAGACCGGCCACTACTACGACGACACGCGGCGTTATATCGACAGCGTCGGGTGGCTCAGTGCCGCGGACCGCGAGAAGATCTATTCCGGCAACGTCAGCCGCGTTTACCCGCGCTTCAGCGCTGGCGCTGGGCGATGAGCTTCGCGAGCTGCTCCTGCTCCTCCGGTTTCATGCCGTAGGAGTGTTCGGCGTCGGGAAATTGTCCTTCGCGCACTTCGGCCGCGTAGCGCCGCAACGCGTCCACCGCGATCTCCGAGATCTGCGCATAGCGCTTGGTGAATTTCGGCTTGAACTGGTCGAACACGCCCAGCAGGTCGAACGCGAGCAGCAACTGGCCACAGCTTGCGTTCCCTGCGCCGATGCCGAAGGTGAAGATCTTCACCGCATCGTCGACCGCCTTTGCCACCGGCGCGGGCACCGCCTCGATCTCGAAGCCGATCGCGCCGGCTTCCTCGATGGCGATGCCGTCCTCGATGATGCGCATCGCCTCGGCCGCGGTGCGGCCCTGCAGCTTGAAACCGCCGTACTGGTGCACGAAATGGGGGCACATGCCGACATGGCTCATGACCGGCACGCCGGCGTCGGCGATGGCGCGGATGACATGCGCCTTCTGTTTTCCGCCCTGCATCTTCACGATGTCGGCGCCGCCCTCCTTCATCAGGCGCAGCGCGTTCGCCACGCCGGAGTCGGGCGTGGCGTAACTGCCGTAGGTCATCGCGACCAGGATCATGCAATTCGGCGCGCCGCGGCGCACCGCCTGTGCATGCGCGATCATCATGTCGATCGTGACCGGCAACGTGTTGGCGAATCCGTAGCTGACCATGCCGAGGCTGTCGCCGACGGCCGCGATATCGATCCCCGCCCGCTCCGCCCAGACCGCCGAGGGATAGTCCGGAATCGAGGCCATGACCACCTTCTCGCCCGCCTTCTTGCGCAGCGCCAGGTCGGGCACGGTGAGCTTCTTGCGTTCTTCGGCCATCCTCCTCTCCCCCGCGTGCAGCGCCGCGCTCAGGCGCGGAAAGCGGACTTGTCCGTGCCCTGATAGAGCGCCTTCACCTGGCGCGCAACTGCATCGGCATGCGCGGCGAGCGCAGCCACGTCAAGATCCGCCTTGGGCCGCGGCTCGTAGTCGAAATGGCGGTGCTGGTCGGTGCCGCGCACGAGCGTTGCCGAATCACGCACCTTGGTCTGGCGCACGTAGGTCGGGATGTAGCGGATGGAGAAGCCGATGCGGCGGTCATCGGTGGGGTTGGCGTCCGAACCGTGCACCAGCTTGATGTGGTGCAGGGACATTTCCCCGGCGCCCATCGCGAGACCCACTGCCTTGGTCTTGTCCACTTCGACCGCAATTTCCTGTCCGCGGGAAAGTAGATTGTCCTTGTGAAACGTGTCCACGTGCGGCAACTGGTCGATCTTGTGGCTGCCGGGGATTACCTGCATGTAGCCGTTCTCGCGCGTGACATCCGTGAACGCCACCCAGGCGGTGACCACGTCGTCGGGTTCCAGTCCCCAGTAGGTCGAGTCCTGGTGCCACGAAACGAACCCGGGGCTGCGCGCCTCCTTGATGAAGAAATTGGTGGTCCAGCACAGGATATCCGGCCCGATGACATCCTCGACCGCATCGAGAATCCTCGGATGGTGCACCAGCTCGTCCGCCCAGGTGAACAGCAGGTGCATCTTGTGCCGCCAGTTTCCCTGCAGCGGCTGGCCGGACTTCGCCTCGTGCGTTTCGAGCGCGCTACGGTACCTGCGCGCATCCTCGGCGGGCATCACACGAACCGGCGAGTAGTAGCCGTCGCGCTGGAAGGCCTCGACAGCGGCCGGCGAAAGAAGTTTCGGCATCGTGTTTATCCTCAGGGGATGATCGCAAGTTCAGGCACTAACATAGCAGAAGTACGGCTTACTCCTGCGGCTTGAACAGCGCATTCGCCTCCGGGTACGGGATCGCATCCCGATGGAACGACTCGTAGGTGCCGGACTGCAGCAGCTCGTGCGCGACCTTGCGCGCGGTACCCATCGCCGCGCGCGCGGGGCCGGAGCCCTGCGAGACGCGCCGCACGCCGAGCGCCTCGAGCTCGCGCACCGGCGGACACCCGGGCACCGTGAGGATGTTGATCGGGCCGTCAATCTCGCGGACCAGCGTGGCGATGCTGTCGCGGTCGACGGCGCCGGGCACAAAGAGGCAGTCCGCTCCAGCCGCCCGATAGCGGTTGGCGCGGCGGATCGACTCGGTGAGCAGCGCGCGCTCGTCGCCGAGCTTCAGCCAGTAGCTGTCGGTGCGCGCGTTGATCACGAACGGCAGGCCGGCCGCCACCGCCGCCGCGCGCATGGCGCGGATGCGTTCTTCCTGGAGTGCGGCGTCGTCGAGCCGGGCGCCGTCCACCGCGGAGTCTTCAATATTGATGCCGACGGCACCGGCAGCGAGCGTCGCGCGTGCCGTGTCCGCCGCCGCCTCGGGCGTATCGCCAAACCCTCGCAGCATGTCCGCGCTCACTGGAATCGAGACGGTGCGCGCGATTTGCGCCACCGCGGCGAGCATTACCGCACGGTCGATGTACTGCTCGTCGTCGGGAAAACCGAGCGCGAACGCGATGCCGGCGCTCGAGGTGCCGAGCGCGGCGAATCCGGCCTGCTCGAAGACCCGCGCACTCAGCGGATCCCACACGCTGCCGATCACCAGGATGCGTGGACCGTCATGGAGCGCGCGGAACGCCTCGGCTTTGGCGCGCTGGGTTGCGACGCTGCGCATGATTGCCTCCTTGTCTAGCCGCCGATGACGCGCATCACGGCCCGATCCGCGTGCACCTCCGCCGGGCGTCCGCCGAAGATGATCTCGCCGCGCTCGATGACGTAGAGCCGCGTCGCGAACTCGGGAACGTGATGGATGTTCGACTCGACCATGAGCACCGACCGCCCGAGCTTGGTGATCTGGGCGATGCCCGCAGCGACCTCAGGAATGATCGCCGGCGAGAGCCCCTCGAACGGCTCGTCGAGCACCAATAGTTCAGGATCCAGCGCCAGGGCGCGGGCGATGGACAGCATCTTGCGCTCGCCGCCGCTCATCTCCGGGCCCTTGCGCGCCATGTAGCGCCGGAGCCCCGGGAACACGTCGTACGCCATGGCGATGCGCTCGGCAGCGGGCCGGCCGGCCGGCCGGGTCCAGGTCGAGATCTCGATGTTCTCGGCCACGGTGAGATCGGGGAAGATGCCGCTGCCCTCCGGCGCGAAGCCGATGCCAAGCAGCGCGATCTCGTGGGTCGGCCGGCCGTGGATCTCGCGATCGCGCAGGACGATCTGGCCCGCGCGCGGCCGCAGGTAACCCATGATCGCGCGCAGGGTGGTCGTCTTGCCCGCGCCGTTGCGCCCCACCAGGCAGACCACTTCCCGCTCGCCGACCTCGAGCGAGACTCGCCGCAGGATGTGGCTCGTCTGGATATATACGTCGATGGCGCGCACAGCGAGGATGGTCACGCGTGCGCCCGTTGCCGGCCGATCACCATGTCCACCACGTGTGCGTCGGCACGAATGGCGTCCGGCGGGCCGTCCGCGAGCACCTTCCCCTGGTGGAGCGCGATGATGCGGTCGGAGTATCCGAACACGATGTCCATGTCGTGCTCGACCTGGATGATCGCGCGCAGGCCCATGCGCTTCGACGCGCCGACGAGCACCTCCATGATGGTGCCCTTCTCGGCGGTGCTCACGCCACTCGTAGGCTCGTCGAGCAGAATGATCTCGGGTTTGAGCGCGAACGCCGAGGCAATGTCGACGAGCTTCTTGTCACCCTGCGGGAGCGTGCGCGCCGGAACGTGGCACTTGCCGCCGAGGCCGAACAGCTCGGCCACCTCGAGGGCAGCCTCCTGCACCTCGCGGTCCGCGCTGAGCGATGCGAAAAGCTGCTTTCCCCGCCCAAGCCTGGATACCACCGCGGCCTGCAGCGTTTCGAGCACCGTGAGATCGGGGAAGATATGCACGAGCTGGAAGCTGCGCGCCATTCCCAGCCGTACGAGCGCCGCCGGTCCAATGCCCGCGATGTCCCTGCCCTTGAAGCGCACCGTGCCGGCGCTCGGGCGGAGCACGCCCGTCAGGACGTCGATGAGCGTCGACTTACCCGCGCCATTGGGTCCGATCACCGAGACGAATTCGCCCTCCCTGATCCCCAGGCTCACGCCGTCGAGCGCACAGAACTGGCCGTAGAACTGCCGCAGCCCTTGCGCCTCGAGGATCATCGGCTGCCCGCATCCGCCGGCCGCGCTCGGGCAAAGACGCCCATGAGCCCCGAGGGTGCGAAAATTACGATGAATGCCAGGATCGCGCCGAACACCAGCCGCCAGTAGGGCACGACGGACATCACCGCGTCCTGGAGGTAGATAAAGACGAACGCGCCCAGTACCGGACCGAAGAAATGGCTGAAGCCCCCCAGCAGCACCATGAACACGATGTTGCCGGAGTGGGTCCAGTAGACGAGCGTCGGGTCGACGTTGCCCGTCGGTGGCGCGAGCAGCGCCCCGCCCACGGCAGCGTACACGGCGGAGATCACGAATGCGCCCCAGCGGTAGCGCGTGACCCCGATGCCGAGCGATTCGGCCTTGGCGGGGTTGTCGCGGATCGAGCGCAGGCACAGGCCAAACGGCGAATGCACGATGCGCCACATGACCAGCGTGGCCAGAATCAGGACCGCGAGCGTGTAGTAGTAGTACGGGCCCACCAGGTAATCCGTTTTCGGCATGTCCAGAGACAGGCCCAGAAGCACTGGCCGCGCCACAGGCATGCCTTCGTCGCCGCCGGTGAGCGCGTAGAACTTGAGCAGGAACGTGTAGAACAGCATCCCGAATGCGAGCGTCAGCATGCCGAAGTAGATCTTCACGTAGCGTACGCAGAGCGCCCCCACCAGGACCGCGACCACCGCACCCAGCACTGCCGCAACGAGCAATGTCACTTCCATCGAGCGGATCGGCGTATGGGCAGTCAGAAACGCTCCGGCATACGCGCCGATGCCGATGAAAAGCGCGTGACCGAACGAGACCAGTCCCGCGTACCCGAACAGCAGATTGAGTCCGAGCAGGATCACCCCATACGCCATGACGGGCAGCATCAGCAGCGCATAGTGGATCGGTGCCACCCAGGGGACGACGGCAGCGGCGAGGAGCGCCAGGCCAAGGGCGAGACGCCCGCTCATGCCGAGCTCCGGCCAAACAGACCGTGGGGCCGCCACACCAGCACGGCGATCACGACGAGGTAGATCACCAGCATCTCGAGCGCCGGATAGACCGCAATGGCTACCGCGCGCAGCACGCCCACGACGAGCGCCCCGACCAACGCGCCCCGCATGCTGCCGAGGCCGCCGATCACCACCACGGCAAACGCCTCGACGATCAGCTCGATACCCATCTCGCTCATCGTCGCTGTCGCGGGAATTACCAACGCCCCGCCGAGCGTCCCGAGCGCTGTGCCGAGCGTGAACACCTTGACGTAGACGCGGCCCATGTCCACGCCCAGCGCTTCGGCCATCTCCCGGTTGTCGGCGGTCGCGCGGATGATGCGGCCGAACGCTGTGCGCGTGAGCAGCCAACCGATGCCCAGGGCGATCGCGACGCTCGCCGCGATGACGATCAGGTTGTAGACCGGGATGGTCGCGCCCAGCACCGGCGCCTGGCCGTAGGCAAGGTAGAGCCCGCCGGTGGAGCGCGGCGAGGTCCCCCAGGTCATGCGGATCAGGTCCTCCATCATGAGCACGACGGCGAACGTGAGGAGGAGCTGGAAGGTTTCGTCGCGGCCGTACACGAACCGCAGCAACCCCCGTTCGACCACTGCCCCCGCGAGGCCCACCAGCAATCCGGCGAGCGCCAGCGGAATGATGAAGAGCGCGGGCGGCCCGCCCGCGCCGATGTACCACTGCACCGCCGATACGCCCGCGTACGCGCCCAGCGCGTAGAAAGAGCCGCAAGCGAGGTTGAAGATCTTCTGCACGCCGAACACGACCTGCAGCCCCGCCGCGACGAGGAACAGGATCGCGGCGTGGAACACGCCGCTCAGCAGGACGTTGACGACGTGCGCGGTCGTCACGTCAGGCGCACGCTAGACTTTCCAGGAATCGATCCAGTCGAACAGCTTGGTGTTGCGCGGCTTCATCGCCCGTGTGGTGGAAATCACCTCGATCGGATCGATAGTGACGAAGTCGTACGCGTTCTTGTGCGTCGTGATGCCCTGGTAGAAATTGCACATCTGGATGTGATCTTCGCGCCAGCCCCGCCGGCCGGAGAGCGAGTCCACTTCGATGCCTTCGAGCGCCATGACCACCTGCTCCTTGGATGGCCACTGCTTGGCCTGCGCGTAGGCCTTCTCCACCGCGGCCTTGTAGGACTCGGCGCAGAAGTAGGCGTGGTCGCACTCATACGGCGGATACTCGTTGTGCTTCGCCTTGTATTCGCGCACGAACTGCTTGAGCAGGGCGCTGCCCTTGGGATCGTCGAAGTACATCGAGTTGTACCCGAGCAGGATGCCCTCGGGCGTGAACTCCTTCTTGAGCGAATCATGCACGCCGCCGCCGGTGGTGAAGACGGCCTTCATGTTCTTGAACAGCCCGACCGCGGACGCCTGCTTCATCAGGATCGTCGTGTCGCCGGACCAGAACGAGGTCATCAGCAGGTCGGGCTTCGCCTGCTGAATGGCAGCGATGTGAGAGGTGAAGTCCGTCACCCCGAGCTTGGGGAAGAACTCGGCGACCGGCTTCACGTCGATGCCCAGGCGTTTGAGCACGCGCTGGTAGGACTGCCAGCAGTCGTGGCCGTACGAGTAGTCGTTGTTGATGCCGACGATGGTCTTGATGCCCTTGAAGTACTTCGCGGTGTGGATAGCGGCCGCGATCGCCTCCACTTCGTTGTCGACGCTGCGGAACGCCCATTTCGGGTTGGGCATGGTCTCCTCCACGCCCTTCTGCGTGGTGCCGTCCCACGCCAGCCAGGGAGTGGCGAGATCCTCGGCCACCGGACCGAGCGCGAGCGTCACGCCGGTCGAGATGCCACCGACGACGACGTCCACCTTGTCCTGAAGGATGAGCTTGCGATAGCGCTCGACAGTGTCCTTTGGATTGGACTCCTCCTCGATCACGAGCTGGACCTGGCGGCCGAGGATGCCCCCAGACCGGTTAACGCGCTCAGCCCACCACTCCGTGCCGCGCTGCCCGGCGACACCGACCGGGGCCGCGATCCCCGCGCGGATCGCGAGGACGCCGATTCGAACCGGCCCGGGCGGCACCCCGGGCCGCGCTTGGGCTTGCACGACCGCCGGCGCTCCGACGGCACCCGCCGCTACGGCAGCGCCTGCGACCTTCAAAAACTCACGTCTGGTGGTGCTCATGTCTCCCCCTCCACTTGGTAATCGATTTGCGCGCCGCCGTAGCCTCAGGCCGGCTGCTGCTCGATCGGCCCGTCGATCGTCACTGGCGCATCCGGCCGGCGGAACCGCTCGATGGTGGCCTTCAGCTCGGGCCTGACGTGATCCTCGTTGTAGCCGTTGAACAGCGTCCCGATGAGGCCGCGGTTCAGATCGCTTGTCCCCATGACCCAGTCGGCGATCGGGAAGGTCAGGTTGAGGTTGCGCGCCATCATGATCCCGAAATTGTGATGTGCGGCGTGGTGGCGCCGGATGGTATTGACGAACGGCGCGTGGCGCACGAACCAGTTGTCGCGCACGTGGCAGCAGTAGTGGAACGTCTCGTAGATGAGGTACTGGCTGATCATCGTCACCATGAGGACGTAGCCCGCATTCGGATTGAGCAGCCAGCCGAGCACGAGCGCGAACGGCGTGCCGAGGGCCATGAACGTAAACAGCGCGCGCCACGGGAAGAAGATGATCCGCCACTCGCGCGTCGAGCTGACCGTCATCTCGCTATCGGTGAAGTACTGGTGGTGCTGGCGCGTGTGCCGGTCGTAGATCGCGCGCAGCGCCCAGACGTCGACCAGCCGGTGCATGACGTACTTGTGGATCCACCACTCGAACATGTTGGAGAAGAAAAATACCGGGATCACCAGCAGCCATTCCCAGCTCGCGTTCTCGAGCCGCGACAGGCACCACGCGATGACGGACAGGCCGACGACGTACATCACCCCAACGTGCACCGGACCGCTGTACAGCGGGTGGATTTCCGCCTGGTATTGCGCGCGGAACTTCAGTTGGCGCTCTGAGGGGTTGTGGCTGTCGACGAGCTCTGCCATAGGCGCTTCCTGGAGCATGAATTGTACTGTGTTAGACGCAGCGCTACGCGTGCCGGCGCTTTTCCACCAGCCCGAGGAATTTCTCGTACTCCTTTTCGTCGACGCCATAGCTGTGGTCGTCGTCCGGGAAGCTGCCCGCCCTGACGTCGGCGGCGTAGGCCTTGAGACCGGCGACCGCAACCTCAGTGACATTGGCATAGCGCTTGGTGAATTTCGGCTTGAAGTCGGTAAACACCCCGAGCAGGTCGTAGGAGAGCAGGATCTGGCCGTCAGTGCCGGCGCCAGCGCCGATGCCGATGGTCGGGATTTCGAGCTGCTGCGAGATCACCCTGGCGATCTTCGCCGGCACCGCCTCGAACTCGAGCATGAAGCAGCCGGCGTCCTGGATGGCGAACGCGTCTTCCAGTATTTTCATGGCCGCATCCGCCGTGCGCCCCTGGATCTTGAAGCCGCCGAACATCGCGATGGTGTGCGGCGTGAGTCCGATGTGCGAGGCGGTTGGAATCCCCGCGTCGACCAGGGCCTTGAGAATGTGCGCCTGGGACTTGCCGCCCTGCGGCTTCACGGCGTCGCAGGACGCCTCCTGCATGAAGCGGGTCGCATTCGTCAGCGCCCGCTCGACGGTGTGGTAGCTCTGGTACGGCATGCAGCCGAGCACGAAGGTGTTCGGCGAGCCGCGCCGCACCGCCTGCGCGTGCAACACCATCATCTCCATCGTCGCCGGGATCGTGCTCGGATAGCCGTGGCAGGTCATCGCCAGGCTGTCGCCGACCACGCACACGTCGACCCCGGCGGCCTCCGCCCATTTTGCGGAGGTGTAATCGAGGACCGACGTATAGACCATCTTCTCGCCGGCTTTTTTCGAATCGCGGATTTCGGTGATCGTGCGCCTCTTGCGCTCCGCGGGCTTGGCGGCCTCGGCCATGCGTGCCTCCTCAGGCTGCGATTGATTTGGTTACCGAATATTAACGCTGGACGGCGACGCAGAAACTATGGGCATCCTCGTGCTGCGTCGCAGCGCCGCCTGCCGGCATCTTTGCGTTGAGCTTGACTACCGCATCCCAACGGGGCGAGGATTCCCGCAGGCATACATTCCTCAGGGGGAGACAAGCAAATGACAATGACCAGAAGAAAGTTCCTTAAAGCCGCAACCGTCGCGGGCGCGGGCGGAGCGATTGCCGGCGCGCCTGCGATCGTGAGAGCGCAGCAGGTCACGACCTGGCGCGCGCAGACACTGTGGAGCGCCGCGGAACTGACCCACAAGTGCTTCGTGGATTTCTGCGACCGCGTCAAGGCCGCCTCGAACGGCCGGTTGGTGATCCAGCCATTTGCCGCCGGCGCAGTGACCGGCGCATTCGAAACGCTCGATGCGGTCAGCGCCGGGGTATTGCAGGCGCAGGCATCCTGGCCAGGCTACTGGACCGGCAAGGACGCCGGTCTGGCCGTCATCAGCGACTTCGTGTTCGGCTACCAGCATCCCTGGCAGGCCGAAGCCTGGTTCTACCATCGCGGCGGCCTGCAGTTGCTGCGCGAGGGCTATGCCAAGTACAACATCCATGTGGTCGGCGCGAGCTGGTGGGGCGTGGAGTCCATCGTTTCGAAGAGACCGATCAACAGGATGGAGGACTTCAAAGGCGTCAAGTTCCGCTCGCCGCAGGGCATGACCGCCGAGATTCTCACCAAGCTGGGCGCCTCGATCGTGGTGCTTCCCGGCGGCGAGGTGTATTCCGCGCTCGACAAGGGGGTGGTGGATGCCGCCGACTGGGCGACGGTGTCGATGAACGAGCGTATGGGCTTCCACGCCATCGCGAAAAACCCGACCAAGCTGTTCCACTCCATGCCGATGCAGGAGTTCTCGGTCAACATGGACGCCTGGAAGAAGCTGCCCGACGATCTGAAGGCGCTGGTTTCCACCGCGGTACGCGAATGGACCTGGGACCAGGTGCAGCGCGTCGCGGTCGACGATGCGCGCGTGTCGAACGAGCTGGCTGCGAAGGGCGTGAACACGGCAGCGTGGCCGGATGCGGAAATGGCGAGGATCCGTCCGCTCGCGCAGCGCACCTGGGAGGAATGGTCGAAGAAGACGCCGCTTGCCAAGGCCGCGTATGACTCGCAACTGGCCTGGCTGAAGGACCTCAAGGTCGTGGCTTGAGCGAGGCGCATCGCGCGGCCGGGGGCCAGAGCGATCCACCCCCGGCGCGGGTTTCGCTGGTCGATCGCTATTGCGATCTGGTCGATCGCGTCAACAGCGGGGTCGGGCGCTTCTGGGCGCTCGCCATCTTCGGCGTCACGCTGGCGGTCCTGTACGAAGTCGTCTCGCGTGGCGTGTTCGGCCAGGGGACGCTGTGGAGCAACGAGACCACCGTCTACCTGTCGGCGGTCGCGTACCTGATCGGCGGTGGCTATGCGCTCGCGCATCGCCGCCACGTGCGCATCGACATCATCTATGAGCGCCTGTCGGCCAGGGCGCGCGCGATTCTCGATCTTTTTACTTTCGTTTTCTTCGTGCTTTACGCCGGCGCGCTGATCTGGGTCGGCACCACCATGGGATGGACCTCGTTCCTGCAAGGCGAGGGCACCGGCACGCCATGGAACCCGCCGATCTGGCCGGTCAAGCTGGCGATCCCGATTGCGGCCGCGCTGCTGCTCCTGCAAGGCATCGCCAACCTGCTGCGCGACACGGGCGTGGCGCGTCCGGAAAGCCGCGCGTCGTGAGCATCGAACTGCTGAGCCTGTTGTTCGTCGCGGTATTCGTCGCCGTTCTGCTCACCGGACTGCCGCTTGCCTTTGCCACCGGAGCGGTGGCCGTGGTGTTCGCCGTCGCGCTGTTCGGTTGGCCCGGGCTGACGCTGGTGGTGAGCCGCGTGTTCACGCTGATGGGCAATTACGTGCTGGTGTCGGTGCCGCTGTTCGTCTTCATGGCCTGCGTGCTGGAACGCGCCGGGATTGCGGAGGCGATTTTTCGCGCCGCCTACGTCTGGGCCGGGAGGATACGCGGAGGGTTGGCGGTCGCGGTCATCATTTCCTGCGCGCTGATGGCGACCATGGTGGGCGTCATCGGCGCGGAGATCGTCACCATGGGGGTGGTGGCGCTGCCGGCGATGCTGTCGCGCGGCTACAAGAAAGAGCTGGCGCTCGGTTGCATCTGCGCCGGCGGCGGCCTGGCAACGCTGATCCCGCCAAGCGTGGTGTTCATCATGTATGGCCTGACTGCGGGGGTATCCATCGGCGAGCTTTATGCGGCCGGCGTCGTTCCCGGGCTGATGCTCGCGGCGATGTACATCGCTTATATCGTGATCCGCTGCCATCAGAGGCCGGATTTCGCGCCCGCCGCAAGCGATGCGGAGCTGGCGATAACGCTGCGGGAGAAGATCGCCCTGTTGCGCGAGCTCGTCGTTCCGGCGTTGGTCGCTTTCGGCGTGCTTGGCTCGTTGTATTTCGGTTGGGCGACGCCCACCGAGGCCGCAGGGGTCGGCGTCCTCGGCGCTGTGCTCGCCATGTGGTGGAACGGCAAGTTCTCCTGGACCAAGCTGCGCCTGGCGGCCGAGGACACGGCCAAGGTCACGGTGATGCTGTATTGGCTCTTCTTCGGCTCCTCGGCGCTGATCGGCGTTTACACCCTCGCCGGCGGCACCAAGCTGGTCCAGGACGTAATGACCTCGCTGCCTGTCGGACCGATCGGAGTCGTCATCATGATCCAGGTCATCTGGATCGTGCTGGGTTGCTTCATCGACTGGATTGGCATCCTGCTGCTGACGGCGCCGATCTTCGTGCCGGTGGTGATTGCGCTCGGCTTCGATCCGGTGTGGATGGGCGTGCTGTTCTGCATGAACATGCAGATTTCCTACATCTCGCCGCCCTTCGGCCCGGCTGCGTTCTACTTGAAGGGGGTCACGCCGCCTGGCATCTCCCTCGGCGACATCTTCAGATCGATCTGGCCCTATCTGGGCCTGCAGGTCGTCGCGCTCGGCCTGGTGATCGCATTTCCGCAGATCGCGCTGTGGCTGCCGGGCACGATGGCGAAGTGAGGGCGGCGCCTTGCAACGATCACTGGATGCCGTGGTCGATGTCATGCGTGTGCCGGCGAGCGGCGACCCGGCAGTGGCGGTGCTGCCGGTGGCGGGACATGAATCGGCGCGCAACGAGTCCTGCGAAATCCTGATCGCGGGAGGCGGCACGGGCGGGGTCGCCGCAGCGCTTGCGGCGGCTAGAGCTGGCCGGCGGGTGGTATTGCTCGAAGAAACAGACTGGCTGGGCGGCCAGATGACGGCGCAAGGCGTCTCCGCGCTCGACGAGCACGAACACATCGAGGCCTTTGGAGGCACCGCCAGCTACTACAGGTTCCGGGCCATGCTGCGCGATCACTACCGGGGCAGTGCCGGCGAGGCCGGCCACCGCGCCGATTTCAATCCCGGCGCCTGCTGGGTGACGCGGCTCGCGTTCGAGCCGCGCGCAGCCGTTGGCGTGATCGAGCAGATGCTGCGGCCGCACGTCGAGGCCGGCCGGCTCGCGATCCATCGCCGCATGAAAACCGTTGCCGTGACTACCGAAGGTGATCGTGTCACCGTCGTTATCGCGATGGGACTCGATGACGGAAAGCTGGTCCGGTTCCGCCCCGAACTGGTCGTCGACGCGACCGAGCTGGGCGATTTGCTGCCGTTGTGCGGGGCGGAGCACGTCATCGGCGCGGAAACCGTCGCGCAGACAGGCGAGAAGCAGGCGCAGCCCGCTGAACCGAAGCCGCACTGCGTGCAAAGCTTCACCTACACGTTTGCCTGCGAGCGCCGCGGCGACGACGAAAGCCACGTCATTCCCCGTCCGGAGAAGTATGAGCACTATCGGTCGGCGCAGCCCTACAGCCTGAGCATCGAAGTGCATGGCGGCGAGATCTATGGCGAGACGAGCGGCTGGCTCGAGTACCGGCTGTACGACACGATGCCGGGGACCAAGGGCGGGCTGTGGACCTACCGGCGGCTGCTCGACCAGGCATCGTTTGCCGGCAGCGTCGAGCGCGACCTCACCCTGTTCAATTGGCCGGGTAACGACTACCGCGACCGGAGCATTCTTGATTGCCCGCCACTCGAGGCCGCCAGGGCGCTGCAGGACGCGAAGCGCGTGAGCCTGGGCTTCCTGCACTGGCTGCAGACGGAAGCGCCGGCGACGGGCAAGCGGCTCGGCGCGCCGGAGATCCGCCTGCGGCCCGATGTGATGGGCACGGCGGACGGCCTGTGCAAGCATCCTTACATCCGCGAGTCGCGGCGCATCCGGGCGAAAAAGACGATCGTCGAGCAGGAAGTGTCGACGAACTACCAGCGAGGGCCATGCGCCGCGCACTTCCCGGATTCCGTCGGCGTCGGCTGGTATCCGATCGACATCCACCGCTCAGGCCCGGAGGATGTCGGTGCCAGCTGCCGAACCAGGCCTTTTCAGATCCCTTTGGGGGCGTTGCTGCCGGTACGAGTCACCAACCTCATCGCCGGCGGCAAGTGCCTCGGCACCACGCACATCACCAACGGCTGCTATCGCCTGCACCCGATCGAGTGGAACGTCGGCGAGGCCGCCGGAGCGTTGGCCGCTTTCGCGCTCGAGGAGCGCGTGGCGCCGGCTGCGGTGCGCGAGCGGGCCGATTTGCTCGAGCGCTTCCAGCGCCGCCTGCTGGGCGAAGGCGTGCCGCTCGCCTGGCTGATCGACGTCGGCGTCGGCAACGCGAACTTCGTCTCCAGCCAATTTGAGTTCATGATGAGGAATTGTCGCGAAGGAGCCCTGCCATGACACCGGAACAGATCCTCAAGATCCCGCCGAAAGTGCTGACCCAGGCACAGAGGGAGTTCTACTTCAACGAGGGCTATCTCCGCCTCGAGCGCGCCATCGGCGAAGAGTGGATCTCCAAGCTGCGCGCGGCGACCGACGAACTGGTCAAGCGCAGCCGGGCAGTGACGCAATCAGATGTGGTATTCGACCTCGAGCCCGGCCATCGAGCCGATGCGCCGCGGCTGCGCCGCGTGTCGAATCCGGTCGAGCAGCACGCGGTTTTCTGGGACTACTGCGTGAATTCGCCGATGCCGGACATCGTGGCGGATCTCGTCGGACCCGACGTGAAATTCCACCACTCCAAGCTCAACTTCAAGTGGGCGCACGGCGGCGAGGAGGTGAAGTGGCACTACGACATCAGCTTCTGGCCGCATACCAATTATTCGCCGCTCACGGTGGGTACTTATCTGTACGACTGCGGCATGGAGCAGGGGCCGCTCGCGGTCATGCCCCGCAGCCACATGATCGACCCGATGCTTTCGCAGTACGACGCGAAGGGTAACTGGACCGGATGCCTGTCGGAGGCCGATTGCGCGAAACTCGATCTGTCCAAGGCCGCGTTCCTCCCCGGCCCGGCGGGTTCGCTGACCCTGCACAACTGCCGGACGCTGCACTACTCGGCGAGGAACGAATCGGATCTCGGCCGGCCTTTGCTCCTGAATACGATGACCTCGGCGGATGCCTTCCCCTATACAGTGAATCCGATCAAGCCCAGGCACGACCAGTTCGTGCTGCGCGGCAAGCGTGCGCAGTACGCGCACCATGATCCGCGGCCGTGCCTGATCCCGCCGGACTGGTCGAAAGGCTACACGTCGATCTTCGCGCTGCAGCAGGAAGAGAGCGAACAGGTGGTGGCGCGCTGATTCAGCCCGCCACCACCCGCACCGGCTTCCCCGCCGCGTAGGCGTTGACCGCGTCGAAGGCGTCGCCGAAATATTTCTCGTAGCTGGCCCGCTCGACGTAGCCAAGGTGCGGCGTCGCGGTGACGTTGGGCATCTTGAGCAGCCCCGGCACCTCGCCGAACAGCGGCTCGTTCTCGAATACATCGATCGCCGCCGCCCCGGGCCGTCCCGCGCGCAAAGCGCGCTCCAGGGCACCAGGCTCCACCAGCTCCGCGCGGCTGGTGTTCACGAACAGCGAGCCCGGCTGCATCGCGTACAGGTGCGAATAGGTGATCAAGCCGCGCGTCTCCGCATTCAGGCGCAGGTGCACCGAGGCCACGTCGCATTGCGCCATGAATTCCGGCAGTGAGGCGATTGGCGTGAGCCCTGCCTCCTTCGCGCGGGACAGCGTGCTCTCGCGCCCCCACACGCTCACCGGCATCTCGAACGCCGCCGCGTAGCGCGCCACGCGCTGCGCGATGCGGCCGAAGCCCAGCAGCCCGAGCCGCTTGCCCGCAAGCGCAAATCCCACGCTTCCCTGCCACTGCCCCAGCCGCGCGCGCTCCACCTCGCTCACCAGGTTGCGCGCCGCGGCCAGCATCAATCCCCAGGTCAGCTCCGCCGTGGACACCGGATTGCCAGTGCTGTCGCACACCGTGATGCCGCGCGCCTTGCACGCGGCGACATCCACATGAGGGCCGATCTTCGCGGTCTGCACCACCAGCTTCAGCTGCGGCAGCTTCTCCAGCAGCGTCGCGGTGATGCGCGTGCGCTCGCGAATCAGCACCACCGCTTCGAACGGCGCCAGGCATGCCGCGATCGCGTCCTCGCCCTGCAAGGGTTCGCTGAACACCTCGACTTCATGGGCCGCAAGCCGCGCGTAGCATTCGAGCGTGGGCGCCGCTCGCTGGTAGTCCTCGAGAATCGCGACTTTCAAGGTTCAGGCTCCAAGGCCGAGGAAGCGCCGCGCGTTGTCCACCAGGAGCTTCTGGCGCGCGGCGGCGCTCAAGGCCTGCATATCGCGGATCAGCTTGCCCACGCGCTGCTCGCCCAGCGGGAACGGATAATCCGAGCCCAGCATCACGCGGTCTTCGCCCATCACCTCGACCAGGAGCCGCAGCGCGCGCGCATCGAACACCGCACTGTCTACATAGAAGCGTTCCGTGTAGGCGCTGGGTGGCTGCGCCGATTTGCCGCGCGCGACATCGCGGTTGCGCCAGGCATTCTCCAGCCGGCCAAGCAGGAATGCGAAACTGCCGCCGCCGTGCGCGAAGCAGATCCTGAGGTTCTTCGGCAGCCGGTCGAAGCCGCCGCCAAGGATCAGCGCGACGATGGAGAGTTGCGTCTCGGCGGGCATGGATACGGTCCAGCCCATCATCCAGCGCGCCGTGCGCGCTCCGCCCATCATGTCCCAGGGATGCACCAGCACCGCCGCGCCTTCGCTGGCGCAGTGCTGCAGGAAGGTCAGGATGCCCTCGTCGTCGAGGTCGCGCTCGCCGACGTGGTTGCCGATCTGCACGCCGAGGTGGCCTGACTTCATGGCGCGAGAGAGTTCCTTGCACGCGACGTCCGTGTCCTGCAACGGCACCTGGCACAGAGTCTTGAGGCGCCCGCGGCCGCGTGCCGCAAGCTCCAGCCCGGCGTCGTTGAACAGCTGCGCGCAGTACTGCGCCTGTGCCGCGGGCCGCGCGTATGCGAAAAGCACCGGCGTGGAGCACATCACCTGCAGGTCCACGCTGTCACGGTCCATTTCCTCGAGGCGCTTCTCCGCGTCCCAGCAAGCGGAGGTGACGGGTCGGAACTCCTTCTCGCCCATCATTACCAGCGCCTTGCCCTCGCCGAGGTGCTTCATCCAGGGCCAGTCGCCGCCGAAGCGCTTGTGCAGGTCTTCCCATTCGCGCGGGAAGAAGTGCGAATGCATGTCGATCGCGTTCATGCCGCCTTTCCCGGGTGGACATGGCCGCAGCTGGGACAGTTGCGGGGTCCCGCGTAGAAGTCCTCAAACAACGGCGGCAAGTCTTTCACGATGTCCTGCACGTTGACCTCGATGCGGTGCACCCGCGTCCAGCACCTGGGGCAATACCACTCGAAGGCGTCATCCACGTCTTTCGGCCGCACCTTCTCCACCACCAGCCCCACCGAGCCGGGCTCGGGCCGCTGCGGCGAGTGGCGCAGGTGCGCCGGAATGAGCAGGATTTCCCCTTCGCGAATCGGGATGTCGCGCGGTTTGCCGTCCTCGACGACTCCCAGCACCATATTGCCGCGCAACTGGTAGAAGAACTCCTCGTAGGGGTCGTCGTGGTAGTCGGTACGCGCGTTCGGCCCACCGACCACCATCACGACCAGGTCGCCGGCCTCCTTGAACACCTGCTGGTTTCCCACCGGGGGCTTGAGCAGCTGCGCGTGCTCGTCGATCCACCTTGCGAAATTGAATGCGGCGAGCGCCATGCCGGCAATTCTAGAACCGATTGCGCTGCGGCGCCGCAGGGGCTAGATTTTGGGGCCTCCCGTGAACGCCACCCCCGTCAAACGCAAGCTGGCCGCGATCCTCGCGACCGATGCCGTCGGCTACAGCCGCATGATGGCCGCCGACGAAGAGGGGACGATGAAGGTCCTCTCGGCGCACCGCTCGGTGATCGACGGCATCATCGAGTTCCACGAAGGCCGCATCATCAATACTGCCGGCGACAGCGTGCTCGCCGAGTTTGTCAGCCCGACGCAGGCAGTGCGCTGCGCGGTCGAGATCCAGGACGCGCTGAAGACCCGCAACGACAGTCTGCCCGAAGCCAAGCGCATGCTGTTCCGCATCGGTGTGAACCTGGGCGACGTGATGGTGAAAGGCGACGACCTTCTCGGCGACGGCGTCAACGTGGCCGCCCGGCTGGAGGGCATCGCGGATCCCGGCGGCATCTGCGTCTCCTCCAGCGTCTACGACCAGATCGC
>CAZVZV010000009.1:0-6625 GCA_964631735.1 uncultured Enterobacteriaceae bacterium
GCGGCAAGGAACTGATCGCACGCCTGATGCGCGAGTCGCGCATCCCGATGCTCAAGCACCTGGACGGTGTGTGCCACGTCTACGTGGACGATCGCGCCGACCCGGCGATGGCGGTGCGCATCGCCGACAACGCCAAGACACAGCGCTACGGCACCTGCAACACCATGGAAACCCTGCTGGTGGCCGAAGGCATCGCACCGAGGGTGCTGCCCGAGATCGGCAGGATCTTCCGCTCCAAGCAGGTGGAGATGCGCGCCGACGACGCCGCGCGCAGGCTCCTGCCCGAGGCCAGGCCCGCCACCGAGCAGGACTACGCCACCGAGTGGCTCGCGCCCGTCGTCTCGATCCGCGTGGTGCAGGGGCTCGATGAGGCGATCGAGCACATCGCCCGCTACGGCTCGCAGCATACCGACGCCATCGTCACGCAGGATGAGGCGCGCGCGCAGCGCTTCCTGCGCGAAGTGGACTCGAGCTCGGTGCTGGTGAATGCCTCCACGCGCTTCGCCGACGGCTACGAGTTCGGCCTGGGCGCCGAGATCGGCATCTCCACCGACAAGCTGCACGCGCGCGGCCCGGTCGGGCTGGAAGGCCTCACTACGCAGAAGTTCGTGGTGCTCGGCCACGGAGAGATCCGCAGCTGACTCGTCCGCGCCGAGTCCTGCCGGTGATCATTGCATCGCAGTTCGCCGGCACGTCGCTGTGGTTTGCCGGCAACGCGGTGCTGGGCGATCTGCAGCAAAGCTGGGGCCTGTCCGGCGAAGCGCTTGGCTACGTCACTTCCTCGGTACAACTCGGGTTTATCGCGGGCACGCTGGCATTTGCGTTCTTCACCATCGCTGACCGGTACTCGCCCCGCGCGGTCTTTTTCGCCTGCGCGCTGCTCGCAGCGCTGTTCAACGCAGCAGTGGTGTGGTTTGGCGAAGGCCTGTGGTCGTTGCTCGGCTTGCGCTTCGCCACGGGGTTTTTCCTGGCCGGAATCTATCCGGTCGGAATGAAAATCGCCGCTGGCTGGTATCAACGCGACCTCGGCAACGCGCTCGGCTTGCTGGTCGGCGCACTGGTGGTCGGTACCAGCTTTCCGCATCTTCTGAAGGGGCTCGGGCAGGCGTTAGCATGGGAAACCGTCATGCTAGCCGTCTCGGTGATCGCCGCGCTTGGCGGCGTGCTGATGTTCACCTTGGTTCCCGACGGGCCCTTCCTGGCGAAAGGCGCAAAGTTCGACGCGCGCGCGCTCGCAATCATCTTCCGCTCGCCGTCGTTTCGCGCCTCGTCCTTTGGCTACTTCGGCCACATGTGGGAGTTGTATGCGTTCTGGGCGTTCGTCCCCTTCGTCATCGCCGCGCACGCCGCCCAGGGAGCGCAGGCGCTCAACGTATCGATGTGGGCGTTCGCGGTCATCGGTGCGGGATTTCTCGGATGCGCGGCCGGCGGCCTGGCGTCATTGCGCGCGGGCAGCGCCCCGGTCGCCTTCGCCCAGCTTGCGGCGTCAGGCGCGTGCTGCGCCCTGTCGCCGATCCTGTTCCATGCGCCGACGCCGTTGTTCCTGGCGTTCCTGTTATTCTGGGGAATCGTGGTGGCCGGCGATTCGCCGCAGTTCTCGGCGTTGAACGCAGCAAATGCGCCGCGCGAACTGGTTGGGTCGGCGCTGACCATCGCCAATTGCATAGGCTTTGCGATCACGCTCGTCAGCATTCAGCTGCTGAACCAGGCGGCCGCACCGCTCGGTGCAGAGTGGCTTTTCCTGCTGCTGCTGCCGGGCCCGCTGCTCGGGCTTGCGGCGCTCGCGCCTCTGTTGCGTCCTGCGGCGGAACGAAGGCCGGCCTCGTGATCGGCCTGCTCGGCGGTACTTTCGACCCCGTGCACAACGCGCATCTTGCGATGGCGCGCGCCGCCCTGAAGGAACTTTACTTGCAGAAGGTTCTTTTCATTCCTACCGGTGCGCCGCATTATCGCGACGCGGCCGTCGCATCGCCCGAGCATCGGATCGCCATGCTGAGACTGGCCCTCGCTGGCGAGCCGCGCTATGAAATCGACACGCGGGAGTTGATCGCCGGCGCTTCGGCCTATACGGTCGATACGCTCAGGAGCCTGCGTTCGGAGATTGGACCGGACATTCCCCTCTACTTACTGATGGGTGCGGACCAGTTTGCGAAACTGGATTCCTGGCATCGCCCCGAGGAACTCAGAAAGCTTGCGAGAATCGCGCTGTTCGCCCGCCCCGGGTTTGCAACGGAGAATCGCGCTGTAAAAGTCGTCCCCATGGATCCCATGCCCATCTCGGCAAGCGAAAGTCGTGCGCGCGCCCGGCGCGGCGAGGACCTGTCGGGCATGGTGCCGCCGGCGGTCGCGGACTACATCGCGCGCCACAAGCTGTACTCCTGATGGACATCCGCAGAAAGCAGCGCGCCGTGGTCGAGGCTCTCGAGGACGTGAAAGGCCGCGACATCGTGGTGTTCAACGTCGGGCGCCTCTCGCCCTTCTTCGAGCGCGTGGTGATCGCGAGCGGCGATTCCAACCGCCAGGTGAAGGCGCTCGCCGACCATGCGCAGGACAAGCTGCGCGGGCTCGGTGCGCGCGTGCATGGCGTCGAAGGCCAGGCGACGGGCGACTGGGTGCTGGTGGACTTCGGCGACATCGTGCTGCACGTGATGCACCCGGCGGTGCGCAGCTATTACAACCTGGAGGAGATCTGGGGCGGCAAGCAGGTGAAGCTGGCCGGCCCGGTGAAGGCAGCGCGTGGCAAAGCTGCTGCTCGTCGCAAGCGGCGCTAGGCTGCGCGGCTGGGCGCTCGCGGCCCGCGACCAGTACCTCTGCCGCATGCCGCGCGGCTACGCGGTGGATTGCGTGCCGCGCGTGCCCAAGGGCGCGCGCGTCGTCGCGCTGGACGAGCGCGGGCGCGATCTCACGACCGCGCAGCTGGCGGCGCAGATCGGCAGGTGGATCGGCGACGCGGCGCCCACCGCGTTTGTCGTCGGCGGGCCCGACGGCCTCGACGCACAGTTGAGGAAGGACGCCGCGCTGCTGCTGCGCCTGTCGTCGCTGACGCTGCCGCACGCCCTCGCGCAGGTACTGCTCGCCGAGCAGTTGTACCGCGCGGCAACGCTGCTCACCGGACATCCGTATCACCGGGAGTAGCTTTGCTACACTGCCCCGCTCGGCGCAGCCATGGCACAACCGGTCGACCGCAGCATCTACCTCGCCTCGCGCAGCCCGCGCCGGCGCGAACTGCTTGGGCACATCGGCGTCAAATTCCACCTGCTTCTGTTCCGCAACCGCCCGGGCGGAACAGCGGACGTGGACGAGGACCCGCTGCCGGATGAAGCGCCCCGCGACTACGTGCTGCGCGTAGCGCGCGCCAAAGCCGCCGCCGGCTGGCAGCGCATGCTCGAGCGCAACCTGCCGCGCCACCCCGTGCTCGCCGCGGACACCACAGTGGCGCTGGAGGGCCGCATCTTCGGCAAGCCGGCCGACCGCGCCGAAGCCGCCGCCATGCTCGCTGCACTCTCAGGCAAGCGCCACGAGGTGCTCACCGCCGTGGTGCTGCAGTACGACGACCAGGTGGAGTCGGCACTGTCGGTGTCCGAGGTGCAGTTCCGCGAGCTCACGCCGCAGGAAGTGCAGGACTACGTCGCCACCGGCGAATCCGATGACAAGGCAGGCGCCTACGCCATCCAGGGGCGCGCAGCCCTGTTCGTGGCCGAGATCCGCGGCAGCCAGTCGGGCATCGTCGGGCTGCCGCTCTACGAAACAGCGCAACTGCTGCAGAAGATGGGGGCCTCGCGTGAGCGACGAGGTACTCGTTAACATCACGCCGCAGGAGACGCGCGTGGCGGTGATTCAGGCCGGCAGCGTGCAGGAACTACTGATCGAGCGCGCGGCAAACCGCGGCCTGGTGGGCAACATCTACATGGGGCGCGTGGCGCGCGTGCTGCCGGGCATGCAGTCGGCGTTCGTCGAGATCGGGCTGGAACGCGCGGCCTTCCTGCACGTGGCGGACATCTGGGAGCAGAGGAAGCCCAACGGCGAGGCCGCCAAGCCGATCGAGAAGATCCTCGCCGAGGGACAGCCGGTGCTGGTGCAGGTGGTGAAGGACCCGATCGGCAGCAAGGGGGCCCGCCTGTCGACGCAGATCTCGATCGCCGGGCGCATGCTGGTGTACCTGCCGCAGGACCCGCACATCGGCATCTCGCAGAGAATCGAGGACGAGAGCGGCCGCCAGGTGCTGCGCGAGAAACTCAAGGCGCTGCTGCCTGCCGAGGAGAAAGGCGGCTTCATCATCCGCACGCTGGCCGAAGGAGCCGCCGATGCCGAGCTGAAGACCGACGTCGAGTACCTGTGCCACCTGTGGACCGACATCCGCCAACGTTCGCTCGGCGCCGGGCCGCCGCTGCTGCTGTACCAGGACCTGTCGCTCGCTCAGCGCGTGCTGCGCGACATGGTGACCGAGGACACCGCGCGCGTACTGGTGGACTCGCGCGAGAATTTCCACAAGCTCGCCGCCTTCGCCGAAAGCTACACCCCCATTGTCCGCGCCAAGCTGGAGCATTACATCGGCGAGCGGCCGCTGTTCGACCTGTACAACGTCGAGCCCGAGATCGAGAAAGCCCTGTCGCGGCGCGTGGACCTCAAGTCGGGCGGCACCCTGGTCATCGACCAGACCGAGGCGATGACCACCATCGACGTCAACACCGGGGGGTTCGTCGGGCAGCGCAGCTTCGACGACACGGTGTTCAAGACCAACCTGGAGGCGGCGCAGGCCATCGCGCGCCAGCTGCGCCTGCGCAACCTCGGCGGCATCATCATCGCCGACTTCATCGACATGGAGTTGGAAGAGCACCGCGCCGCAGTGCTGGCGGAGCTGAAGAAGGCGCTCGCGCGCGACCGCACCCGCATGACGGTGAACGGCTTCACCCAGCTCGGCCTGGTGGAGATGACGAGAAAGCGCACGCGCGAGTCGCTCGCCCACGTGCTGTGCGAGCCCTGCGCGACCTGCGGCGGGCGCGGCGAGGTGAAGACCGCGCGCACCGTGTGCTACGACATCCTGCGCGAGATCCTGCGCGAGGCGCGCGCCTTCAGCGCGCGCGAGTTCCGTGTGCTGGGCGCGCAAGCCGTGATCGACCTGCTGCAGGAGGAGGAGTCGGGTTCCGTCGCCATGCTGTCGGACTTCATCGGCAAGCCGATCGGGCTGCAGGTGGAGCCGGGCTACCTGCAGGAGCAGTACGACATCGTGCTGATGTGATGGATCTCTGCTTTGCATCCGCCCGGCGACTCGCCAGGCTGATTCGCACGCGCAAGATCTCGGTGACCGAGGTGATGCGCGCGTTCATCGAGCAGATCGAGCGTGTCAATCCCAAGGTCAACGCCATCGTCACCTTCCTGCCCGAGCAAGCGCTGAAGCAGGCCAAAGCGCTCGACCGCAGGAAGGCGTTTCATGGCCCGCTCGCCGGACTGCCCATCGCCTACAAGGACCTGCTCGATACCAAGGGCATCCGCACCACCAGGGGCTCCCTCATCCACAAGGACTTCGTGCCCACGCAAGACGCGCTGATCGTCGAGCGCTTGAAGGCGGCGGGCGCGATCACGCTGGGGAAAACCAACACGCCGGAATTCGGCGCGGGCAGCAACACCTTCAACAAGGTGTTCGGCGCGACGCGCAATCCCTATGACCTGACAAAGACCTCCGGCGGCTCTTCCGGCGGCGCCGCCGCTGCGGTGGCCTGCGGCATGCTGCCCTTCGCCGACGGCTCGGACCTTGCCGCGAGCCTGCGCAATCCGGGCAACTACTGCAACGTGGTGGGCTTCAGGCCGACGCCGGGCCGCGTGCCCACCTATCCGGCGGCGAACGCCTGGGACTCCCAGCCGGTGCTCGGGCCGATCGCGCGCACGGTGGAGGATGCAGCCTTTCTCCTTTCCGCGATGGCGGGGCCGGATCGGCGAGCCCCGGTGTCCATCAGCGAACCAGGCAGCCTGTTCAACAAGTCATTGAAGCGAAACTTCAAGAAAGTCCGCGTCGCCTGGACGCAGGACTTCGGCGGCCTGCCGGTGGAGCCGGCCGTCACGAATGTCCTCGAACAGCAGCGCAAAGTGTTCGCGTCGCTCGGCTGTATCGTCGAGGAGGCCTGCCCGGATTTCGCTGGCGCCACGGAAGCCTTTGAGACGTTGCGCGCAGTGTCCTTCGCCCTGCGCTACGCGCCGATGATGAAGACGCATCGAGCGCTTCTCAAGGACACCGTGATCTGGAACATCGAGCAGGGGCTCGCGCTCGACGGCGCGAAGATTGGGCGTGCCGAGGTACTGCGCACCGAGTTGTACCATCGCATGCGAAAGTTCCTGGAGAAGTACGAATTCCTGCTCGCTCCGGTGAACCAACTGCCGCCGTTTCCGGTGGACACCGAGTACCCGACCGAGATTGCGGGCGTGAAGCTCGGCAACTACCTCGACTGGATGAAGAGCTGCTACTACGTGACCATCACCAGCCACCCTGCGATCTCGGTACCGGCCGGATTTACGGCTGAAGGATTGCCGGTGGGATTGCAGATCGTCGGCCGCTATCGCGACGACTTTGGCGTGCTGCAGCTGGCGCACGCTTTCGAGCAGGCGACCGAAGTCTGGAAGCGTCGTCCGC
>CAZVZV010000010.1:0-26952 GCA_964631735.1 uncultured Enterobacteriaceae bacterium
ATCGTTGCCGCGCGTGTAACGTGATGGCTGCAGCAGTGCGATCACCAGCAGAATCACCACGGAATATCCCTGGAGCACTGCATAGGGCACGACGTTGCCGACGCCCGCCCGCTCCGTCACGCGCCAATAAATGACGGAAGCCGCCCCCACCAGCAGCATCGGCAGCACCAGTGCGAGCCCCGCCCGCACGTTGATGCGATCGACGACCTGGGCCGCGATCAGCGACATGAACGCGATCGTCATCGGCAGCCGGTCCCAGAACAGCCGCTCGTTGTCCGGCACCAGGTGATAGTAGGCGGAGCCTGCCGCGGTCAGCAGCAGTCCTGAGAAGAAAATAGCGTACGGCCAGCGCTCATGGTCAAGCACGAACCGCGTGCGCGGGCGAATGACCACGACCAGCCCGGCAATACCGGCAAGAAGAAATCCGATGCTGGATGCAACATCGAGTAAATTGACGACCCCGAGCATCTCCCGATGGTCGGCGAAGTCGTGGTAGTCCCGGGGTTGCGGCATGGCCGGCAGCAGGACAGCCGCCAGTATGCTCAGTGCCGTGAAAGCAAGAATGTATCGTATACGGTTCGACATGGTCCGCCAGGTTCCTGAGTTGATACAGTCAGAGTAGATTGCAAATCCGATTCGCGTCGAGGTTCGCGTTCGCTCCTAGCGCTTCGCCGGCGCGCCGGTCATCTCGATCGAATTGCGCCGCGTTTCGTGGGCCTCGAAGGTGTGAGCCCCAAGCGAAACGTGCCAGGCGAATGGCGGTCGCGTCGCCTGATGCCAGGCAATGCCGCGCCCATGAATTCGCCTTTTTCCTACATGCCTTCCTTGACGCGCTGCCACGTCTTGTCCGGGTTGAACTTGGTGATCTTCTGCACGGCGGCTGCGGTATCCGGGCCGAGGTCCTTCTCGTACACCACGCCGTCGTGGTTGATCATGAAAGTCATGACGCCCGAGTTGCCGTAGGTGGCCGGCCAGGCGATCAGCGCATGGCCCCCGATCATCTTGCCCTGCGCGACGTAGTTGTAGGCTCCGCCCGGGGCATCCGGCCCCTGCGACTTCAGGATGCGAAAGTGGTAGCCGTGATACGGGGAGGGTTTGCCGCCCTCGCCCTTGGTGTAGCCCTCGGTCTTTGCGCTTTCAAAGAGCGGACCGAGCGGGCTCGCCTGCTCCCCCGCCTTCGTCGGGAAATACAGGCCGTCCTTCCTGCCCTGGGCGCTCATGAATCTTTGCGCATAGTGCGAGAGCTTGTCCTGCTGCGGGTTGCGCAGGTAGTACTCGCGCTGCGCGTCCACGTACGCCTTTATCGACTGGATCATGTACAGCTCGTTGCGGCCGATGCGGCGGTTGATGACCTCCTCCTTGCCCGCCTTTGTGTCAAAGCGCCAGCCCGCGGCATCCTTCACGATCGGGATCGGAAATGGCCACTGGTCCTTGCCGGTGCTGAGAACGACCTTCGAGTCGCCGGACTTCTCGAGCTGGTTCGCCTCCTCGTAGGATTTAACGAAGCGCTCGCGCCCTGCCTTGTCGGCCACGGCGTCGCCGGACTGGACGATGTCCTTTGAACCTGCCCCCAGGACCGCCAGCATGGCTTTCGTGTCCCCGGATTTTACCGAGGCAATCAACTCCTTCACGGCCTCCTCCGGCGTCGCGTAAGTTTTCTGTTTGGCCTCCGCCGCGAGGGTGATCGATGCAGTTCCGAGCATGGAAACCAATGCAACAATGCCCATCGCGCGTGAGAGCGCTCCTGCAAGTCCAGTGTGGTTTGAATTCATGGTCGTTCCCGATCCGCGTTAGTCTGCGTTTATCTGCAGTTCCGATTCAGCTCTCAGCGCCTGCCGCCGCGTCCACCACCACCGCCACGTCCACCACCACCACCGCCACCGCCCGCACTCGCGCGGCTCGACGCTCCACGATCGCTTTGCGCGCGGGTCTGCCCGCCCTGGCCGACGCCGTCAAATCCGCCGGCTTGTCGGCTACTGCTACCGCTGCTTGCCGTGCGCTGGGTAGCACCGCTGCTTGCCGAGCGCTGGGCACCACCGCGGTCACCCGCACCTCCAGCGCGATCGCCAGCGCCGCCTGCCCGGTCGCCCGCACCTCCCGCCCGATCACCCGCGCCGCCAGCCCGATCTCCAACGCCGCCGCCCCGGTCGCCTGCACCACCCGCGCGATCGCCGGCCCCGCCCTTCACACTGTCAGCGCCGCCGCGCGCGATGTCCTGCCGGCCCTGCTCGGCGCGGCCGCGGAATTCTTCGCGAGACTTCTCGCCCTGCTGCTGGCCCTTCCCATACTTCTGCTGGCTGGCGGAATCGCGATACTGCGTGCCCTTGCGATGCTCTGCATTGTGATTCCAGTTGCTGTTGCTGATGTTCGTCTTGTTATAGCTGTTGTACTTATTGACGTTGACGTTGACGTTACCTCCACCCCAGTTGCAATTGCCCCACATCGCGGCGCCCACCGCAAGACCGACGCCGAACGAGAAAACCGTCGCCGCCGCGTAGCCGGGTGGATAGTAGTAGTACGGCGGATAGGCGGCATAGGGCCACGGGCCGTAGACCACCGTCGGATTGTAGGTCGGGACGTAAACCACTTGCGGGTTCGCCGGCTCTATCTTGATGACGGTAGTGCCCGCCTCCTGCGCGGTGGAAACGGTCTGCTCCTTGCTGCTCTTCAGGTTTCCCGCCGCCTGCGCCTTGGTGCGCAGCCGCTGAATGGCGTCCAGGACTTCTTTCTGCTGGCCGAGGAAGGCGTCGCCCAGCTTCTGGGTCATGTCGAGCTTCTCGTTCATCATGGCCAGCACGCTGGGGAATGCCGTGAGCGACTTCACGCTCGGGTCCCACGTCTGCTTCTGCATCGCGTCTTCCAGCGCCTTGTCCTTCACGCCTGGATTCGCCTTCGACCAGCGCGCCGCCGAAACGATCTCCAGCGGATAGGTCGAAGCCATCAGGATCTGCGCGATCAACGAATCGGGATAGAGCGCGATCGGCGCGACGAACTGCTCGATCTCCTCTTTCTTGAACGGCGGCGGCGCGGCATCCTGCGCGCGCGCCCAGGGAAGGATCGCCAGCGCGACCATCAGGAATGCCAGCAGGAATCGGGACAGCTTGTTCATTTTCGCCCCTTGGAAATTTCGTCGGTTCAGCTGCGCGTCCATGAATTATACCTTGACGCTGATCACGTAGCCTCCGTCTGGCCGCACCCAGCGACCGGTCAACACGGCCGAACGCCACCTGCGATCTGGATGCCACCGCAGCCGTGCTGGCTGGCGCGGCAGACGGCCGCTGCGCCTACGCCGGGTAAATAGCCGTGGCAAGGGCGAGGCTCATCACGACGAGGTGCGTTCGTTTCATAATTGTTATTCGCTTCAGGATGGTCTGAATAGCCGTCATGCCCGCGCAGGCGAGCCGTCACAGCAACTCATACCAAACACCCCGGCCACTGCCGTGCTGGTGGAGGTGGCGCTGTTCGACCAGCGCCCGGAAATGTTGCTTGAGCGTGTTGCGACTGGTGCCAGTCAGCCGGATGACGTCTCCCATCGTGACACGGCCGTGCTCGCGTGCGAACTCGACGATCTGCAGCGACAGCTCCGGCAGCGGCGCGAGCACCCGCTTCTCGCGCTCGATCTTCTTGTCAAGGCGCAGCACTTGCTCGGCCAGCGACCGCAGAAAAAACACCAGCCAGGGTTGCCAGTTCGGCTTGTCGGTGCGGATCGTCCCCTGCGTCTGCCGCAGGGCGAGGTAGTAGGCCTCCTTGTTCCGCTCGATCACGCTCTCAAGCGAGCTGTATGGCACGTAGGCGTAGCCCGCCTGCAGGAGCAGCAACGTGGTCAGCACGCGGCTGAGCCGCCCGTTGCCGTCCTGGAAGGGATGTACCTCCAGAAAGACAACGACGCACAAGCCGATCAGCAGCAGCGGATGCAGGCGCTCAGAACCGTGTTCCTCCTGCATCCAGGTCACCAGCTCGGTCATCAGGCGCGGTGTGTCGAAGGGCGTGGCTGTTTCGAACACCACGCCGAGCTGCGCACCGTTTTCGTCGAACGCGGCAACGCTGTTGCCTAATGTCTTGTAGTTGCCACGATGCCACGCGTCCTTTTCGCTGTAGACCAGCAAGTCGCGGTGCAGCTGCTTGATGTGGTTCTCGGTGAGCGCGATGTCCTGCCAGGACGAGAAAACCCGCTCCATCACCTCGGCGTAGCCCGCCACTTCCTGCTCGTCGCGGGTGGTGAAGTTCTTGATCTGCAGGTTCGACAGCAAGCGCTCGACTTCCCGGTCGGACAGCTTGCTGCCCTCGATGCGGGTAGATGAGCCGATGCTCTCAATCGTCGCCACGCGTCGCAACGCAGACAATCGATCCGGCGCGAGCGTGCCCAGGGCGCGCCACGCGCCCTTGAACTCGTCGACCCTGGCAATCAGACCCAGGATCTCCGGGGTGATCTGGATGCTCTCGGCTCGAATCATGGAGCCAATACTACACCCAATAACACCCATTAACCATAAACACGCCCAATAGCACCCAAATACAACCCAGTGGGGTGTCCTGACTTTACCCCAGAACAATGTATTGTTTCTATTGAGAAAACACCGGGCCGCAACTGCCGAGAGGACGCATGCGACCCTCTGAGTAGCCTCATATTTTCAGCCGGCGAGGACGTGGAAAAGGTGTCAGGAACCCCTTCGACTTCTTTTCAACTGCCGCGCCCGCCCCAAAAGTGCAGGACGGGCGCGCCGCTGATAAGAGCTTTGCACCTTACTTCTGCGTGACAGTCACCTTGAAGATCTTGCCGGTGAAGGCGTTGTTGCCCTGCTGGTAGTCGTTGGACACGTTGGTCTCGCCGTCGAGCCCCACGTCCGCGCCTTCATCCGCAGAGAACATGAACGGCTGGGTCTTCGGAATTTTCCCTTCGGCGACCTTCTTGCCGCCGATGCTCAGGATGGATTTCCCGCCCGTGCCCGGCTTGGCTGCATCCGGAATGAACTCGTAGACGATCGTGTGCTTCCCGGGCGCGAGGGCCGTAGTGCTCGCGACGTTGGTGCGCTCCAGCCCGAAGAAGTTGTACTCGTGGCGCACCTTGCCGTCCTTCATGTAGAGGACCCAGCCGCCAAAGGCGCCGGCCTGGGCGATGATCACGCCCTGCGTCTTCGCGTCCTTCACCTCCACCTCGGCGGTGACGGTGTGGGCCACGCCCTTCACATTGATGAAGGCGTTCTCCATCATGCCCGTCATGCCTGGGTAGACTGTCAGCGTCTTGCGTCCGCCCAGCAAGTCGGGACGACCTGCGATGGCCGGGTTGAAGCGCTCGGCGCGCCGGTCGTCGATCGGCAGCACGTTGTTCCGGACGGCTTCCTTCATGAAGACCGCCTGCAGCTCCTTCAGCTTCTCCGGGTGCTTCTGGGCCAGGTTATTCGCCTGACTGAAATCCTCATCGACCTTGTAGAGCTCCCACACGTCGTCCTTAAGGGCGGGTATTTTCGCGGTCATGTCCCAGGGGATGGAATGCCGGGTGCTGGCCGTCCAGCCCTCATGGTAGATGCCGCGGTTGCCGAACATCTCGAAGTACTGGGTCTTGCGCCGGTCGGCGGCCTTGGCGTTGTCGGTCGAATACAGCATCGAGACGCCATCCATCGGCCGCTGCTTGATGCCGTTCACGACCTTGGGCTGCGGCAGTTTCGCGGCTTCCAGCGCGGTTGGGGCCACGTCGACCACGTGGTGGAACTGGTTGCGAATCTCTCCCTTGGCCTTGATGCCCTTGGGCCAGTGCAGCACCATGCCGTTGCGCGTGCCGCCGAAGTGGCTGGCCACCTGCTTGGTCCACTGGAACGGCGTGTTGCCCGCCCAGGCCCAGCCGATGGCGAAGTGCGGGAACGTGGTCGGGCTGCCCCAGGTGTCGATGTGCTGCATCATCTGGTCGGCTTTGCCGATGATGCCGTTCAGCGCCATCATCTCGTTGAAAGTGCCTTCCGGCCCGCCTTCGGCGCTGGCACCGTTGTCACCCACTATGTAGTAGAAGAGCGTGTTGTCCAGCGCACCGATGGCCTGCAACTGCGCCACCAGCCGTCCCACTTCGTGGTCGGTGTGCTCGGCGAAGCCGGCGAAGGTTTCCATCTGGCGCTCGAACAGCCGCTTCTGCGCGGCGCTCATGTCCGCCCAGGCAGGGATCTCCTTGGGCCGAGGGGTGAGCTTGGCGTTGGCCGGGATCACGCCCAGCTTCTTCTGGCGCGCGAAGGTCTCCTCGCGCAGCTTGTCCCAGCCGCCGCTGAACTCGCCTTTGTACTTCGCGATCCACTCCTTGGGCGCATGGTGCGGGGCGTGCGTCGCGCCGGTGGCGAAGTACAGGTAGAAAGGCCTGCCCGGCGTGAGGGTCTGCTGGGCGCTGACCCAGTTGATCGCCTGGTCGGTCATGTCCACGGTGAAGTGGTAGTCGGGGCTTTGCCTGTGCTCGACGCGCACTGTGCCGTCGTAGATGGCAGGCGCCCACTGGTTGGTCTCGCCACCGATAAAGCCGTAAAACTTGTCGAAACCGGAGCCCGTGGGCCAGCGGTCGTAGGGACCGGAGACCGAGACCTCCCAGGGCGGAGTTTCGTGGTACTTGCCGAAGGCGGCGGTGCTGTAACCATTCTGGCGCAGGATCTCGGCCAGTGGCGTGATGGTCCGAGGGCGCACGCCGGTGTTGCCGGGAAAAGCCGTGGCGAGCTCCATGATCGCGCCGGCGTTGTTGGCATGGTGGTTGTGGCCGGTCAGCAGGGCCGTGCGGGTGGGGCTGCAGAGTGCGGTGGTGTGGAAGCGGTTGTACTTGAGGCCGCCGGCCGCCAGCTTCTCCAGCGTGGGCATGCGGATCGGTCCGCCGAAGGCGCTGCTGTGGCCGAAGCCGATGTCATCGATCAGCACGATCACGACGTTCGGCGCGCCTGCCGGGGCCTTCACCTCGAAGCGGGCCGGCGCCTTCGCATTGCGCGCGTCCAACTCGGTGATCGGCTTCAACTGCGGCTCCGGGATCGGCAACACGGTGCGATCGAGCGCGGCGCCCTTGGACTGCGCGAGCGCCGAGGCCACGCACCACAACATCAATACTGCGACGGACATCTGCCGAAATAATTTAGCGCTCATGGTTTCCCCTTCCCGGGTCACTTCTTTATCCGCAGGCACGCGATGCACCAAACCGCCAGCGCCATGTGAAGAACTGCGGCAGGCCCAAGGCCGCATGCACGAGGACCGCGACGGCTGCGGCGCTATATAGCAACAGGGCAGCGATCAACCCTGTCGCTGGCTCGATCGCTGCAGTCAGGATGAGCAAGATCTTCACGTTGTCGCCGGAGCGATCTCGCGCTCGATGCGCTTCGCGCTTTCGATCTCGGCAACTCGCAGGTCGTATGCGGCCTGCAAGTTCAGCCACGAGCGCGCATCGCCACCAAAGTAGCGCGCAAGCCGCATGGCGGTATCGGCGCTGACGCCGCGCCGCTCGCGAACGATATCGTTGATGCGCGGGGCTGGCACGTTCAGGGTCTTCGCCAGCGCATTGGCGCTGGACCCGAGCGGAACCAGATAATCCTCCCGCAGTATTTCGCCGGGATGAACCGGCCGCATGCCATTTTTAATCATCGCAGTTCTCCGTCAGTGGTAGTCAACGATCTCGACGTCTTCCGGGCCGGCCGCCGTCCAGCGGAAACACAGGCGGAACTGATCGTTCACGCGGATGCTGTGCCGTCCTGCGCGAGTGCCTCGCAAGGCCTCCAGCCGGTTGCCCGGTGGCGAGCGAAGGAATTCCAAAGTATGCGCGGCATCGAGTTGCGCCAGCTTGCGCGTCGCGACGTTCGAGATGCCCGAAAACCGCTTGCATTTACCGGTCTCGAACAGAGCTTGCGTGTCGGCGCAGCGGAAGCTCCTGATCACCTCGGCAGGGTATAACGCTTAACGTTAAACGTCAAGCCGTGGCGCTATGCAAAGCATGGGGCCCTCCCTACAGTTCTGCGCCCCAGCGCGCCATCCACAGCTGCCCCGCACTGGTCTTGACTACAGCGACTTGATGGCGAAGAAGCACAGCTGCATCAGCGGCTGCGGCAAGATGCCGATGAGCAGCAGCGCGAGCGCATTGGCCGAGAGAAGCGCGCGCGCCGGGCCAGGCCCCTGCGCCCCCACGCCCACCGGCTCGTCAAAATACATGAGCTTGACGATGCGCAGGTAGTAGTACGCGCCGATGAGCGAAAACACCACCGCCGTCACCGCCAGCCAGATCTGCCCCGCCTGCACCGCGGCCGACAGCACGGAGAACTTGGCGTAGAAGCCCGCGGTCGGTGGCACGCCGGCGAGTGAGAACATCAGCAGCAGCATGAGGAACGCGGCCCAGGGGTCGCGCCGGTTGAGGCCCCGCATGTCCTCCAGCCGCTCGCACTCGAAGCCCTTGCGCGACAGGTGCAGCAGCATGCCGAAAGCGCCGAGCGACATCAGCACGTAGACCACGGTGTAGAACATCGCCGCGCTGTAGGCATCGGCGGCATTCAGCCAGTTGCCGCCCACCACGCCCGAGAGCAGGCCGAGCAGCATGAAGCCCATGTGCGCGATGGTCGAGTAGGCCAGCATGCGCTTGAGATTCGTCTGCGCGATGGCCGCGAGGTTGCCGAGAGCCATCGACAGCACCGCCATGATCGCCAGCATCTGCTGCCAGTCCGCCGCCAGGCCGAGCATGCCGTTGACCAGCAGCCGCATCGCCATGGCGAAGGCGGCGAGCTTGGGCACGGTGCCCAGCACCAGCGTCACCGCGGTGGAGGCGCCGTGGTACACGTCGGGGATCCACATGTGGAACGGCACCACGCCCAGCTTGAAGGCGAGGCCCGCCACCACGAACACCAGGCCGAACACCAGCAGCGTGCGCGAAGTGCTGGCAGTCGCGTTCAGGTTCTCGATCTGCCGCGCCACCTCGGTGATGGACAGCGTGCCGGTGGCGCCGTAGATCATCGACATGCCGTACAGCAGCAGGCCGGAGGCGAGCGCGCCCAGCACGAAATATTTCATCGCCGCCTCGACTGAAGCCGCCGAATCCCGGTTCAGCGCGACCAGCGCGTACAGGCACAGCGACAGCAGCTCCAGCCCCAGGTACAGGCTGAGGAAACTGTTGGCGCTCATCATCACCATCGTGCCGAGCAGCGCGAACAGGAGCAGCGTGAGGTACTCCCCGCGCAGCAGATCGCGCTCGAGCAGGTACTGGCGCGAGTAGGCCAGCGCCGCCGCCACCGCACCATAGGCGGCGAGCTTGAGCAGGTGGCCCATCACGTCGGCGACGAACAGGCCGTTGAAGGCGTAGACCACTTTGCCGCCAGTGCCGACCCATACGAACATCGTCGCCAGGGCGCAGGAGAGCAGGACGAGCTGCGCGAACCAGGTGCTGACCCGGCGACGCTGGTCCTTGACGTAGAGGTCCACGATCATCAGCGCGCAGGCGCCGGCCAGCAGGAGCATCTCGGGCAACGCGACGATGAGATTGAGATCCATCTCAGATCTTCGGCTGGGCCACGTGGCGCAGCAGCTCGGCAACCGAGGCGTGCATCACCTCGGTGAACGGGTTCGGGTAGATCCCCATGGCGAGCACTGCCGCGGCGAGCAGGCCCAGCACCAGGAACTCGCGCGGGTTGAGATCCTTGAGCGCAGCGACCTGCGCATTGGCCACCGCGCCGAAGATCACGCGCTTGATCATCCACAAGGTGTAGGCGGCGCCGAACACCAGCGTGCTGGCGGCGGCGAGGGCCAGCCAGAAGTTCGCCTGCATCGCGCCCATGATCACCATGAACTCGCCGACGAAGCCGCTGGTGGCCGGCAGCCCGCAGTTGGCCATCGCGAACAGCAACATCAGCGAGGCGAACTTCGGCATGGTGTTCACCACGCCGCCGTAGTCGGCGATCATGCGGCTGTGCATGCGCTCGTAGAGCACGCCGACGCACAGGAACAGCGCGGCGGAGACCAGGCCGTGCGAGATCATCTGCACCAGGGCGCCCTCCACGCCCCAGGCGTTGAACACGAAGAATCCCAGCGTGACAAAACCCATATGGGAGATGGACGAATAGGCGATGAGCTTCTTCATGTCGGTCTGCACCAGCGCCACCAGGCCGATGTACACCACCGCCACCAGCGACAGCGCGATCATCATCCACGCCAGGTCGCGCGACGCGTCGGGCAGGATCGGCAGCGAAAAGCGGATGAAGCCGTAGGCGCCGAGCTTGAGCATGATCGCCGCCAGCACCACCGAGCCGCCGGTGGGCGCCTCGACGTGGGCGTCGGGCAGCCACGTATGCACCGGCCACATCGGCACCTTCACCGCGAAGGCGAAGAGGAAGCCGAAGAACAGCCATTTCTGCTCCTCCAGCGACAGCGGCAGCCGGTGCCAGTCGAGCACCGCGAAGCTGCCCGATTTGCCGTAGAGGACCAGCAGGGCCACCAGCATCAGCAGGGACCCCAACAGCGTGTAGAGGAAGAACTTGACCGCCGCGTAGACCCGGTTCGGCCCGCCCCATACGCCGATGATGATGAACATCGGGATCAGCGTGGCCTCGAAGAACACGTAGAACAACACCCCGTCGAGCGCCGCGAACACGCCATTCATCACGCCGGAGAGCAGCAGGAACGACGCGTAGTACTGCCCCACCCGGTTCTCGATCACCGTCCACCCTGCGATCACCACCAGCACGGTGATGAAGGAGTTGAGCAGCAGGAACAGCACCGAGATGCCGTCCACGCCCAGGTGGTAATTGACGTTGAACCGCCCGATCCAGGGCACGAGCTCGACGAACTGCATGCCGCCGCTGGCGGCGTCGAAGCCGGCGTAGAGCGGCAGCGTGACCAGGAAGCCGGCGAGCGCGCCGACCAGGGCAATCGCGCGCTGCAGCGGCGCGTTGCGGTCGCCGCCCACCGCCAGCACCAGCAGCGCGGCGGCGATCGGGAGCCAGATCGCAAGCGACAGCAGCGCCATCTCAGATCCGCAGGAACCAGTAGGTCATCAGCACCACGCCGAGCAGCATCACCGAGGCGTAGCGGTAGATCATCCCCGACTGCAGCAGCGAGGCCAGCGCCGAGAACCAGCCCACCAGCCGCGCCGAGCCGTTGACCACCAGGCCATCGATGAATGTCTGGTCGCCAGCCTTCCACAGGCCGGTGCCCACCACGCGAGCGCCGGCGCCAAACAGCCAGGCGTAGAGCTCGTCGAAGCCGTACTTGCGTTCCACCACGGCGTAGAGGGGTCCCAGGCGCAGCGCGATCTTCTTCGGCAGGTCGGTGCGCACCCGGTACAGCCACCACGCCGTGGCGATGCCGGCGACGGCGAGCCAGAACGGCGGCGAGACCAGGCCATGGGCGAGGAACGCCCAGACGCCGTCGATCTTGATGAAGGAACCGATCAGCCAGCCCGCGAGTACCGAAGGAATCGCCAGCAGCACCAGCGGACCCGTCACCACCAAGGGCGATTCGTGCGGCGGGTGCGCGGCGTCGAACCTCGGCTCGCCGTGGAAAGCCATGAACACCAGGCGGAAGGTGTAGGCGGCGGTGACGAACACGCAGGCCAGCACGCAGGCGTAGGCGAAGCCCGCGCCCGGCGTGGCGGACAGGCGCGCCGCCTCGATGATCGCGTCCTTGGAGAAGAAGCCGGCGAAGCCGGGAATGCCAGCCGAGGAGATCGCGCCGAGCAGCAACGTCCAGTAGGTGACGGGCATGTACCTTTTCAGCCCGCCCATGCGGCGCATGTCCTGCTCGTGATGCAGCGCGATGATCACCGAGCCCGCGCCGAGGAACAGCAGCGCCTTGAAGAAGGCGTGCGTCATCAAGTGGAAGATCGCCGCCGAGTACGCCGAGGCGCCCAGCGCCACGGTCATGTAGCCCAGCTGCGACAGCGTCGAATAGGCCACCACGCGCTTGATGTCGAACTGGGTGAGCGCCACCAGGCCCATGGAGAGCGCCGTGATGGCGCCGATCACCAGCACCACGGAGCGCGCAGTCGGCGAGAGTTCGTACAGCGGCGCCATGCGCGCCACCATGAAGATGCCCGCCGTCACCATCGTCGCGGCATGAATCAGTGCCGAGATCGGCGTCGGGCCTTCCATCGAATCGGGCAGCCAGACGTGCAGCGGAAACTGCGCGCTCTTGCCCATCGCGCCGACGAACAGGCACAGGCAGACCAGGGTCATGTGCGCAGCCAGCGACGGCGCCTGGTCGAACACGATGGCGTAGTCGAGGCTGCCGAAATGCGCCAGCACCAGCCCGATGCCGAGGATGAAGCCGAAATCGCCCACCCGGTTGACGAGGAAGGCTTTCAGGCTCGCGTGGATCGCGGTGGGCCGCGTGTACCAGAAGCCGATCAGCAGGTAGGACACCAGCCCCACCGCCTCCCAGCCGAAGAACAGCTGCAGGAAATTGTTCGCCATCACCAGCATCAGCATGGAGAAGGTGAACAGCGAGATGTAGGCGAAGAACCTCTGGTAGCCGGGATCCTCGGCCATGTAGCCGATGGTGTAGAGGTGCACCATCAGCGAGACGAAAGTCACCACCACCATCATCAGCGCCGTCAGGCGGTCGATGAGGAAGCCGATTTCCAGCTTCACCCCGCCGCTGGTCAGCCAGGTGTAGACGCTGCCGTTGAAGGTGTTGCCCTGCAGGACGTCGGTGAGGATCCAGCAGGAAGCGAGGAAGGCGGCCAGTACGCCGAGGATCGTCACCGAGTGCGCGCCGGCGCGGCCGATGCTGCGGCCAAACAGGCCGGCGAGGATGGCGCCGGCGAGGGGTGCCAGCGGCACCAGCAGGTAGAGGGCTTTCATCCCTTCAGCGAGTCCAGGTCTTCGACATTGATGGTGGCCAGGCTGCGGAACAGCACCACCAGGATCGCCAGGCCGATGGCCGATTCGGCCGCCGCCACCGTGAGGATGAAGAACACGAACACCTGCCCCGACAGGTCGCCGAGGAACTGCGAGAAGGCGATGAAATTCAGGTTGACCGCCAGCAGCATCAATTCGATCGCCATCAGCAGCACGATGAGATTGCGCCGGTTGAGGAAGATGCCCACCACGCTGATGGCGAACAGCAGCGCGCTGAGCACCAGATAGTGATTCAGCGTCAGCGCATCCGTCATTGCCGCTTTTCCGAGCGCATGTCGACCATGCGCACCCGGTCCTCGCGCCGCGTCGCCACCTGGCGCGCCGGGTCCTGCGACTTCGAGTCCTTGCGCCGGCGCAGCGTGAGCGCGATGGCGGCGATGATCGCCACCAGCAGGATCACCGCGGCGATCTCGAAGGCGTAGACGTACTGGGTGTAGAGGACCCGCCCCAGCTCCTTGGTGTTGCTGTAGTCCGCGGGCAGCGCGCGCGGCCGCGGCGCCGCGCCGAAGTAACGCTGCGCGAGCACCGCCACCATCTCGAACGCCATCACGCCGCCCACCACCACCGCCAACGGCAGGTTCTTCCAGAAGCCCTCGCGCAGGCGCTCCAGGTTGATGTCGAGCATCATCACCACGAACAGGAACAGCACCATCACCGCGCCCACGTATACCAGTACCAGGGCGATGGCCAGAAACTCGGCGCGCAGCAGCAGCCAGATGGCCGACGCGGTGAAGAATGCCAGCACCAGGTACAGCGCGGCGTGCACCGGGTTGCGCGCGGTGATCACGCGCAGCGCCGCGAACAGCAGCACCGCCGCAAAGGCAAAGAAAATCCAGGTTTCCAGCATTATTCTTGTCGTTTAACGGTACGCGGCGTCGGCAGCCCGGTCCTGCGCGATCTGCTCCTCGTAGCGGTCGCCCACCGCCAGCAGCATCGGCTTGGTGTAGTACAGGTCGCCGCGCTTCTCGCCGTGGTACTCCAGGATGTGCGTCTCGACGATGGCGTCCACCGGGCAGGCCTCCTCGCAGAAGCCGCAGAAGATGCACTTCACCAGGTCGATGTCGTAGCGCGTGGTGCGGCGCGTGCCGTCGGCGCGCGCCTCGGATTCGATGTGGATGGCGAGCGCCGGGCACACCGCCTCGCACAGCTTGCAGGCGATGCAGCGCTCTTCGCCGTTCGGGTAGCGGCGCAGCGCGTGCAGGCCGCGGAAACGCGGGCTCTGCGGCGTCTTTTCCTCCGGGAACTGCACCGTGATCTTGCGCGCGAACAGATGCCTGCCGGTGAGCATCAAGCCGCGCAGCAGCTCCAGCAACAGGAACGAGCGGAAGAATTCGGCCACGCGCGCGATCATGGCCACAGGCTCCACGGCGTCTGCATCCACAGCCCGATCAGCGCGATCCACACCAGGGTCAGCGGGATGAACACCTTCCAGCCCAGGCGCATGATCTGGTCGTAGCGGTAGCGCGGGAAGGTGGCGCGGATCCACAGGAACATCGACACGATCACGAACACCTTGGCCAGCAGCCAGAAGAACGGCGGCAGCCAGTCGAACAGCGCGCTCGAGATCGGCGGCTGCCAGCCGCCGAAGAACATCACCGCGGTCAGCGTGGCGATCAGGATCATGTTCATGTACTCGGCCATGAAGAACAGCGCGAAAGTCATGCCCGAGTACTCGACCCTGTGGCCGGCGACGATCTCCGACTCGCCTTCCACCACGTCGAACGGGGCGCGGTTGGTCTCGGCGATGCCGGAGATGAAGTACACCACCAGCATCGGCGCGAGCGGCAGCCAGTTCCAGGACAGGAAATTGAGCCCCTTCTCGGCGAACATCCCCTTGCCCTGCCCTTCGACGATGTCCGAGAGGTTGAGGCTGCCCGACACCATCAGCACTACCACCAGCGCAAAGCCCATCGCCAGCTCGTAGGACACCATCTGTGCCGCCGAGCGCATCGCGCCGAGGAACGCGTACTTCGAATTCGAGGCCCAGCCGGCGATGATCACGCCGTAGACGCCCATCGAGGTGAGCGCCAGCACATAGAGCAGCCCGGCGTTGATGTCGGCGAGCACCACCTCCGGTGCGAACGGGATCACCGCCCAGGCCGCGAGCGCCGGCATCAGCATCAGGACCGGCGCCAGGATGAACAGGCCTTTGCTGGCGTTCGTCGGGACGATGATTTCCTTGAACAGCAGCTTCACGCCGTCGGCGATCGGCTGCAGCAGGCCGAGCGGCCCGACGCGGTTCGGTCCGATGCGGATCTGCATCCAGCCGATGAGCTTTCGCTCCCACAGCGTGAGATAGGCAACCGACAGCATCAGCGGCACCAGGATGGCGACGATGTACGCCAGGCTCCAGGCGGTGTCGATGAGCGCGGCGCGCCAATCCATCTAGGCCACCTTCTCCACCGGCGCCTTCTCCACGCTCAGGCTGCCGAACATCGCACCCAGGCCGGCGGTCGAGGCGTGCCCCGCCGCCACGCGCACGCAGTCCTCGGGCAGCTTGTCGTCCAGGGCCGCTGACAGCTTCGCGGCGCCGCTGCCCTGCCGCACGATGACCGGCTGGCCTGCGCTCAGGCTGAGTTTCTGCAGCAGCCGCGTGTTCATCCAGGCCTTGGGCGGCTGCGCATCGCGCGTTCTCTGCAGCGAAGGCGCGCGGCGCACCAGCGGGTCGGCGAAGTAGATCGGCACGTCGGCGATGCGTTGCATGCCGCTGGCGCCCTGGGCGGCCTGCGCGATTCCCTCGATCTTGTTCGACAGCAGACTGGCGACGTCCCGGTCGCCGAGGCAGGCCTGCCGGACCTGTTCAATGGTGTCGAAATCGAAGCCCGGCTTGCCGAGCAGCGTGCCGAGCACACGCAATACTTTCCAGGCCGGGCGCGCCTCGCCCATCGGCTGCACGGTGGCCTGGAAGCTCTGCACCCGCCCCTCGGTGTTGACGAAAGTGCCCGCCGTTTCGCTGAACGGCGCGACCGGCAGCAGGACATCGCCCAGGTCCGACTTCCAACTCGTCAGGTTGACGATGAAACCGGCGTTTTCCGCCACCTGCGAGTCCGCACAGTCGAGCGCCGGTTCGACGTTGAGCAACAGCAGCGCCCGCTTGCGGCTTGCCGCAGGCAGGCCGCCCCCGGTCGGCAGTCCGGCGACATAGCCGCCCACGGAGTTGGCGGCCTCACCGAGGAACCCGAGCCTGACGCCAAGCGACTGTGCCGCCGCGTGGATCTGCGCCGCCTGCGGATGCTGTTGCGCGAAATTGCCAAGCAGCACGGCGGCGTTCCCGCCGCCGGCAAGCTGGTCCTTGAATGCAGCGATCGCACCCGGGATCGCCGCAGGCGCCACGATGGTCTTGCTCGCAACCGGCATCAACCAGTCGTCGTCCACTGAATGCAGCACGTGGATCTGCGCACCGCGCTTGGCGGCCTGGCGCAGGCGCTGCGCGATCAGCGGATGGTCCTTGCGCAGGAAGGAACCGACCACCAGCACGCGGTCGAGCGTGCCCAGCTCGGCGATCGGCATGCCGAGCCAGGGGACGCCCGCGCGCTTGCCATCGGCCGAGAAATCGCTGTGTCGCAGCCGGAAATCTGCCGCGCCCAGCTTGCCGGCGAGGTAGAGCTCTTCCAGCGTGGCATGCGGTGAGGCGAAGATGCCGGCGTCCTTGAGGCCCGCGGCAGCACGCTCGAGCGCCACTTCCCAGTCCACTTCCTCGAGCGTGCCGTTGTTCCTGAGCATCGGCCGCGTCAGCCGGTCCGGGACATTCAGGCCTTCATAGGAGAAGCGATCCTTGTCCGACAGCCAGCATTCGTTGACGGCCTCGTTCTCCAGCGGCAACACGCGCATCACCCTGCCCTGATTCACCTGCAGCACAAGATTCGAACCGAGGCCGTCGTGCGGCGACACGCCCCTGCGGCGCGAAAGCTCCCAGGTCCGCGCGCTGTAGCGGAAGGGTTTGGAGGTCAGCGCGCCCACCGGGCACAGGTCGATCATGTTGCCGGAGAGCTCGGAGTCCACGCTTTTGCCGACGAAGGCCACGATCTCGGCGTGCTCGCCGCGCCCGATCATGCCCAGTTCCATCACCCCGGCCACTTCCTGGCCGAAGCGCACGCAGCGCGTGCACTGGATGCAGCGGCTCATCTCCTCGGCGGCGACCAGCGGGCCGATGTCCTTGTGCAGCACCACGCGCTTTTCCTCCTGGTAGCGCGAGGCGGAGCCGCCGTAGCCCACCGCCAGGTCCTGCAGCTGGCACTCGCCGCCCTGGTCGCAGATCGGGCAGTCGAGCGGGTGGTTGATGAGCAGGAACTCCATGACGCCGTTCTGCGCATTCTTCGCCACGGGCGAGTGCGTCTGCACCTTCATGCCCTCGCTGGCCGGCGTGGCGCACGCCGGCAGCGGCTTGGGCGCTTTTTCCACCTCCACCAGGCACATGCGGCAGTTGGCCGCGATGGAAAGTTTCTTGTGATAGCAGAAGTGCGGCACGTAGATGCCGAGCTTGTTCGCCGCGTCCATCACGGTGGCGCCGTGCTGGACTTCGACTTCGCGGCCATCGATCTCGAGCTTGAGCATCTAGGCGGCCTGCTTCACGGCGCGGATCGCGTGCGCGCCGGACCGGCCCCACTTGGGTTCCGTGTCCGCGCCCTGCACCAGGCAATTCCGGTGCTCAATGTGGTGCTCGAACTCGTGGCGGAAATGCTTGAGAAAGCTCTTCACCGGCAGCGCCGCCGCGTCGCCCAGCGCGCAGATGGTGCGCCCGGCGATGTTGTCGGCGACGTTGTCGAGCAGCGCCAGGTCTTCCATCCTGCCCTGCCCGTTTTCGATGCGATTCACCACGCGGTACAGCCACCCGGTGCCCTCGCGGCAGGGGGTGCATTGGCCGCAGGACTCCTCGAAGTAGAAGTAGGACAGGCGCTCCAGCGCGCGCACCATGCAGGTGCTCTGGTCCATCACGATCACCGCGCCCGAGCCGAGCATCGAGCCCGCCTTGGCGATCGAGTCGTAGTCCATGTCGGTCTTCATCATCAGCTCGGCGGGCAGCACGGGCATGCTGGAACCACCCGGGATCACGGCCTTGAGTCTGTGTCCGCCGCGCATGCCGCCCGCCATCTGCAGCAGCTGCGCGAACGGCGTGCCGAGCTTCACTTCGTAGTTGCCTGGCCTCGCCACGTGGCCGGTGACCGAGAAGATCTTGGTGCCGCCGTTGTTCGGCTTGCCCAGCGCGAGGAAGGCCTCCGCCCCCTGGCGCATGATCCAGGGCACCGCGGCGAAGGTTTCGGTGTTGTTGATGGTGGTGGGCTTGCCGTACAAGCCGTAGCTCGCCGGGAACGGCGGCTTGAAGCGCGGCTGGCCCTTCTTGCCCTCGAGCGATTCCAAAAGTGCCGTTTCCTCGCCGCAGATGTAGGCCCCGTAGCCGGCGTGCGCGTACATCTCGAAGCTGTAATCGGAACCGAGGATGTTCCTGCCGAGGTAGCCGGCCGCGTAGGCCTCGCGCAGCGCGTCCTCGTACTGTTCGTATTCCGACCAGATCTCGCCGTGGATGTAGTTGTATCCGGCGGTGGCGCCCATCGAGTAACCGGCGATGATCATGCCTTCGATCACCGAGTGCGGGTTGTAGCGCAGGAGATCCCGGTCCTTGCAGGTGCCCGGCTCGCCTTCGTCCGAATTGCACACCAGGTACTTGGCGCCCGGGGAGCCGCGCGGCATGAACGACCACTTGAGCCCCGTCGGGAAGCCCGCGCCGCCGCGCCCGCGTAGCGCGGACTTCTTCACCTCGGCGATCACCGCCTCGGGCGCAATCTTCCCGGCGATGATCCTGCGCAGCGCGGCATAGCCCTCGCGCTTCTCATAATCCTTCAGGCGCCAGTTGGCGCCATCCAGGCCGGCCATCAGGATCGCGTCGGGTCCGTAGTCGAGCATGGTCAGCTTTTCTTCGACAGCTCGTCGATCAGCGCATCGAGCTTGTCATGGGTCATGTAATCGCACATGCGCTTGTTGTTCACCAGCACCACCGGCGCCATGGCGCAGGCTCCCATGCACTCGCCTTCCTTCAGCGTGAACCAGCCGTCCGGCGTGGTTTCGCCGAAGCCGATGCCCAGTTTCTTCTTCAGGTGATCGGCGGCCTCGAGCGAACCCTGCAAGCCGCAGGGCAGGCAGGTGCAGATGGTGAGCTTGTGCGTGCCGGTGGGCGCGAGGTTGTACATGCCGTAGAAGCTCGCCACCTCGTACACCGCCACCGGCGCCATGCCGAGGACCCGCGCGACGGTGTCCATGGTCTCGGTCGACAGCCAGCCCTTCTCGTCCTGCGCGAAGATGAGCGCGCTCATCACCGCCGACTGTTTCTGCCCGGCGGGGTACTTGGCGGCCTCGCGGTCGATCTTGTGCAGGGATTCGGGCGAGAGCATCGCGCGGTCGCTCATCTGTCGATATCCCCGAATACGATGTCCAGCGTGCCGATGATGGCGACGGCATCCGCCAGCATGTGGCCCTTCGACAGCTCGCTCATCGCCGACAGATGCGCGAAACCGGGCGAGCGCAGTTTCATGCGGTAGGGCTTGTTGGCGCCATCGGAGATGAGATAGACGCCGAACTCGCCCTTGGGATGCTCGATCGCGGCATAGGCCTCGCCTGCGGGCACATGCATGCCTTCGGTGTACAGCTTGAAGTGGTGGATCAGCTGTTCCATGTCGCCCTTCATTGCCACGCGCGAAGGCGGCGCAACCTTGTGATTGTCGGTGATCACCGGGCCCGCATTGACTCGCAGCCAGTCCACGCACTGCCTGACGATGCGGTTCGACTGCCGCATCTCCTCGATGCGCACCAGGTAGCGGTCGTAGGTGTCGCCGGTCCTGCCCACCGGAATGTCGAACGCGAGACGGTCGTAGACCTCGTAGGGCTGCTTGCGGCGCAGGTCCCACTCGATGCCAGAGCCGCGCAGCATCACCCCGGAGAAACCCAGTGCCAGCGCGCGCTCGGGCGACACCACGCCGATGCCGACCGTGCGCTGCTTCCAGATGCGGTTCTCGGTGAGCAGCGTCTCGTAGTCGTCCACGCACTTCGGAAAACGCGCGGTGAAATCCTCGATGAAGTCGAGCAGCGAGCCCTGCCGGTTGGCGTTCATGTCGGCAAGCGTGCCTGCATTGCGCGTGTGCTGTGCGTGGTAGCGCGGCATGGAATCCGGCAAGTCGCGGTACACGCCGCCCGGGCGGTAGTAAGCGGCGTGCATGCGCGCGCCCGACACCGCCTCGTAGCAGTCCATCAGGTCTTCGCGCTCGCGGAAGCAGTACAGGAACACCGTCATCGCGCCGAGGTCGAGCGCCTGGGTGCCGAGGAACAGCAGATGGTTGAGGATCCGCGTGATCTCGTCGAACATGACGCGGATGTACTGCGCGCGCAGCGGCACCTCGATGCCGACCAGCTTCTCGATCGCAAGCACGTAGGCGTGCTCGTTGCACATCATGGACACGTAGTCGAGCCGGTCCATGTACGGCAGGTTCTGCAGGTAGGTGCGGGTCTCCGCCAGCTTTTCGGTGGCCCGGTGCAGCAGGCCGATGTGCGGGTCGGCGCGCTGGATCACCTCGCCGTCGAGCTCGAGCACCAGCCGCAGCACGCCGTGCGCCGCGGGATGCTGCGGCCCGAAGTTGAGGGTGTAGTTGCGGATTTCCGGCATCGTGCTAGTTGCGGCCCTCGCCGTAGTGCTCCTCGCGCACGATGCGCGGCGTGACTTCGCGCGGCTCGATGGTGACCGGCTGATACACCACGCGTTTCTGCTCGGGGTCGTAGCGCATCTCGACATGCCCCGAAATCGGAAAATCCTTGCGAAACGGGTGGCCCATGAAGCCGTAGTCGGTGAGGATGCGGCGCAGGTCCGGATGGCCGTCGAACACCATGCCGAAAAGATCGAAGGCTTCGCGCTCGTACCAGTTCACGCTCGGCCAGATCTCGTGCAGCGACGGCAACAGCGGGAACTCATCGTCGGCGAACAGGCAGCGCACGCGCAGCCGCCAGTTGTGGCTGACGGACAGCAGGTGCAGCACCACGGCGAAGCGTCCTCCCTGCGGCGCGCGCTCGCCGTAGGTGGAATAGTCCACGCCGCACAGGTCCATCAACTGCTCGAACCGCAGCTCGGCGTGGTCGCGCAACTTCAGGCACGCGGCCCTGTAATCTGCGGCCTGGAGCTCGACGGTGAGCTCGTTGAGGCGCTCGCGCGGGGCGAAACCCTCTCGCGCCAGAGAATCGCTCAGCTTCTGCAGCCCGGGCGTCATCGGGCGATTGTCTGAGCGAGCATTAGCGAGCGATCGTATTGGTGCGCTTGATCTTGTTCTGCAGCTGCAGGATGCCGTACAGCAGCGCCTCGGCGGTCGGCGGGCAGCCCGGCACGTAGATGTCCACCGGTACAATGCGGTCGGCACCGCGCACCACTGAGTAGGAGTAGTGGTAGTACCCGCCGCCGTTGGCGCAGGAGCCCATCGAGATCACCCAGCGCGGCTCGGCCATCTGGTCGTATACCTTGCGCAGCGCCGGCGCCATCTTGTTGCACAGCGTCCCGGCGATGATCATGACGTCGGACTGCCGCGGGCTGGGGCGGAACACGATGCCAAAGCGGTCGAGGTCGTAGCGCGCCGCGCCCGCATGCATCATCTCGATGGCGCAGCACGCCAGCCCGAAAGTCACCGGCCACATCGAGCCGGTGCGCGTCCAGTTGATCACCGTGTCCAGCTTGGCGGTGACGAAGCCCTGCTGCAGGACGCCTTCAATGCTCACGGCTTACTCCCATTCCAGCGCACCCTTCATCCACTCGTAGACGAAGCCCACCGTCAGGATGCCGAGGAACAGCATCATCGCCAGGAAACCGGGCAGGCCGATGTCGTTGATCACCACCGCCCAGGGAAACAGGAAGGCGATCTCCAGGTCGAACAGGATGAACAGGATCGCCACCAGGTAGTAGCGCACGTCGAACTTCATGCGCGCGTCCTCGAAGGCTTCGAAGCCGCATTCGTAGGGCGAGAGTTTTTCCGGGTCGGGCCGGCTGGGGCCGAGCAGCTTGCCGAGCACCATGGGCACCACCCCGACCGCCAGGCCGACGAGGATGAACAGCAGGATCGGAAAGTACTCAGACAGCATGTTTGGTGCCCACGAGCAGAGTCGAACTGCTACGGCTGATTAGGCCACTAGCCCCTCAAGCTAGCGTGTCTACCAATTTCACCACGTGGGCCTCATTTCGACGGAATTATCCCTTAAAACTCATTGCGGCACGTCGCGCGCCTTCGAACCTGGCGTCTCCGGCACGAGCGGCACGAGCGGCGCGGCGGCCGGCTTGGCCGGCGCGGTCGACTCGACCGCCGGTTTGGCCGGCGCTGTCTTCACCGCGTCCATCACGGTGCCTCCGGCTGCCTTCGGCTTGTGCGTGGCCAGGTAAGCGAGCCCCAGGCTGGTGATGAAGAACACCGTCGCCAGCACTGCGGTGGCGCGCGACAGGAAATTCGCCGAGCCGGTGGCGCCGAACAGGCTGCCCGAGGCGCCGCCGCCGAAACCGGAACCCATGTCCGCGCCCTTGCCGTGCTGGAGCAGCACCAGGCCGATGATCGCCAGGGCGATCAGCACGTGCACCACGATGACCACTGTCAACCACTGATCCATAGTCTTCAACCTTTCCGTTGCGCCACCGCGCAGATGGCGAGGAAATCCTGCGCCACCAGCGAAGCACCGCCGATCAACCCGCCGTCCACGTCCGGCATGGCGAAAATCGCCGCGGCGTTTTCCGGCTTGACGCTGCCCCCGTAGAGGATGCGTGTCGCCTCTCCCACCCTGCTTCGCAGGAAGCCGTGCACCGCTTGCGCCTGCTCCGGCGTCGCGGTGCGCCCGGTGCCGATCGCCCACACCGGCTCGTAGGCCAGCACCGCGTCCGCGAAACTGCTGCGGCCGAGCACCGCGTCCAACTGCCTCGCCACCACTTCCTCGGTGCGCCCCGCGTCGCGCTCCGCCAGGGTTTCGCCCACGCACAGGATCGGCGTGATGCCGGCGGCCCGCGCTGCAGCGAATTTCGCCGCCACCTGCGCGTCGGTTTCGCCGTAGATTTGGCGGCGCTCCGAATGGCCTACCAGCACGTAGCGACAGCCAAATTCCGCCAGCATCGCCGCGGAAACTTCCCCGGTGAACGCGCCGGAAGCGTGCTCGCTCAGGGTTTGAGCCGCCAGCGCGATCTGCGTTCCCCGCAATCGCTCTTGCCCCTGCGCGAGGTACGGGTAAGGCACGCAAACGGCACATTCCACGCCGTTGACGCCGGCGACGATCGCATCGAGCAGCGCCCGATTCGACGCCCGGCTGCCGTGCATTTTCCAGTTGCCGGCAACGAGCCGAGCGCGCATCCCGTTACCGTTCGCCGAAAGCGCGCATTCTACCTGTTTTGCCCCATAGAAGGCTTCACCGCGCGGTGAAAACCGAGCATGCCGGAGAACACCGTCCTCGCGGTCACGTCGCGAAAACCCACGTCCTCCAGCATGTCGCTCAGCTCCTGTGCGGAGTAGAACATCTGCAGGGCCTGGATGAAATATTCCTTGCAGTTGAGCGCCGCGGGCCCGCTGCGGAACAGGAAGCCCGTAAACCACAGGCAGAAGCGCAGGTAGGCGTAGTACAGCCCCTCGACTGCGCGGTTGCCGGGCCGCAGCATGTCGCAGTGGTAGAAGCGCCCGCCCGGCTTAAGCACGCGCCGGATCTCCTCGGCGACGCGCCGGATGCGCAGGTGGCGCGAGGCGAACTGGATCGTCACCGCGTCGAACGAATTGTCGGGAAAGGGCAGCGTGTGCACGTCGCGGATGACGCTGTGAATGCGCAATCCCTGCCGCTCCGCGCTGCGGCGCCCGACCTCCTGCATCGCTGCGCTGCGGTCGATGGCGTGTACGTCGAGTGTGGGCTCGCGCTTGAGCAGTGCGATGCCGATGGCGTTGGTGCCGGCGCAGACGTCGAGCACGCGCTCGCCGGGCAGGATGTCCACGGTACGCATGAACTGCTGCAGGAACCAGCCCCACAGCCCCAGGCTGGCGATGTAATTCGCCCGGTCGTAGTACGGCGCCACGTCGGCGAATACGTCGTTCAGCTGCCGCGTCCAGACGACGTTGAAGCGCTCTTCCCGGGCGATTTCGCGCGCGGCGACCGGCGGTGGATTCATCGGGTCTCCCCCCTCCTTTCAGATCCGCGCCAAGTAAAGCACCGACGCCACGGTCCCGCCAAGTGCTCCGGCGTAGACGAAGGTCGCAACCACGGCGTCGGCGCGTACGCCGAGGTCGTAGCAGGTGATGCGCAGACGGTGGGCGGCACTCCAGAGCGACAGGAACACCACCCCCGCCACCGCCAGCTTGGCGAGCCAGTGGCCAGCCAGGGCGTGCAGCCGCTCGTAGGCCAGCAGGTCCGGCGCGTGGCCGAGCGCCGCCTGCAGCGTCAGCAGGATCAGCGCCGGGGTGAGGAAGGCGGTGACCGTGCCGCCGGCGGCGAACGGACCCCACACGATCGGCTTGTTCGAGATCGCCATGCTCAAAATGCTCCCGCAAGATACAGAATCGCGAGAGACAGCACCGCCCAGGCGCCGAAATGCGCGCCGGCGAGCACGCCGTCTGGCACGAAATGCTCACCGAGCTGCAGCGGCAACGCCTTCGGGGTCAGGTTGAACCAGGTGACGCTGTGATAGGCGGCGAAACCCAGGGCCAGCACATGGAACGCGATGCTGGCCGGGCTTTTCAGGCACTCGAGGAACGCCGCCCAGGCGGCCGGCCCCTCGGCGAGCTGCCTCAGCCCCCACACCACCAGCAGCGTCCAGCCGCCGATGAACAGGCAGCTGAATTCGCGCACCATGTAACGCAGGTAGCGCGGGTGCCGGAAGATCCACTCCGACGTGATCTTGCGCACGTAGGGCTTGCGGCTCATTTCTTCAGCCATGGCATCAGGTACTGCGTATACCAGTCCACCGTGCTTTTGATCTTGACCTGCTGAATCGCCCCCGCCGGATCGACGTGTTCCGGGCAGACTTCTGAGCAAGCGCCTACGAAGGAGCATTCCCACGCGCCCTCGGTCGCCGCGATCTCCTGCTGGCGCTGCTCGTGGCCGCCGTCGCGCGAATCCTGGTTGTAGCGGTGCGCTAGGGCGATCGCCGCCGGGCCGATGTACTTCGGGATCAGGGCGTATTCCGGACAGGCCGAGTAGCACAGCATGCAGTTGATGCACATGCTGTAGCGCTTGAAGCGCTTCAGCTCCGCCGGCGTCTGGCGGTACTCGCCCTCGCTGAGCGGCTTGACCTGCTTCGGAATCAGGTACGGCTTGACGCGCGAGAGCTTCGTCATAAAGTCGTCGATCACCGTGACCAGGTCGCGCTCGATCGGGAAATGCGCGAGCGGCTCCACACGGATCACGCCCTGGTAGTCGCGCAGAAACGCCTTGCAGGCGAGCTTCGGCTCGCCGTTGAGCATCATGCCGCAGCTGCCGCACACCGCCATGTGGCAGGACCAGCGGTAGCTCAGGGTCGGGTCGGTGGTCTCCTTGATGTGGTTGAGGGCGTCGAGCACCACCCATTCCTCGCGGCAGGAAACCGAATAGCGCTGGAAATGCGGCTCTTGGTCCGTTTCCGGGTGGTAGCGCAGAACCTCGAGCTCGACTGCGCGCGCGCTCATGCATGGGCTCCGGAGTAGTCGCGCACGCCGGGCTGCGATCTGGTGATCACGACGTCGAGATAATCGACGCGCGGCGCATCGCTGCCTCGATAATGGGAAAGCGAATGCTTGAGGTAGCGCTGGTCGTCGCGGCCGGCGAAGTCGAGCCGCTGGTGCGCCCCGCGCGACTCCTTGCGCGCCAGCGCGCTTTGCGCGACCGCTTCCGCGCAATCGAGCATCGAACCGAGTTCCAGCGCCTGCAGCAGATCGGTGTTGTAGACATTGGTCTTGTCGTGCAGCTCGATGCCGCGGTAGCGGCGGCGCAGGCCGGCGAGCGTGGCGCAGGCCTCGGCGAGGCCCTCGCCGCTGCGGTAGATCCCGGCATGCTGCTCCATGGCCTGCATCATCTCCTTGCGCACGCCCGCCACGGTTTCGGTGCCGCCGCTCCTTTGTATCAGCTCGCGGATGCGTGCCTGCGCCGCAGCCGCGCCAGCTGCCAGCGCCGCATCGCGCGCCGCACGCGCGCCCGACTGAAGGTATTCCATCGCACTCAGCGCCGCGCGCCGCCCGAACACCAGCAGCTCGCTGAGCGAATTCGAGCCGAGGCGGTTGGCCCCGTTGATGCTCACGCAAGCGCACTCGCCCGCCGCGTAAAGGCCCGGCAGCGAGGTCGCCGCCTTGATGTCGGTATGGATGCCGCCCATCATGTAATGCACCACCGGGCGCACCGGCACCGGATCGGTCACCGGATCGACACCCATGTAGCTGATGGACATGTCGCGCACCAGCGGCAGGCGCTCGTTGATCGTCTTCTCGCCCAGGTGCCGCATGTCGAGCAGCATCGCGTCCCCCCACTGGGTGGACAGCGCATTGCCTTTCTTCTGCTCCTGCCAGAACGCCTGGCTGACCCGGTCGCGCGGGCCGAGCTCCATGGTCTTGAGCACAGGGTGTCCGAGCGGCGTTTCCGGCCCCATGCCGTAATCCTGCAGGAAGCGCCGCCCGTTCTTGTTGAGCAGCACGCCGCCTTCGCCGCGGCAGGCCTCCGTCAACAAGGTGCCGGTGCTCGGCAGCCCGGTCGGGTGGTACTGCACGAACTCCATGTCCTTCAGCGGCACGCCGGCGCGGTAGGCGAGCGCCATGCCGTCGCCGGTCTTGATCGCGCCGTTGGTGGTGAACGGGAACATGCGCCCCGCACCGCCGCCGGCGATGATCACCGCCTTGGCGTCGAAACGGCGCATCTGCCCGCTGCGCATCTCGATGGCCACGAGGCCGACGCAGCGCCCCTCCTCCAGCAGCAGCTCGGTCACGTAGTACTCGTCGAAGCGCCGGATCGAGGCGAACTGCAGCGACGTCTGGAACAGGGTGTGCAGGATGTGGAAGCCCGACTTGTCGGCGGCGAACCAGGTGCGCTGCTTCTGCATGCCGCCGAACGGGCGCACCGCGACCGAACCGTCGGCTTCGCGGCTCCACGGGCAGCCCCAATGCTCGAG
>CAZVZV010000011.1:0-12298 GCA_964631735.1 uncultured Enterobacteriaceae bacterium
ACGCTCGACCTGCGCCTGTGGGAGATCGTCGGGCTGAGTCTGGCGGTGAGCCTGTCGGCAGTCGTGCTCGCCACGCTGCTGGGGCTGCCGCTCGGCGCGGCCATCGCGGTCGGTCGCTTTCCCGGGCGCCAGGCGGTGATCGTGGTGCTGAACGCGCTGATGGGGCTGCCGCCTGTGGTGGTGGGACTGTTCATCTACCTGCTGCTGTCGCGCGCCGGGCCGCTCGGCGAACTTGGGCTGCTGTTCACGCCACCAGCGATGGTCATCGCGCAGACCGTGCTGGTGCTGCCGATCATCGCCGCGCTGGCGCGTCAGTCAGTCGAAGACGCCTGGCGCGAGTACGAAGAGCAGCTGCGCTCTCTTGGCGTGGACGGGTTGCGGGGTGCGCTCACGGTGTTGTGGGACATCCGCTTCTCCCTGCTGACCGCAGTGCTCGCCGGACTGGGTCGCGCCAGCGCGGAAGTCGGCGCCGTGATGATCGTCGGCGGCAACATCGACGGCGTGACGCGCGTCATGACCACCACCATCGCGCTCGAGACCTCCAAGGGAGACCTGCCGCTTGCGCTCGGGCTGGGCATCGTGCTCATCGCCATCGTGCTGGCGCTCAATGCCGCCGCGCACTTGATCAAGGAAGCAGCGCAGCGGAGGTACGGGTGAGCGCCATCCTGCCGCTGCGACTGCAAGAGGTGTCGTTCGCCGCGGGCGGCCGGGCCATCATCGAGCGCGTGAGCCTCGCGCTCGAGGCCGGTCCCAGCACCATCATTCTCGGCGCCAATGGCGCGGGCAAGAGCGTGCTGATGCGCCTGATGCACGGTCTGCTCCAGCCGACTGTTGGGCGGATTGCGTGGAGCGGGGAGGGCGCGCGACGGCGCCAGGCGATGGTGTTCCAGCGCCCGGTGATGCTGCGCCGTTCGGCCTACGCCAACGTCGACTATGCGCTGAAGGTTGCCGGCGTGCAGGGGACCGAGCGCAAGCGGCTGGCGACCGAGGCGCTCGACGAAGTCGGCCTGCGCAAGGTGGCGCAGCACCCCGCGCGCGTGCTCTCGGGCGGAGAGCAGCAGCGTCTTGCGCTGGCGCGCGCGTGGGCGCTGCATCCCGAGGTTCTGTTCCTGGACGAGCCGACCGCCAACCTCGACCCGGGGGCGACGCGAGAGATCGAGACCATCATCAAGGCCTTCGACGCGGCGGGCACCAAGATCGTCATGTCCACCCACAGCCTCGGCCAGGCGCGGCGCCTGGGCGACGAGGTGATCTTCCTGCATCAGGGGCGCGTTGCGGAGCGCGCGCTGATCGAACGGTTTTTTCCGCAACCGGCCTCGCCCGAGGCCGCTGCCTTCGTCAAGGGAGAGTTGCCGTGGGCTTAGCTGCGGCGGCAATCGCGGGATTCATCACGGTCGCGTCGACTACTTCCACCGAACAGTCGGGCTTGTTCAAGCACCTGCTGCCGCAGTTCACAGAAAAGACGGGCATCCAGGTGCGCGTGGTGGCGCTGGGCACTGGCCAGGCGCTCGACATGGGCAGGCGCGGCGACGCGGACGTGGTGTTCGTGCACGCGAAGGAACTCGAGGAGAAGTTCGTTGCCGAGGGCTACGGCGTCAAGCGCTTCGAGGTGACGTACAACGACTTCGTGCTGGTGGGACCGAAGTCCGATCTGGCGAAGATCGCGGGCAGCAGAGACATCGTCGTGGCGCTGCAGAAGATCAAGACGGCGCAGGCGCCGTTCGCCTCGCGCGGCGACAAGAGCGGAACGCATTTCGCGGAGTTGCAGCTGTGGAAGATGGCGGGCATCGACATCGCCAAAGACAAGGGTCCCTGGTACCGGGACACGGGCTCCGGCATGGGGCCGACGCTCAATACCGCTTCGGGCATGAATGCCTACGCGCTCACCGATCGCGGCACCTGGCTGTCGTTCAGGAACAGAGGCGAACTGGTGATCGCAGTGGAGGGTGACCAGCGTCTGTTCAACCAATATGGCGTGATTCTGGTCAACCCGGCGAAGCACCCGCACGTGAAGAAGGACATGGGCCAGGCTTTCATCGACTGGATCGTGTCGCCCGAAGGACAGGCCGCCATCGCTGCCTATAAGATCGGGGGAGAACAACTCTTCTTCCCGAACTTCAAGGGTGGCTGAACCGATTTTCTTACTGCTCGCGGCCGGCATGCTGGTTGCGGCGTTCGTCTACGCTTCGGTCGGCCACGGCGGCGCCTCGGCCTACATCGCGGCCATGGCGCTCGCCAGCGTCGCGCCGGCGGAGATGCGGCCGATCGCGCTGGCCCTGAACATCGTGGTTTCCTCCCTCGCTGCGTACAAATTCTGGCGCGCGGGGCATTTTCGCTGGCGCCTGTTCTGGCCGTTCGCCGCGGTGTCGATTCCCTTCGCCTACCTCGGCGGTGCCATCACGCTGCCGGGGAACCTTTACAAGATCGTGGTGGGAGGGGTGCTGGTCTATGCGGCCTGGCAACTCTGGCGGAGCGGGCGCGCCGGGCAAGAGATGAAGGCAATCCGGGAGCCCGCGATTGCGCTGGCGATGGCCATCGGCGCCGCCATGGGACTGCTCTCTGGCCTGACCGGTGTCGGTGGCGGAATTTTCTTGAGCCCGCTGCTGCTGATGCTCAGCTGGGCGGGAACCAAGCAGACTTCCGCGGTGGCCGCGCCTTTCATTCTGGTAAATTCAGTGGCTGGTTTGACGGCCGGATTCGTCGCCGGGACTGCGGCGCTGCCGCAGTCCACCTGGCTGCTCGCCGCTGCGGTCCTCATCGGCGGCTGGTTCGGCGCGGAATACGGCAGCCGTCGCTTCACCAATCCCGTGGTGCGCCGCGTTCTTGCGGTGGTACTCGCGGTGGCAGGGTCCAAAATGGTGCTCGCATGAAGGTTTTCGGCTTCGCCGGCTGGTCGGGCAGCGGCAAGACCACGCTGATCGAAAAGCTCATCCCGCGCTTCACCAAGCGCGGACTGCGTGTCGCGCTGATCAAGCACGCGCACCATACTTTCGACGTGGACCATCCGGGCAAGGATTCCTACCGCCACCGCCTCGCCGGCGCCACCGAGGTGCTGGTCACCTCGTCGCGGCGCTGGGTCCTGATGCACGAGCTGCGCGGCACGCAGGAGCCTTCCTTCGAAGAGCAGGTGAAGCACCTCTCGCCTTGCGACCTGCTGATCGTCGAGGGCTACAAGTATGCCCCGATCCCCAAGCTCGAAGTGTGGCGCGCGCAAACGGGCGAGGCGCTGCTGCATCCGCAGGATCCACATATCGTGGCAGTGGCGAGCGACGCGAAGCTCGAGACGAAGCTGCCGCTACTCGACTTGAACGACGACGCCGGCATCGCGCAATTCATCGTGCAGCACCTGAAGCTCGCATGAACAAGGGCCTGCTCTCGGTCGATGAGGCGCTCGAGGTGCTGCTCGCCGGCGCGCGGCCCGTCGCCGAGGTGGAGGAAGTGGCCACCTTGGAGGCCACCGGGCGCGTGCTGGCGCGGGCCCAAGTATCCGGCATGGACGTGCCGCCGATGGACAACAGCGCCATGGACGGCTACGCCGTGCGCAGCGCGGACGTGAAGGCGCCCGACGCGAGGCTCAAGGTCGCGCAGCGCATCCAGGCCGGGGCCGTAGGGCGGGCTCTCGAGCCCGCCACCGCTGCCCGCATCTTCACCGGCGCGCCGATCCCGCCGGGCGCGGACGCCATCGTGATGCAGGAATTCTGCGCCGCCGACGGCGAGTTCGTGGTGGTGAAGAAAGTGCCGCAGAAGGAAGCCTGGATCCGCCGCCGCGCAAGCGACATCGCCAGGGGTGCGCAGATCCTTCCCGCGGGCATCCGCCTGCGTCCGCAGGACACCGGGCTTGCCGCTTCGGTCGGGCTCAAGGCGCTGCCCCTGCGCAGGCGCGTGCGCCTGGGATTGTTCTTCACCGGCGACGAGCTGGTGATGCCGGGCGACCCGCTGCCGCCGGGCCGCATCTACAACTCCAACCGCTTCACGCTGAACGGCCTCGCCCAGATCTTCGGCTGCGAGGTGCGCGACTACGGCATCGTGCCGGATTCTCTCGAGGCGACGCGCGCGGTGCTCAGGCGCGCAGCGGGGGAATGCGACGTGATCGTCACCTCCGGCGGCGTGTCGGTGGGCGACGCGGATTTCGTCAAGCCCGCGGTCGAGGCAGAGGGAACGCTGCTGATGTGGAAGATCGCAATGAAGCCCGGCCGGCCGCTCGCCTTCGGCAAAGTGGGCCAGGCCGCGTTCATCGGCCTTCCTGGCAATCCGGTGTCCAGCTTCGTCACCTTCCTCATCTTTGTGCGCCCGTTCCTGCTCAAGACCCAGGGCATGGCGCAGGTCGTACCGCGCGCGATCGAGGCGCGCGCCGACTTCGACTGGGTGGAGCCCGACGCGCGGCGTGAATTCCTGCGCGTAAAATCGAACGCGAGGGGCGGGCTGGAGATCTATCCCACGCAGGACTCGGCGGTGCTGACCTCCACTGCCTGGGCCGACGGCCTGGTGGACAACCCGCCGAACCACGCCATCCGCAAAGGAGATCTGGTGCGCTACCTGCCGTTCTCGGAGCTCTACGGGTGAAAGTGAAGGTGCTCTATTTCGCGGCGCTGCGCGAGCAGCTCGGCACTTCGGGCGAGGACCTCGAGCTGCCCTCAGGCATCGACACCGTCGCGCAGCTGCGCTCGCACCTCACTTCGCGCGGCGGCGCATGGCAAGCGGCGCTCGCCGGCGGAAAGCTGGTGCGCATGGCGGTAAACCAGGACATGGTCACGCCATCGGCCGCGATCAAGGCGGGCGACGAGGTCGCGTTCTTCCCCCCGGTGACCGGCGGGTGAAGGTCTCGGTCCAACCGCAGGATTTCGACGCGGGCGCGGAGATGCGCGCCCTGCAGCGCGATCCGAAGGTGGGCGCGGTAGCGAGCTTCATCGGCGTGGTGCGAGAGGTGCCGATGACCCTCGAGCACTACCCGGGCATGACCGAGCGCGCGCTGCACAAGATCGTCGACGAGGCGAGTGCGCGCTGGCAGGTGATGGACTGCACCGTGATCCATCGCATCGGCGCCTTGAAGCCCACCGACCAGATCGTGCTGGTTGCCGTGGCGAGTGCGCATCGTGGCGATGCTTTCGCCGCCTGTGAGTTCATCATGGATTACCTCAAGACCCAGGCGCCGTTCTGGAAGAAGGAGGCGGCGGGCTGGGTGGAAGCGCGCGCCTCGGACGACAAATCGGCGGAGCGCTGGAAGTGAGCGCCGCTGCATTCGCCGCCGTTGGGGCAGGTGCGGTGCTCGGGGCCTGGGCGCGCTGGGGGCTGGGCATCTGGCTCAACCCCGCAATGCCAAACCTCCCGCTGGGGACCTTGATCGTCAACGTCGCAGGCGGCTACCTCATCGGACTGGCGGTGGCCTACTTCGACTCGAACGCTTCGCTGGCGCCGGAATGGCGGCTGTTCTGCATCACCGGTTTTCTCGGCGCGATGACCACGTTCTCGGCCTTCTCCGCCGAAGCGATGCAACTGCTGCAGGCGGAGAAATATCTTGCCGCGGCCCTGCACTCCGGCGCACACCTCATCGGGGCCATCCTCGCCACCATCCTCGGTTTCGCCAGCTACCGCGCGCTGGCTTGAAACCGGGGCGGGCGCCCCCAATTCCCCTGCATGCGTGTCGACAAATTCACCACCAAGCTGCAGGAAGCCCTGGCCGAGGCGCAGAGCCTCGCCTTAGGCCAGGACCACCAGTACATCGAGCCGCAGCACCTGTTGTCTGCTCTGCTCAGCCAGGAGGACGGAGGCGCGGCTGCGCTCGTCGCCAAGGCCGGGGGTAACCCCGGGGCGCTGAAGAAGGCGCTGGCCGAGGCCATCGGCCGGATGCCAAAGGTGGAAGGCACGCCGGGCGAAGTGCATGTCTCGCGCGAGCTCGGCGCATTGCTCAACGTCGCCGACAAGGAATCGCAGAAGCGCGGCGACCAGTACATCGCCTCCGAACTGTTCCTGCTCGCGGCAACCGCGGACAAGGGCGATCCCGGGAAAATTCTGAAGCAGGCGGGCGTGGATCGCAGAGGGCTGGAAAAGGCCATCGAGCAGGTGCGCGGCGGCGCCAACGTCGCCGGGCAGGCCGACGAATCGCAGCGCCAGGCGCTGCAGAAGTACACGCTGGACCTCACCGAGCGAGCGCGCGCCGGAAAACTCGATCCGGTGATCGGCCGCGACGACGAAATCCGCCGCTGCATCCAGATCCTGCAGCGCCGCACCAAGAACAACCCGGTGCTGATCGGCGAGCCAGGGGTGGGCAAGACCGCGATCGTGGAAGGCCTGGCGCAGAGGATCGTCAACGGCGAAGTGCCGGAGACGCTCAAGGGCAAGCGCGTCCTGGTGCTCGACATGGCGTCGCTGCTTGCGGGCGCGAAGTATCGCGGCGAGTTCGAGGAGCGCCTCAAGTCCGTGCTCAAGGAGCTCGCTCAGGACGAGGGCAACACCATCGTCTTCATCGACGAGCTGCACACCATGGTCGGCGCGGGCAGGGCCGAAGGCGCCATCGACGCCGGCAACATGTTGAAGCCCGCCCTCGCGCGGGGCGAGCTGCACTGCATCGGCGCCACCACCCTGAACGAGTACCGCAAGTACGTGGAGAAGGACGCCGCGCTCGAGCGCCGCTTCCAGAAGATCCTGGTGGGCGAGCCCTCGGTGGAAGCGACGGTGGCCATCCTGCGCGGCCTGCAGGAAAAGTACGAGCTGCACCACGGCGTCGAGATCACCGACCCGGCGATCGTCGCCGCGGCCGAGCTCTCGCACCGCTACATCACCGACCGTTTCCTGCCCGACAAGGCGATCGACCTGATCGACGAGGCCGCCGCGCGCATCAAGATGGAGATCGACTCCAAGCCCGAGTCCATGGACAAGCTGGAGCGGCGCCTGATTCAACTGCGCATCGAGCGCGAGGCGGTGAAGAAAGAGAAGGACGAAGCTTCGAAGAAGCGCCTGGCGCTGATCGAGGCGGAGATCAAGCGGCTGGAGAAGGACTATTCCGACCTGGAGGAGATCTGGAAAGCGGAAAAGGCCCAGGTCGCGGGTAGCCAGCACATCAAGGAAGAGATCGAGAAGCTGCGCCTGCAGATGGCGGACCTGCAGAGGAAGGGCCAGTACGACAAGCTCGCCGAACTGCAGTACGGCAAGCTGCCGCTGCTCGAAGCGCAGATGAAGAAAGTGGAGAAGGGCGAAGCCCAGTCCACGAAGGCGAAGCTGCTGCGCACCCAAGTCGGCGCGGAAGAGATCGCCGAGGTGGTGTCGCGCGCCACCGGCATCCCGGTGTCCAGGATGATGCAGGGCGAGCGCGAGAAGCTGATCAGGATGGAACACAAGCTCCAAGAGCGCGTGGTCGGGCAGAACGAGGCGGTGCGCCTCGTCGCGGACGCCATCCGCCGCTCACGCTCGGGGCTGTCGGACCCCAACCGGCCCTACGGCTCGTTCCTGTTCCTCGGGCCCACGGGCGTGGGCAAGACCGAACTGTGCAAAGCGCTGGCAAACTTCCTTTTCGATTCGGAAGAGCACCTGATCCGCATCGACATGTCGGAGTACATGGAGAAGCACTCGGTGTCGCGGCTGATCGGCGCGCCGCCCGGCTACGTGGGATACGACGAGGGTGGCCAGCTCACCGAGCAGGTGCGGCGCAAGCCCTATGCGGTGATCCTGTTCGACGAGGTGGAAAAAGCGCACCCCGACGTGTTCAACGCGCTATTGCAGGTGCTGGATGAAGGGCGTCTCACCGACGGCCAGGGCCGCACGGTGGATTTCAAGAACACGGTGCTGGTGATGACCTCCAACCTCGGCTCGCACATGATCCAGCAGATGGCGGACAGCGACTACGGCGTGATCAAGCTGGCGGTGATGGCCGAGGTGAAGACGCAGTTCCGGCCGGAGTTCGTCAACCGCATCGACGAGGTGGTGGTGTTCCACGGCCTGGACGAGGAGCACATCCGCTCCATCGCGAAGATCCAGCTCGGCGTGCTCAAGGCGCGCCTGGCGAAGATGGACTACGGCTTCGACATCGCGGATGCCGCGGTGGCGGAACTCGCCAAGGCGGGCTTCGACCCGGTGTACGGTGCACGGCCGCTCAAGCGCGCCATCCAGTCCGCGCTGGAGAACCCGCTCGCCAAGGCGATCCTCGAGGGGCGCTTCGCCCCGAAGGACACGATCCGCGCGGATTACCGCGGCGGCAAGATGGTGTTCGAGAAGGCGCCAGCCAAGGCAGCAGCCTGACTTGCGGGCGCGCCGGCGCGAATCCGGCGCGACTGCTGCAGCAGTTCCTCCCACAGGCCTTCGGTGTCCTTGCGGAACACCACGTCCGGGTCGGCGTTGATCACTGACCACAGGCCGCGGTCGATCTCGCCTTTCAGCTCGCCCGGGCGCCAGCCGACGTAGCCGACGTAGTAGCGCGCGTCGTTCGGCGCGCGCTCGATCACCTGGTCGATGGTGTTGGCGCGGAAGGCGAGGAACAGGTTCTTCATCACCTGCACCGAGCCGGTGCCCGGCGCGGCGTCGGTCTTCACCAGCGCCACCAGCGCACCGCGCGAGAACGGGCCGCCGTAGAACACCGGGTCCAGCACTTTCCTGGAGGGCTCGTGCTCGGGGAACAGGCTCCCCAGCGAGCGCCGGGTCGGGCGGTTGAGGATCACCCCGACGTGGCCGCCGTTGGGCGCCGGCGCCGCGAGCAGCACCGTCTTGCGGTAGTCCAGGTCGCTGAACATCGGGTGCGCGACCAGGAATATCGCTTCGTCTTCCTGCGCTTGCGCGGCCCACGGCAGAACCAGCAGCAGGATCGCGCTGGAGAGAATGCGCAGGGCGTTCACCGAATAATTGTAGCGCGAATCAGACCTTGGGCTTTCCGGCGCGCGCCACCAGCTCTTCCCACAGGCCGCTCGTGTCTTCGCGAAAGATCGTCGCCTCGTCCGCCGGCAGCACGTACCAGCCGTCGCGGCCGAGTTCGCTTTCCAGCTGGCGCGGTGCCCAGCCCGAAAAGCCGCCATACAGCCGGTAGCGCGCGTTTTCATCCGCGATCAGCGCGTCGACGATCTGCGGATGCATGCTGAGGTACAGGCCCTTGAGCACGTGAAACGCGGCGGCCTGCGGCGTTTGCTCCGAGCGGAACACGGCCACCACCACCTCGCGCATCACCGGGCCGCCGGACCAGACCGGCTTGCCCTGGTAGCGCACGCGCGTCGGCCGGTTGAGGACCACGCCCACCGTGCTGTAGTCGGGTGCCTGGGTCACCAGCACCACGCTGCGCGAAAAGTTGGCGTCGTTCAGCTCGGGCTTGGCGACGAGCAGCAGGCCGTTGGGCGGCAACTCCTGCTGCGTGGCGGCGGTTTGCGCCAGCGCTGCGAACGCGAGGGCGAGGAGGACCCGCGTCACAGCGGCTCTGCGTCGGGATTGCGCATTGCCGATACAAAGCGCGGCCAGGTCCCGAGGTAGGTCTGCTCGAGTAAAGGTAATGCCAATGCGCTCACCATCGCGGCGCCAAACGCAAGGAGTGCCAGGCTCTGGCTCTGGAACCAGTAGGCAAACGCACCCAGTGCGACGAACGTCCCGAAACCAAGCAGAACAATGACAGCCTCTGAACGATGCACGTTGAGCCGGATCGTGCTCCTGCAGTGGGAGCATTCGATCTCCATGCGGACTATGATCGCCCGGCCAAGCCTCGTCTTGCCCAGATTCACCCGGCAGACCGGGCAGCGGTAGTCCATCTGGGGCCCTAGGGTGGAGCCAGGGGACGCGCGCCGCTATTCGGCGTCGCGCGCGAGGCGCAGGCCCGAGAACTGCCAGCGCGCCTCGGGCGGAAAGAAATTGCGGTAAGTCGCGCGCATGTGGCTGGCCGGTGTGGCGCACGATCCGCCGCGCAGGACGTACTGGCCGCACATGAACTTGCTGTTGTACTCGCCGACCGCCCCGGCGGCGGCACGGAAGCCGGGGTACGGTGCGTAGTCGCTGCGCGTCCACTCCCATACGTCGCCGAAGGCCTGCGCGAGCGTTTCATCGGCCGCTGCCTCGCGAAGCGCGAGCGGATGCAATGCGCCGCTTTCGAGGAAGTTGCCGGCGAGCGGAGCGTCGCGCGCGGCCACCTCCCACTCCACTTCGGTCGGCAAGCGGGCGTTCGCCCAGCGCGCAAAGGCGTCGGCCTCGAAGAAACTCAGGTGGCAGATCGGCGTGTGGGGATCCACGGGTGCTTCCCCGTGCAGCGTGAACGAATGCCAGCGCCCGTTGCAGCGCTCCCAATACAGGGGCGCGTGCCAACCATGGGCAGTCACTTCGTCCCAGCCGGCAGAGAGCCACAACTCCGGCCGCCGGTAGCCGCCATCGTCGATGAACTCGAAGAAATCACCGTGGGTCACCGGGTGCGATGCGATCTGGAACGCATCGAGCCAGGCGCGGTGGCGCGGCGTCTCGTTGTCGAAGCAGAATTCCGGGCCGCAGTGCCCGATTTCGCGCAGGCCCGCGTCGAAAGAAATCCATCGCCGCTCGCGTGCGCGAATCGGAGTGAGCGGCCATTGCTTCTGGTATGCGGGCTTTGCGGGATTGCGCGAGAGCAGGTGCTTTACATCCGTGAGGATGAGCTCCTGATGCTGCTGCTCATGATGCAGCCCGAGCTCGATCAAAGCGCCGACTTCGGGCAGCAATCGTTCCCCGGCAAGCAATCCGAGCGTGGCTTCGTCGACGTGACGGCGATACGCAAGCACCTCCTCCAGACTCGGGCGCGAGAGCATTCCCCGCTCCGGTCGGGGGTGCCGGTCGCCTACGGTGTGGTAGTACGAATTGAACAGTACCCGATAGGAGGGGTTGAAAGGGCGGTATCCGGGTTGGTGCGGCGCCAGCACGAAGGTCTCGAAGAACCAGGCCGTGTGCGCGAGGTGCCACTTCACCGGGCTCGCGTCCGGCATCGACTGGATCGCGCAATCCTCCGCCGAAAGCGGCGCCGCAAGCGCGCGCGTGGTTTGGCGGATTGACAGGAATCTTTCGCTGCCGCTTGCCTTCTGCTCGGAGCACGCTAGCAACGTCTTCGAATCGGGAGCCGGGTCCACAGTCACCTCCGCTGGAACGATGGATTACGCTGCTGCTGCGGCTCGCGACGCATTGCGATTGGTGGCTCTATGTGCCACAGCGATGACAACGGGCAGCAGCAGTTCGGGAATGAGGTAGCCCAGCCAGAGCGCTGCTGGTTGGGGCAGCCCGACCTGGCTGATGGACACCAGCCTTCCGACGCCGGCAAAAAGCACCCCGAGAGCCAATAGATACACCAGCGTGCCCTGGCGTCGAATGGTAGCGGCTGCCCAGAGGTTGATGAGCCCAGTGGAAAAGTACACACCAGCCATGAAGCGGTGCACGTTGTCGAGCCGGGGCGACGTGTCGGGCTGTCCCAAGTACATCTGCAGCGTGCCACCGAGCATTGCAATTGCCGCAACGAGAAACAGGCAGACCTGGACGACGCGTTGGCTTGCGGGCATGGAGGCTTCTCCTATCGTATGGTCAGGTGTCATGGCGCAGACCGAATCTTCCCTTTCTGCTTGCCTTGTTGCCGCAGCCTCTTTCTAATCTGTTGCTTGCGCCTGCGGTTGCGAAGATTGCGACCAGTTGATCTGCCCATTTCTCGAACCTCTATCTGCAATTGCTGCGATTGACCCGATAAATTTCTGCCTTGTGCCGGCAGCCCAGTCCTTACTTGGGAACCGGGAACGGTATCACACGTCGATTTCCAATGCGTGCCTTCAAGCCGGTAAGCAACCGCGTCTTGGAACGCCCAACGTTTGAGCTGAAAACCCCTGTGGCGCCATGCCGTTCAAGTTGCGCATTGCCAAGGTCGGCCTGCATAAGATTTGCCACGGACTCTTCGCTGTACCCGGAGACCAACAAGGCCCAGTCGACGCCTGCGTCGGTGCCCCGAATACGCTGTTCATTTGTCATTGGTGTCGCGAGGGCTCCTTCAAACAGATGGACGCTACCCAGGCCAACTCTTGAAGGAAGCTGAGGTAGCTTGTCCTGGAGCAGCCACTTACGCATTGAAAACTCCGCTCCCGGTGCCGGCTTGAAGCGAAGCAGGAGACCGGCCTGGCCCATGCCATGCCACCCACCGGGTTCCGCGGATAAAGCCCGGAATCGAAAGCCTCTCCGGAAGATGCTCGTGCGTGTGCCAATCGTCGTGTTCGGCAATTGCGTCCGGAACAACATCGAACGCCAGTTGTTCGCTATCGTGCCAACAGCGCCCATGACCAATGAACGGCGATTGCCATTTGTATTGCGAACGCGATGAAGCGAAGCCACGAGGCAAGCAGGT
>CAZVZV010000012.1:0-1606 GCA_964631735.1 uncultured Enterobacteriaceae bacterium
CATGAGCATCCGCATCGTGCGTCTCGGTACTGCCCGCGCCGCGGGCGAGGGCCTGCGCATCGGCACTGTGCGCCGTCCGCCGCGCGGCGTGCCGAAGGGCGCGTTCGCAAAGCAGAACTGGTACGACGTCTGGCTGCCTGATCTCGCGCCGAGCGAAGCGCTGGTGAAACTGGCGCAGCGCGCCGAGGACGAGAAGGACTGGGCGGCGTTTGCGAGGACGTACCGCAAGGAGATGGCTTCGCCGCCGAAGGCCCGCGTGCTCGACCTCCTCGCCGCGTTTTCGCACCATGCAAACTTTTCCGTCGGTTGCTACTGCGAGGACGAAGTGCGCTGCCACCGTTCCGTATTGCGCAAGCTCCTCGCCGAGCACGGGGCTCATATTGGCTGATCTCGCTGCAGGGATCCAGCAGCACCTGAAGGGCCTGCTGCCCGAGCTGCTCGGCATCCAGTTGCTGGAAGTGACGCAGGACAAGGTGGTCGCGACGCTGACGGTGCGGCCAGACCTGTGCACCGGCGGGAAAATCCTGCACGGCGGCGCGATCATGGCCTTCGCCGATACGCTTGGCGCGATCGGCACCGTGGTCAACATGCCGCAGGGCCACGGCACCGCGACCATCGAATCGAAGACCAACTTCATCGGCGGCGCGGCCAGTGGAACGATTGTCACCGGGGAATCCACGCCGGTGCACAAGGGCCGCACGACACAGGTCTGGCAGACGCGCATCACCAGCGCCGGGGGCAAGCTTGTCGCGCTGGTCACGCAGACGCAGATCGTGCTGCCGCCTAAGGTTTAACCCACGACGTAGGCGGCACCGGCGGTGGCGATCAGTTCGCCCTCGTCGTTCTCCAGCTCCATGTGGGTGACGGCGATGCGCTTGCCCAGGCGCACTACGCGGCCGGTGGCGAGGAAGTGTTTGCCGCGTCCCGGGCGCAGGAAGTCCACGCGCAGGTCGATGGTGCCGATGTTGGGGAATTCCAGCTTTTGCCCGGACTGCGGCTCCTTGTGCAGGGCAAGCATGATGGCGAAGCCGGCAGTGACGTCGAGGACCGCGGAGATCACGCCGCCGTGCAGGATGCCGCGGCGCGTGTTGCCGATCAGCTCCGCTCGCATGGCGAAGCGCAACTGCGCTTTGTCCGCCTCTGCCGACGCGACTTCAACGCCGAGCACCTTGTTGAACGGCACCTGCTCGGCGATGATCTTCGACACCAGCGCCTGATACTCGCTCCTGGTTTTCATGCCGCAATGGTGGCAGGAACGGCGGCGCTGGACTAGACTCGAATCGCTCGCATGACGAACGTCTCCGACATCGGCAAGCTCGTCGCAGGAGAGTCGCTCGACGCCGATCCGGTTGAAACGCGCGAGTGGCTCGACGCGCTCGACGCCCTCGCCGCCAGCGCCGGCAAGGAGCGCGCCCGCTACGTGATGGCGCGGCTGGCCGAGCACGCCGGCGCGCTCGACGTGCAAACGCGCGCACGCTTCAACACACCCTACTGCAACACCATCGCGCCGCACCAGCAGCCACCGTTCCCGGGCGACTTCACCATCGAGCAGCGCCTCGCCTCCCTCATCCGCTGGAACGCGCTTGCCATGGTGGTGCGCGCCAAC
>CAZVZV010000013.1:0-3391 GCA_964631735.1 uncultured Enterobacteriaceae bacterium
CGCATCATCGACGAGATCCTCATGGTGATCGAGCGCAAAGGCGTTCGCATTTCCGAGACCGATCCGCGCAAGAAGATCAAGGAGCACTGCCGCGTGCGCTACAACCGGCCATCGATGATGCAGCACGTCGAACAGGGCCGCCGCACCGAAATCGACGCACTCAACGGCGCGCTGGTGCGCGAGGCCAGGGCGCTCGGGATTGCGGTGCCGTACAACGAGGCGATCGTCGCGGTGGTGAAGGGACTGGAGAAGAGCCGCAGGCAGCGGCTGCACGAACCGCCGATCGATTACGCCAAGCGCGAGGAAGACGCGGAAAAGGAAGCGAAGAGAGAATGAGGAAGGGACTTGCCGCGGTCCGCGAGGACTGGAAAAAAACTCCAGGGGAAGGTGGACCAGATCGTAGCAGCCTGGAGCAACGATCGCCCGCTGCGGCTGATGTTCCAGGACGAAGCGCGGTTCGGACGTATCAGCGACACGCGCTACTGCTGGTGCCGACGTCCATCGCGGCCGCTGGTCAGCGCCATGGTGACGCAGCAATACACCTACGCCTATGGCGCCGTGAGCCCGCGAGACGGTCGTTTCAACAGCCTGGTGCTGCCGCATGTCAACGCCGACTGCGTGCAGATCTTCCTCGACGGAATCGCCAGTCGCTACCCCAACAACAACGTCGTGATGGTGCTCGATGGCGCCGGGTGGCACAAAAGCAACAACTTCCGCGTGTCCGACAACCTTCGCCTGATGTTTCTTCGCCCGTACGCGTCCGAGATCAATCCCCAGGAGCACGTCTGGGACGAGTTGCGAGAAAAGCACTTTCACAACCGGATCTTCGAGAGCATCGATGCTCTCGAAGATCACTTGGTCGTCGCGCTACGCGATCTCGAAAACGACCCACATCGCGTCAAATCTATCACCGGGTAGGACTGGGTTATTAATGCCGTTTCTAATGCGAATTAGAATTACCTCAGCGTGGCGTTGCCGCAAGCTCCTCCTGCTGTATTATCGTTGCTCGCCCCTTCGCAAGCCCGGGTGCGGTGCGTGATGCCAGCGATCGGAGAAAGCAAGCGCAAGCTCGCGGCCATACTCTCGGCCGACGTGGTCGGCTATTCGCGTTTGATGGGCGAGGATGAGCGCGCGACGCTCGACACCCTCCAACAGTACCGGGCGGCCATGGCGCGGGTGATCGCGCGCCACGACGGCCGGGTGGTGAACACGGCCGGGGACGCGCTTCTCGCCGAGTTCCAAAGCGCAGTCGAGGCGGTCCAAGGCGCGATCGAGGTCCAGCACGCCCTCGAAGGTCGCAATCAGGAGCTCCCCGAGCACCGGCGCATGCATTTCCGGATTGGGGTCAATTTAGGCGACGTGCTGGCCGCCGAAGACGGCACGCTCTACGGCGACGGTGTCAACATCGCCGCGCGCCTCGAAGGGCTCGCCGAGGGCGGCGGCATCTGCGTCTCGGGCATGGTCCATAACGCGGTCGCGGGCAAGCTCGACTGTGCCTTCGATGACCTCGGTGAGCAGCAGGTCAAGAACATCGCCCAACCGGTGCGGGTCTATCGCGTGCGCACGGACGCACGCCCGGCCAAGGCAATGCCCTCGGTCAAGGCGGGGCGGTGGCGCTGGTGGCCGTGGCTCGCCGCCGCCGCGCTGACCGTGGCTGTTGTTGGCGTAGGTCTATGGCTCTATCGCGATCTGGTCGAGAGGCCGCCGTCAGCCGAGGCGCCGCCCGCCGTCGAAAACCGGTCGATCGCCGTCCTGCCCTTCGGCAACTTGAGCGGCGATCCCGAGCAGGAGTACTTCGCGGATGGCTTGACCGAGGACATCAGCACCGCGCTGTCGCGCTTCAAGGGGCTGTTCGTGATCGCGCGCAACTCGACTTTCACCTACAAGGGCAAGGCGGTGGACGTGCGCGAGGTCGGCCGCGCGCTCGGCGTGCGCTATGTCATGGAAGGCAGCGTGCGCAAGGCGGGCAAGCAGGTGCGGATCAGCGCGCAGTTGATCGACGCCGCGAGCGGCGCGCACGTCTGGGCCGAGCGCTACGACCGCGACCTCGCCGGCATTTTCGCTCTGCAAGACGAGGTCACGCGCGAGATCGTCGCTGCTCTCAAGGTCGAGATCGGCGAGGGCGCGACGCGCGCGGCGCCGGCCCGCACCGCCAATATCGAGGCCTACGACTTTCTGCTGCGCGGCCGCGCCTACATGCGCCGAACGACGGGCGAGAGCAACGCGCTCGCCCGGCACATGTTCGAGAAAGCCATCGAGCTCGACCCGAACTTCGCCGAACCTTATGCTGAGCTTTCGAGGGTTCATTTTCTCGATTGGTTCTTCCAGTGGAGCCTGGATCCCCTCGTCCGCGACCGCATGCTCCAGGCGGCGCAGCGGGCGGTGGTTCTCGACGAATCTTTGGCGTTCGCGCATTCCAGGCTCGCTGTGGCGCTTGCTTATTTTAAGCGGTGGGACGAGGCGATCGCGGAAGGCGAACGCTCCTTCGCGCTCGATCCCGCTTCCAGCGAGGCTCTAACCGACTTCGCCTACGTCTTGTGTCTCGCCGGCCGCTACAAGGATGCCCTGAGCCCCGCCGAAAGGGCCGTGCGTCTCGATCCTAAACATTTCTTGCCCAGAAACATCGCCGGCTACGGTTATTTCTTTCTCGGAAAGTATGATGCCGCCGAGGCCGCGATCAAGGCGTCGCTGGCGCTCAATCCCAACTTGCCGTCCGCCCACCGGAATCTTGCAGCGACTTATGTCAAGACCGGCCGATTGGCCGAGGCGCAAGCGGAAGTTGCCGAAGTCCTCAGGCTTCAGCCAAATGCCTCGCTCGCTGCGCTGCCCGAGCGGATCCCGTTTCGCGACCCGGCCGTGCTCGAACGCTATCTCGCCACGCTCGCCAAGGCCGGCTACCCGCCCTGAGCCCGCGCCACCTTTGCGCATAGACCGGCGCGAATCCGCGCTGGCCTTGACCTCGGTGATTTTTGTCATCTCTGCAAAAAGGGTATGCACACCTTTTCTTCTCACTCATATTCACGGCTCCAGTGTCTTGCGCGGTTTACGTATTGCGCATAGCGTGTGTGTAAGGGCTGGAACACGTTCTCCAGCGCATCCTGCTTCGGCGGCACAACGATAACGAGGAAGTGGCTGCTTGCGATCGACGGGCGCAACCCGGGATCGGTTGCGAAGTACGGTACCCGAAACCGGTAAATTCAGGCGGGAACAAAGGAACCTGAGGCAGATGATGAAGCAGGCGAACAGGAAGCCGGCGCAACGACCCGCGGCAGGCGTGCGGCCGGCGAAGCCGCAAAACCCGCAGATCAACGTGCAGACACGCAAGGTGCTCAAGCAGCACTACCGGGCGAAGTACGGGGTAAAGTGAACAATGAACGCCATCCTGAGCGCG
>CAZVZV010000014.1:0-14943 GCA_964631735.1 uncultured Enterobacteriaceae bacterium
TCATGCCCAGGCCGGTGATCATCAGAATCCTCTCGCCTACCGTGTCCTCGGCCAAGCGGTGCATTGCATCCCAGATCGGCTGCGACAGGCTTGCCGCCGCGTAGAACAGCATCTTCACGCGGCTGAAGAAGGTCTTCGCCAACGCCGCGTCCTGCTGCAGCGCCCGCACAATCTCCTCGAAGCCGCGCGGTACGTTGAAATACACCGTGGGCGCGATCTCGCGCAGGTTGCGCAAGGTCTCGCCGATGAACTGCGGCGCGGGCTTTCCCTCGTCGATGTACAGCGTGCCGCCGTTGTAGAGGGTGAGGCCGAAGTTGTGGCTGCCGCCGAAGGTGTGGTTCCACGGCAGCCAGTCCACCAGCACCGGCGGCTCCTCGGCGAGGAACGGCAGGCAGTCCACGATCATCTGCAGATTGCTGGTGAGCATCTGCTGCGTGTGGATCACCGCCTTGGGCATGCCGGTCGAACCCGAGGTGAGGAGGAACTTGGCGATCGAATCCGGCCGGATCGCAGCATGGGCTGCGTCCACCGCTGCACCGGCGTTGCCCATCAGCTGCCGCAGCTCGAACAACACCTCTGTCGGGGCCGGCACCGCGGCGGCGATCGCCTTCTCGTACTTCCTGTCCGCTGCGAATACCAGGCCGGGCTTCATCAGCTGCACCGCGTAGCGCAGCTTGCCGTAGTCCTGTGAGACGAGCGAATAGGCCGGCGACACCGGAACGAAGGGCACGCCGACGTGCAGCGCCGCGAGCGCCAGCATCGCGTGCTCGAGGTCGTTCTCCGACAGGATCATCAGCGGCCGCTCGGCCGAGAGCCCGCGATCGAGCAGTCCCTGCCCCAGCTGTCGCGCCGCCACCAACGCCTCGCCGTAGGAGATGCGCCGCCAGGCGCCGCCCTCACCGCGTTTGGCGACGAACGTTTGCTCCGGGCTCTCCTTCGCCCAGCGCAGCAGGCGCTCGGTGAGGCGTGTTGGGTAGGCGTTCAGCGGCGCAGGCGAGCGCAGTCGGTAGCCGCCCGCTGCGTCGCGCTGCACTTCGACGCGCGCGGGGCCCAGCGCGACCTTGCGGAAGACCGACAGCTTTTCCATCGTTGACCGCAGGATTGTAGTGTTCTATAACAGAACGACCAAAGGGGAGAACTTCATGACACAGCAGTTCAATCGCCGCCAGTTCAACAAAGCGCTCGCTGCAGCTGGCGCGGCTAGCGCGCTCCATCCTTTCGGCATCGTGCGCGCGCAGGCCTCGAAGCTGAAGGTCGGCGTGATCCTGCCGCGCTCCGGCGTGCAGGGCTTCATCGGCCAGTCCTGCCAGAAAGGCGCCGACCTCGCGCCGGGCGTGATCAGGGAGATGCTCGGCGTGGACATCGAGATCATGAGCGCCGACAGCGAGTCGAACGTCGACACCTCGCGCACGCGCGCCGAGCGCCTGATCCAGGAGGGCGCCAATGTGCTGGTTGGCGCTTTCGACTCCGGCCAGACCGCCTCCATGGCGCAGGTCGCCGAGCAGCGCGGCATCCCGCACATCGTCAACATCGCCGCCGCGCCGCAAATCACCGAGCAGGGCTACAAGTTCGTGTTCCGCAACTTCCAGACCGCGCCCGACATCGTGCGGGAGGGCCTGGCACTGATCGGCGACCTATTCCGCGCCACCAGCACAGTGCCGCGCACGGCGGTGTTCATGCACGTCAACGACACCTTCGGCCAGGCGATGGCGAAGGGCATCGGCGCGTTCATGCCGCGCCTGACGCAGCTGCCCTTCAGGATCGTCGATACGATCTCCTACGACCCGGCGGCGAAGGACCTGACCGTCGAGATCTCCAAGGCCAAGGCCTCGAACGCCGACTTCCTGCTGCTGGTCTGCCGCCTGAACGACGCCATCATCCTGCGCCGCGAGATGGTGAAGCAGCGCTGGAACCCGATGGGCATCGTCAGCCCGGGCTCGCCCGGCATGTACGAGGAGCAGTATTTCAAGACGCTGGGCAAGCTTTCCGAGTACTCGATCTCCAACGTGCCCTGGTACAACCCGAACGCCAAAGTCACCAAGATCGTCGAGAAGGCGTTCCTCAAGCAGAACCCGAAAGACAAGCTGGTGTTCCACGGCCTCAATGCCGGTTTCACCTTCGAGGCGATTCTGGTCGCCGCCGACGCGTTCAAGCGCGCGCGCAGCACCGACCCGAAGACGCTCGCGGAGGCCATCCGCCAGACCAACATCACCGAAAAGATGACGCTCGGCGGCCCGATCAAGTTCAACGCCAAGGGCCAGGTGGAGGGCATCGGCTCGGCCTGCGTGCAAAACCTCAACCTGTTGCCCACCGTGGTGCTGCCCGCGAGCGCCGCGACGGCGAAGCCGGTGTTCCCTGCGCCGTATTTCAAGAAGGCGTAGTTGGGACTTGACCTTGTAGCAAACGTCGTCATTGCCGGGGTCCTCACAGGCCTGGTGTACGGCCTGATGGCCCTCGGCCTGTCGGTGATCTTCGGCGTGGTGCGCGTGGTCAACTTCGCGCACGGCGAGATGATGACCATCGCCATGTACGCAGCGGTGGTGCTGTTCGCGGCGCTCAAACTCGATCCCTTCCTCGCCATCCTGCCGGTGGCGGCGGCGTTCTTCGCCTTCGGCTACGCGATGCAGGCGGGACTGGTCAATTCATTCATCACGCGCCCCGAGCACTCGCAGTTCATGCTGATGTTGGCCGTGGCGATCATCATGGTGAACGGCCTGCTGCTCGCCTTCGGCCCGGACGCGAGGAACGTGCAGACGGAGTACCAGCTGGATTCCTTCGAGCTCGGCCCGCTGCTGCTCGACCAGGGGCGGGTGTACGCCGCCGGCGCGGCGCTGGTGGCGAGCACCGCCCTGTTCGCATTCTTCCGCTTCACGCTGACCGGCAAGGCGATCCGTGCCTGCGCCGACAACTACCTCGGCGCCAAGGTGGTCGGCCTGAACGTGAAGCACCTCTACGCCCTCACCTTCGGCCTGGGCTCGGCCTGCGTGGCAGTCGCCGGCTGCGCGCTGAGCGTGCTGCTGGAAGTGACGCCCCAGCTCGGCCCCGCCTACACGCTGCTCGCCTTCGTCATCGTCATCGTCGGCGGCCTTGGCTCGATGGGCGGCGCGCTGCTCGGCGGTGTGCTGATCGGTGTGTCGGAAGCGATGGCGGGGCTGTTCATCACGCCCTCGGCCAAGAGCATGTTCAGCTTCGGCCTGCTGATCCTGGTGCTGCTGTTCCGGCCGCAGGGCCTGCTGGGGAAGAAATCTTGAACCGCCGCGCCACTGCGCTGCTCGCGATTCTCGGAGTAGTGCTGGCGGCGCTCCCCGCCTTCGCCGGCAACTACCTGCTGTCGGTGGCGACGCTGATCCTGTACCTCGCCTTCGCCGGCCAGGCGTGGAACGTGATGATGGGCTTCGCCGGCCAACTCTCGCTCGGACACTCGCTTTTCGTCGGCGTCGCCGCCTATGTCGCGGGCGGCCTGTTCTTCCACTTCGGCATCGGTCCCTGGGCCGGGCTGTGGCTGGCGATGCTGGTCTGCGTGCTGATGGGCGCCGCGATCGGCTTCCTCGCTTTCCGCTTCGGCATTTCCGGCGTGTACTTCGCCCTGCTCACCATCGCCTTCGCGGAGTTCACGCGCATCGGCTTCGACCACCTCGACTGGACCGGCGGGCCTGGCGGCATGTTCCTCAAGGTGGCGCAGCGCGACCAGATCGACTTGCTCAACTTCCGCGGGCCGCCGGCGATGTACTACTACGCGATCCTTGCCTGCACGGCGGGCGCGTTCGCTTTGTGCGCCGGGCTGCTCAGGTCGCGCGCCGGCTACTGCTGGCAGGCAATCCGCGAGAACGAGGAAGCCGCCCAGGCGCTCGGCATCAACACCTTCCGCTGGAAGATGGCGGCCGTGATGATCAGCTCGGCGATGACCGCGCTGGCCGGCGTGTTCTTCGCCTTCTATTACAACAACCTGTTCCCCGAGCAGATCTTCCACATCAGCCGCTCGATCGAGATCATCCTCGGCCCGATCATCGGCGGGGTGGGCACGTTGTTCGGCCCGATCCTCGGCGCCGCGCTGCTCACCTTGCTCGCCGACGGCATCACCGAGCTGCTGGCGGCTTTCGGCTGGGAAATTCCGGGCATCAAGCAGGTGTTCTACGGCGTGGTGCTGCTGGCGGTGATCATGTTCCTGCCGCACGGCATCTGGCCCTTCATTTCGAAGAAATTGAGACTGTGAACGGCCTGCTCGACGTTCGTGGGGTCAGCAAGTCCTTCCGCGGCCTGAAGGCCGTGTCGAACGCCTCGTTCACCATCCCCGAGGGCAGCATCAACGCCCTGATCGGCCCCAACGGCGCCGGCAAGACCACCATCTTCAACATGGTGGCGGGTGTGTTCCCGCCGGATTCCGGTTCCATCGTTTTCCAGGGCAAGCCTATCCACGGATTCCGGCCCGACCAGGTGTGCGTCGCGGGCATCGCCCGCACCTTCCAGATCGTCAAGCCGTTCGCGGGGTTGACGGCGCTGGATAACGTGATCGTGGGGGCGTTGCTGAGGTCCAAAGATGTCTCGGCGGCGAAAAACTACGCCGCCGAGATCGTGGAAAGGCTGGGGCTCGGAGCGAAACGCGACCTGCCGGCGTCTTCCCTGACACTGCCTGATCGCAAGCGGCTGGAAGTCGCTCGCGCGCTCGCCACGCGGCCACAATTGCTGCTGCTCGATGAAGTGATGGCGGGCCTGCGCCCTACCGAGTGCGACCAGATGGTGGAAGTGTTCCGTGAACTGAATCGCCAGCAGGGCCTCACCATCCTGCTCATCGAGCACGTCATGCGCGCGGTGATGGCACTGGCGCAACACATCGTCGTGCTGCACCACGGCGAGGTCATCGCGCGCGGCGCGCCAAGCGAGGTGGTGCGCGATGCCGCAGTTCTGGAGTGCTACCTGGGCGAGGAGACCCAGGTCTGATGCTCTCCATTGACAGCCTCGACCTTTACTACGGCGACGCGCAGGCGCTGGCCGGCGTGTCGCTCGAAGTGCCGCAAGGCGAGATCGTCGCGATCGTCGGCGCCAACGGCGCCGGCAAATCCTCGCTCATCCGCACCATCGCCGGGATCGAGCGCTCGCGTGCCGGGCGCATCACGTTCAAGGGCACCGACATCACCGCGCTGGAATCGCACCGCATCTGCGATCTGGGGATCGGCCAAGTGGCCGAGGGACGCCAGGTGTTCCCCACGCTCAGCGTCGATGAGAACCTGGAGATGGGCGCGCTGCTGCCACGCGCGCGCGCCAAGGCGCGCCAGGCCACGGCAGAGGTCTACGCCATGTTCCCGCAGCTCGCCGGGCGCCGCGGCCAGCTCGCCGGCACCCTGTCGGGCGGCGAGCAGCAGATGCTCGCCATCGGCCGCTGCCTGATGGGGCAGCCCGAGCTGATCATGTTCGACGAGCCTTCGCTCGGCCTGGCGCCGCTGGTGGTGCAGGAAGTGCTGCACGCCATCCACCAGCTCAACCAGCGCGGCCTCACCATCCTGCTGGTGGAGCAGAACGTCGCTGTGTCGCTGAAGATTTCGGCCCGCGCCTATGTGCTGGAAAACGGGCGCGTGGTGATGAGCGGCACCGGCGAAGCGCTGCTGCACGACGACCGCGTGCGGCAGGCCTACCTGGGTCTCTAGACGGCAAGATGCGGCGGAAGAGCCATGAGGCTTCCGCTTTGGTCCGGGGCGGCGGTAAGATTCCGCATTCTCGGCCAGTGCGGGGAGGCGGCAATGAACCTCAAAGACGTGCTTGCAGGCAAGGGCCATCGCGTGGTGACTGTGTCGGCGAAGTCGAGCGTAGCCGACGCGATCCGCGCGATGCACGCCGAGAAGGTTGGCGCGGTGCTGGTGCCCGACGCCGAGGGATGCCCGGTCGGCATCTTCACCGAGCGCGACGTGGTGCGCCTGCACGCTGACGGCGACCGCGACTTCGATTCGCTGGCAGTGGGGGCGCGCATGATCTGCAGCATCGTCGTCGGACATCTCTCGATGTCGGTCGATGAGGCGCTGGGGTTGATGACCGAGCGGCGCTTCCGCCACCTGCCGGTGGTCGAAGACGGCAAGCTGCTCGGGTTGGTGTCGATCGGCGACCTGGTGAAGGTGAAGCTGGAGGAAACCGCGCAGGAGGCGCAGGCGCTGCGCGCTTACATCAACGCATGAGGCGCAAGCCGGACTACGCCACCGCCGTCCTGGGCCGCGCCAGTTGCGCGCCCGGCCACTGGTCCGGATGCGCACGGCGGTACTGCAGCGGGTAGTCGAGCTTCACGCCAAAGCGTTCGGCCGCGTGCCACACCCAGCGCGGGTCGTCGAGCAAGCCGCGCGCCAGCGCCACCATGTCGGCACGTCCGCCAGAAAGAATGTCCTCGGCCTGCTGTGCGTCCGCGATCATGCCCACCGCCATCGTCGGCAGGCCGGCGCCGCGCCTGACCTGCTCGGCGAAGCCGACCTGGTAGCCGGGCTCGACCTTGATGCGCGCGTGGCTTACCCCGGCGCCGCTGGAGACGCAGACGTAGTCGAAACCGATTGCCTTCAGCTCGCGCGCGTAGGCCGCCGCGTCCTGCGCCTCGAAGCCGCCTTCCGCCCAATCGCTCGCCGTGATGCGGGCACCGAGCGCCCTGTCCTTGGGCCACGCCTCGCGCAGCGAGCGCGCGATCTCCAGCGGCGCGCGCATGCGGTTCTCCAGACTACCGCCGTAGCGGTCGCCGCGGCGGTTGCAGAGTGGCGACAGGAATTGGTGCAGCAGGTAGCCGTGCGACGAATGCAGCTCTACGAGGTCGAGCCCGATGCGCCGCGCGCGCTGCGCAGCAGCCGCGAAGGCGTCGGCGAGGCCGCGAACCTCCTCCACCGTCAGTTCGTGCGGCACATGCCAGCCTTCGGCGAACGGCAGTGCCGAGGGCGCTATCGTCTGCCATGGCGACTCGCCGGACGGGAGCGGCTTGCCGCCGAGCCAAGGCACTTGCGTCGAGGCCTTGCGCCCGGCGTGCGCCAGCTGCACGCCGATCGGAGACTTGCTGATGCCGCGGCAGACTTCCACCACGCGTTTCATCGCCGCCTCGTTCAGGTCGCTGTACAGGCCGGTACAGCCATGCGAGATGCGGCCTTCGCGCGTCACGCCGGTGGCCTCGATGATCATGAGTCCTGCGCCCGAGCAGGCGAGGCTGCCGAGGTGCGCGAAGTGCCAGTCGCTCATCGCGCCGTCCGCCGCGCTGTACTGGCACATCGGCGAGACGACGATGCGGTTGGGCAGGGTGATACCGCCCAACTGGATGGGCGTGAAGAGCTTGGTGGTCATCAGGACTTCCTGGAAGTGGGAGATTTCGGAATCTTGGGCACGGTGACGCCGATCAAGCAGTCGCGCGTCACCGTCGCGGCGAGTCGCTGTTCGCTCCAGCCTTTGGTGCCTGCCGGGCGCATCGGCAGCACCAGGTAGCGCATGTCGGCGTTGGAATCGTGCACGCGGATCTTCATCTTCGCGGGGATCGGCGTGCCGAATTCGGCCAGCACCTTGCGCGGCTCGCGCACCACGCGGCTGCGGTAGGGCTTCGACTTGTACCACTGGGGCGGGAGGCCAAGCAGCATCCGCGGATAGCAGGAGCACAGCGTGCACACGATGACGTTGTGCGTGCGCGAGGTATTCTCCACGACGATAAGCCTGAGGCCCGGCACCTCGAAGCCCAGTTCCTCGGCGGCCTTGCTGCCATCGGCGAGCATTCGCCTCCTGTAGGCGGGGTCGAGCCAAGCGCGCGCCACCATCGCCGCACCGCGTTCCGGGCCGCGCGCGCGCATCGTCGCCATCGCACCGGCGATCGCGTCCTCGGTCAGCACGCCCTTCTCCACCAGCAGCTCGCGCAGGGTCACTTCCATCAGCTGGAAGTAGGAATAGGGTTCGTAGCGGCCGGTTTCTTTCATACCTCCAGCCAGTGCTGGTAGATCTCGACTTCGATCACGTCTGCGGCGCTGCCGCGGTACCCTGGCCACACGTCCTTCTGGCGGAAGCGCACGCGGTACAAGGGCTGGCCGGGCAGCCCGTCGCGCTGCTGCGCCAGCTCTTCCGGATTGGGAAACGCGCCGCACACGCGCTCCACTACTCCGGCGTGGCCACGGATGTACCACGGCGTGCGCACGTGCCCCAGCGGCGCGCCCCTCCGCACGCGGACGCGGTCGCCAGGGGCAAAAATAGGGTCAGACCCCATTTTTTGCCATTTTGCGCGCGAGCTCGTCGGTGGTGATGACGCCGCGCTGGATCATGGTCTGGGTGAGCGAGATCACCCAGCGGTCGTAATAGCCCATCCTGTCGTAGTCCGCGGGCGGGAGCGCCTCGATGTTCTTGCGCAGCTCGTCCACGGTCATGTGCTTGCTTGCGCCAGTCACGCCGATGAGCAGCATCATCATCGCGTCCACGCGCAGCTCCCAGTCGTCGTAGGCGTGCTCGCGGCGCTTGACCTTGCCGGCCTTGCGGCCGCCCATGTCGTGGTGGCCGCGCCCGATCATGCGATCCGTTCGGGTGTTCATGCAGTTATATTAGCGCGACATGCGCATCGCCGACCGCCAGCGCCCGCCCCCGGGCAGCCTGTTTCTCGATCATGTTTCGCATTTCGTGCCCGATCTCGGAGCGGCCGGGGCTTTGCTCGAGGAACTGGGCTTCGCGGTCACGCCCCTCTCGGCGCAGACGACGCAGAACGGACCGGCCGGCACCTCCAACCGCTGCGTGATGCTGGGCGACGGTTACCTGGAATTCCTCACGCCCACCGCCGATACGCCGAACGCGCAGCGCATGCGCAAGTCGATGCTGCGCTACCGCGGCGTGCACCTCACCTGCTTCGGCACGCCCGCCGCGCAGGAAGAGCACGCGCGACTCGAGCGCTACGGCTTCGCGCCGCAGCCGCTGGTGCACCTGAAGCGCAAGGTGGAGGACGGCATGACCGCGCGCTTCAATGTGGTGCGCGCCGCGCCGGGCAGGATGCCCGAGGGACGCGTGCAGTACGTGCAGCACCTGGCGCCTGAAGCCATCTGGCGCCCGCCACACCTGCGCCATCGCAATGGCGTGCTCGGGCTTGCCGCCGCCTACGTGGTGGCCGCCGATCCCGCGCGTGCCGCCGCGCGCTGGGCGCGCTTCATGGGCGGCCTGCCGCGGCGCGAGGGTAAGCTCATATCGCTGCCGACCGATCGCGGCAAGGTGCTGATCGGCACGCGAGCACAAATGCGCTCGCTGCTGGGCGCCGCGCCGCGATCGCCCAGCATTGCGGGCTATGCTCTCGCCTGCAAGGACCCCAGGGCCTTCGCACGCCGCTGCAAGGCGGCGGGCCTGAAAGTGAACCGCAATCACGCCGTCGTCCTGCCGCCAGCGCTCGGCGGCGCCTGGCACCTTATTCCCTTGGAGAAGTCATGACCCAGGACCTTTGCTCGCTCACCGCCACCGAATTGCTCGCTGCCTATCGCGCGAAGACGCTCTCGCCCGTCGAGGCGACGCGCGCTGTGCTCGGGCGAATTGCGGACCTCAATCCCGTGCTCAATTGCTTTAACCTGATCGACGCCAAGTCCGCCCTGGAGTCGGCCCGCTCAAGTGAAGCGCGCTGGAGGAAGGGCGCGCCCATCGGAACGCTCGACGGCGTGCCAGCATCGATCAAGGACCTCCTCCTCACGCGCGGCTGGCCGACGCGCCGCGGCTCGAAAACCACCGATCCCGCGGGCCCCTGGAACGACGACGCACCGGCGGTGGCGCGCCTGCGCGAGCATGGCGCGGTGCTGGTGGGCAAGACCACCACGCCGGAATTCGGCTGGAAAGGCGTCACCGACGGTCCGCTCACCGGCATCACGCGCAATCCCTGGAACCAGAAGAAAACACCGGGCGGCTCCTCGGGCGGGGGCGCGGCGGCGGTCGCCTCCGGCATGGGCCCGCTTACCGTAGGCACCGATGGCGGCGGGTCGATCCGCATCCCTTGCTCCTTTACCGGGCTATTCGGCTTGAAGCCTTCCTTCGGGCGCGTCCCCGCCTGGCCGCTGTCGCCCTTCGGCACCGTGGCGCATGTCGGGCCGATGACGCGAACCGTGGCCGACGCGGCCTTGATGATGAACGTGCTGTCGCTGCCGGATACGCGCGACTGGCATTCGCTCCCTCACGACAGGCGCGACTACCTGCAAGGGCTGGAGGACGGCGTGAAGGGGTTGCGCATCGCCTACTCGTCCGACCTCGGCTACGCCAAAGTGGATCGCGAGATCGCTGCTCTGGTGAAGCAGGCCGTGCGGGTGTTTGCCGACCTCGGCGCGCACATCGACGAGGTGGATCCGGGATTCGACAATCAACTGGAAGTCTTCACCTTGCACTGGTTCCCCGGCGCGGCCGCCGTAGTGCGCAGCATCCCCGCCGCGAAACGCAAACTCATGGACAAAGGACTGCTTGAAGTTGCGCGCGCCGGCGAGAAAATCACGCTGCGGCAGTATCAGGATGCGGTGATGAAGCGAGGCGCGCTCGGCGTGCTGATGAACCGCTTCCACGAAAAATACGACCTGCTGCTCACGCCGACGCTGCCGCTGCCGGCCTTCGACGCCGGCAAGGAAGTCGCCGACGTGGTGAAGGAGCGGCGCTGGACCGACTGGAGTCCATTCTCCTACCCCTTCAACCTCACGCAGCAGCCGGCGGCATCGATTCCCTGTGGGCTGACGAAGGCGGGATTGCCGGCGGGATTGCACATCGTAGGACCCAAGTACGCCGATGCGCTCGTGCTGCGCGCAGCCCGCGCCTACGAGTCGGCGCGGCCGATCACGCTGCCGGACTTGTCCCGTCTAGCACGGTAGGGTGGGCCAATGGCCCACCCTACAAGTCATCCGGTGAGCTTCAGCTCGAGCACCCAGGTCGAGATCACCTTGTCCTGGTCGAGCATCGCGCCGCGCACCGTGTAGTGCTTCGCGTCTTTCTGCTGCATGCACTCGAAGCCCCGGTAGCGCCCGGTGGCGCTTGAGTAGAAGGAGAGGATCGTGTCGCCGGCGATCACGAACCGGCCGTTGAGCGAGCCGATCGCGGGGTTCTCGGCCGACCAGTGCGTCGCGTTGGACCCGGGTGAAAACGGCAGGATCTCGGTGCGGCTGCTCTGCTCCTTCGGCGGGCTGCTCTTGACGCGCATCACGCCTTCGCTCAGCCACTTGCCCGGCTGGTGGCGGATGCGCGTCTCGCCGTCCACCGCGGTGACGGTGCCCGCGCCGTCGCGATACTCCCCTGCGGCGCGCCAGGTGCCTTCGCGGAACAGGAAAGTATGCCCGGCCACGCGGCAACTATACGCGCACGCTCAGCGCGCGCCGGCGGCGGCGAGGACCGCCGCCATCTCCCGATAGCCGCGGCTGCGGGCGAGCGCGAGGGGCGTCGTGCCGCTGCGGTCACTGAGGTTGCGGTTCGCGCCCGCTTCGACCAGCGCCTTCAGGGTCGCGAGGTGCCGCGGGCCGCCGTCGCCGAGCACGATCGATTCGATGTGCGCGGTCCAGCCGAGATTGTTCACGTGGTCGAGCGGCGCCCCGGCGCGGATCAGGATGCCGACCACCTCGTGGTGGCCCAGGTGCGCCGCGGCGATCAGCGCGGTGCCGTCGTAGCGGCTGGTGACATTGCGCGCGCTCGCCCCGAGCTCGAGCGCGAGGCGCAGCACCGGCAGGTCGTTGGCCACCGCCGCGATGGTGACGATGTCGTATCGGTCGGCCTCGAGTGCGTTCGCATCGGCGCCGGCTTTGACGAGCGCGCGCATGGCGTCGAGGTGCGACCGGTAGGCGGCAACGTGGAGCGGCGTGCGGCGGTAGCGATCGCGGCTGTCCGCCTGGGCGCCGCCTGCGACGAGCCGAGCGATCTCGGCGGCGTCGCCGCGCGCGGCCGCGGCGTGCAGCCCGCTGTACACGGCAAGCTCCGCGGGCGATGGCGGCACTTGCGCCGCCGCGCCGGCAGCGAAGAACCCGCAAGCGAGGAGCGCGCCAGCGACCAAGTTATTCGGGGCGTGCACAATCTGCGTCATGGTGGATTTTGCCCGCGTTTGCCCCGATTCTGGAAGATGGACCCGGTCTTTTCGAGTCCCGATTGCTGCGCCGCACGTCCGGCCGGGCGCTCCGTTCGTCGGATCCACGCGTAAGGGTCTGTAGCAGCACGGCAATGGTTCCTCGCCGCGCGCGCCGCGCGCGCGCAATCTCTGAGGCGAAAGGAGCGGGACATGAACGCGCTGCAGGACAGAACTGAGCTTGGCCGGCTGGAGTCCGATCTTGCGGCACGCCTGGAGACGCTGTTCCGGCGCTGCCCGGAGCTGCACGGCTTCTCGGTGCAGCAAGGCTCGAGCCTAAGCCGCGAGAGGATCGCGCACGATCTGCAGGGCGATCTTTTTCTCGCCGACGTCGCCTGGCACCAGCCGCTGAACCGCGAGCAGGCCGTCACGCTGGTGGAAGAGATCCTGCAGGCGCTCCTCGAGCTGGTGGACGAGCAGCCGGAGGCAACGGCGCTGCTGCGCGACCGCACTTTTGCCCGGTCCTTGCATTGACCGGCTCGCTGTGGAGGGGCATCTCATGAAAAACACTCTCGTCGCCTTGTGGCTGCTCATCGTCTCCTGCGCGGCGGGCGCGCAGGATCTCGACAAGCCGCTGCTGCTGGTGGCCGCGCCCGACCTGAAGGGCCCGTACAGCCACACCGCCCTGCTCGTCCTGCCGGTGCGTGGCCAGCACGTCGGCTTCATCCTCAATCGCGCCACCGAGGTCAAGCTCGCGACGCTGTTTCCCGAGCACGGGCCCTCGGCGAAGGTTGCCGACCCGGTCTATTTCGGAGGTCCCGAGGGGAACAACGCGATCTTCGCCGTGGTGCCACGCGATCCCGGCGAGCCGTCGGTGCGGCTTTTCGGCGACGTCTTCGCGACCGCGCACGCAAGGATCGTGGACCGCATCATCGAGCAGACGCCGAACGACGCGCGCTACTTTGCCGGATTCGTCGGCTGGCAGCCGCAGGAGCTTGCGGCCGAGATCGAGGCCGGCTGGTGGTACGTGGCCGACCCCGATGCGGCGCTCCTGTTCAGCAAGGACACCGGGTCGATGTGGGAGTCGCTGGTGAAACGTCTCGGCAAGCGGCTTGCGCCGCGCCAGGGCGAACTCGAGGCATAGCGGCGGCGCCGCGCTCAACCGCGCAGCGCCTTCATGACGTTTGCGTCGTCGAGCGCCTGCTCCGGCTTGCCTTCGAAGATGATCTCGCCTCGGTCGATCGCGTAGAGCCGGTCGGCGATGCGCGCCGCGTTGACCAGGTTGGACTCGGCGATCAGCAGCGAGATGCCGAGGTCCTCGATCTTCACTACGGCGTCGCGAAACCGCTTCACGATGATCGGGGCGAGTCCCTCGAACGCCTCGTCCAGCAGCAGCAGCGTAGGCGAGAGCGCCATGCCGCGGGCGATGGCGACCATCTTGCGCTGTCCACCGCTCAGGTTCATCCCCTGCCGGTGCAGCAGTTCGCGCACCTCGGGGAACACCGCGTAGACCCGCTCTTCGATGTCCCCGCCGGCGAGCGCCCCCGGCTTGCGTTTCGCCTTGGCCGACATCCAGCGGCTGATCATCATGTTTTCCGCCACCGTGAGCTCGGGGAAGATCGCGCAACCTTCGGGCGCGTATCCCATGCCGCGCAGCGCCCTCTTGTGCACCGGCAACGAGCTCACGTCCTCGCCGTGGAACAGGATCTGGCCCGAGCTGAGCGGCAGAAAGCCCATGATGCTGTCCATGGTGGTGGTCTTGCCGGCGCCGTTGCGGCCGACCAGGCACACTACCTCGTGTGCGTGAACGCTCAGCGACACCCCGTGCAGCACGTGCGCCGGGCCCCGGAAAGCGTCGATGCTCTTCACTTCAAGCATGATCAGACTTCAGTCCCGAGCAGATACGTGGCCACGTCCCGGTTCTGCCGGATCTCCTCGGGCGGGCCGTCGGCGAGGAACCTGCCTTCGTGCATCACGACGACGCGATCGGAATACTTGAACACCACGTCCATGTCGTGTTCGATGACCACCGCCGTGATCCCTCCGCCACGCACCACCGACGACACCGTGTCCATGATCTGAGCCTTGTCGCGCGTGCTCACGCCGCTGGTCGGCTCGTCGAGGAACAGCAGCCTGGGGCGCAGCGCGTAGGCGACCGCCACATCGAGCAGCTTGCGCTCGCCCTGCGCCAGCCCTCCCGCCAACCCCTGCGCCTTGCCGGCGAGGCCGAACTGGCCGAGCAGCTCGCCTGCCTCCTGCGTGACCGCGGTGTCCCGCTCCGCGAGCGAAAAAATCCGCCTGGTCTTGCCCTCGCGCGCGAAGATCGAGAGCGCCACGTTGTCGAGCACAGACAGGTCGTCGAACAGGTTCACCAGCTGGAAGCTGCGCGCAATCCCCGCCCGGATGCGCTCATCCACCGACGCATCCGTGATGTCGCGGTCGGCGATGAAGATCCTGCCGCTGTCGGGTGAGAGAAAGGCGCTGATCAGGTTGACCAGAGTGGTCTTGCCCGAGCCGTTGGTGCCGACGAGCGACAGGAACTCGCCTTCGTTGACGCTGAAATCGACGCCATCCACGGCGCGTGTTTCGCCGAAATGCTTGGTCAGGCGCTCGGTGCGCAACAAGCTCATGGCGACGCCTCGCGCCTGCGCTTCAGCCAGGCGCTCAGGCGCGCCGCCGAGCCCACCACGCCCGAGGGCAGGAACGTCACCAGGGCGATCAGGATCACCCCCAGCGTAAGCTGCCAGTACTGGGTGAGCGCCACTGCGTAGACCTCGAGGTAGTTGAAGATCACGGCGCCGACGATGGGGCCGGTGAAATTGCGGAACCCGCCGAGCACGGCGAAGAACACGATCTTGCCGGACTGCGGCCAGTACAGCACGTCGGGGGTGGTGAGGCCGTTGAGCGGCACCCAGAGGGTTCCGGCCACGCCGGTGAAGATCCCTGACAACAGGAAGGCGAGCCAGCGG
>CAZVZV010000015.1:0-1466 GCA_964631735.1 uncultured Enterobacteriaceae bacterium
CGCGCAGGTGGCGCGCGGCTGCCTCGACCAGCCGCTGCGGGAAGGGTTTATTGCGGATAAGCCAGACAACCCAGTTAGTGTTATCGTAATTGGTGACGGCGGAACCATCGTTGACGAAGGTGGTCTCGGCGGAGGTGGAGGGCAGGATGAAGGCTCCGGCGAGGCCGCGGACCCGGCTCCCAACACCGATCCGACCGAAATGTCGACGGTGGGCACAATTAATTTTACCGCTCCCGACGGCCTTCTAAAGGTGGAAATTTTTGATGGTGGCTTGCCAGTCGTCATTACGGGTGTGGTTGGTCAGGTTATTCAGGGCGAATTTGGCTTTTTGACCATTCAAAGCTTGAATACCGTTACCGGAACAATAACCTATACCTACACTGTAACCGCCGACGTCGATCACAGCGCTGGACCGGTGTTTGACACCTTCACTGTTGTCGTCACAGACGTCGACGGCGATTCTGCAACGGCCCCCTTCCAGGTTGAAATTGTCGACGATGTGCCGACGGCGGTTGATGATACGGATTCGGTGACCGAGGACGGTCCGCTGACCGCTGACGGCAATGTGCTGACGGGGTCTGGTGGTGGTGATGCCAATTTCACCGATGGCAATGTTGACACGCAGGGCGCTGATGGCGCGGTGGTGACGGCGGTATCGTTTGGCGTGACTCCGGGTACGCTGGGTTCGGGTCTTGCCGGGGCCTATGGTTCGCTGGTTCTTAGTGCCAATGGCACCTATACCTATACGCTGAACAACGCCAATCTGGCGGTCCAGGGCCTGAGCAATGGCCAGAGCCTGACCGAGACCTTCACCTATACCATCACCGATGGCGATGGCGACACCGACACGGCAACCCTCATCATCACCATCAACGGCACTGACGACGGTGTTACCGTCAATGGCCTTGATGGCGAAGGCGCTGAAGAAATCGTCGATGAAGACAATCTCAGCGATGGTTCAAGTCCCAATGCGGGCCAGCTGACGCAAGGCGGCAGCTTCGGCGTTACTTCGCCCGATGGCCTGGCCAATGTGAGCGTTGGCGGTGTCTTGGTGGTGACGGCGGGTGTGTTTACCGCCGGACTGACGGTTGATACCGCGCTTGGCCTTCTGACCATCAACACCTTCACGCCGGTGCTGGGTGCAGGCGGCGAGATCATTGGTGGCACGTTTACCTACACTTACCTGCTGCAGGACAACAGCTTGGCCCATGCTTCGGGACTGGGTGAGAATGGCGGCGTGTTCGACAACTTCGAAGTCATCGTCACCGACACCGATGGTTCTACCGACAACGCCTTCCTCAATGTCGAGGTGATCGACGATGTCACCACGGCGGTTGATGATACCGACAGCGTCAAGGAAGATGGTCCGCTGACCGCTGACGGCAATGTGCTGACGGGGTCTGGTGGTGGTGATGCCAATTTCACCGATGGCAATGTTGACACGCAGGGCGCTGATGGCGCGGTGG
>CAZVZV010000016.1:0-13333 GCA_964631735.1 uncultured Enterobacteriaceae bacterium
GCCCGATTAATGCGTCAGGCGCGCTCCACAGCGCGCCGAGACTGATCGCAAAAGTCGCCGCGAACTGTTCCTGCGTCAGGCCGGTACGCTCGCGCACGGCCTTCACGTCCACTTGCGGCGGAACGTGCAATCTGTCTTGCAACGCGCGTCCGGCTGGCCGGTTGACTCTGTATATTGCGCTCCAAAGCCGACCGATGATCGAACAAACCACCCTCGAATTCCGCACCCGCGGCCGCGGCACCACCGACATCGTCGCGGAGGTTCAGCAAGCCGTCGCCGCAAGCGGCATCGCGACGGGCCTGTGCACCGTCTTCCTGCAGCACACCAGCGCCTCGCTCATCCTGTGCGAGAACGCCGCGCCAGCGGTGCGCCAGGACCTGGAGACGATCCTGTCCCGCCACGCGCCGCATGCGCGAACCGTCGTCGTGACGGTGATCGGCTAGTCCGGCTTCCTCGCGTATTCCCGGTCGAAAAGCCGCTCCAGCCCGGGATGCGCCCCGCGCAGCCCGTCGATGACCTGTTTCGCCCAGTCGTAGTACTCCTGTTTCCTCGACAACAGCCAGCTCGCCGGAGGATTCGAGGCGATGTCGCGCAGGTTGCAGATCTTGTCGGCGAGCTTCACCAGCTTCGCGCGCTCGGAAAGCTTGTGCGCATGCGACACCTGCAGCGCCTTGCGCTCGGCCTTCAGCAGCGTCTTGTCGTCGGTGACTTCCATCACGACGTCCGCAATCTCTTTGCCGAAGCGCTCGTGCAGTTCCTCGTAGGTGGTCTCGGTGTCCTCGATCGTATCGTGCAGCACTGCGGCGCAGAGGACGATCGGGTCCTCGACCGCGCCCTCGTTCGACAGCACGTCCGCCAGCGCGATGGGGTGGTTGATGTAGGGCGAGGCCTCGATGTCCTTGCGGCGCTGCGCGCGGTGCTTGTGCGCCGCGAAGGCGAGCGCCCGGAGCAGCAACCCCTGGGTAGTGCTATCCATGGCCTGGTCAGGCGGCAAGCTTGAGGGGAAGGATTTTCGGGCGCCGGCGCTTGGACGCCTGCCACAGATCGTACGCCGCCTGCATGCGCAGCCAGGACTCGGCGCTGCCGCCGAGCGCAGCGGCGAAGCGGATCGCCATCTCCGCGCTGACTGCCGCGCGGCCATTGATCACCCGCGAGAGCGCGACGCGCGAAACGCCCAGCCTGCCGGCGAACTGCGTGACGCTGATCTCCGCCAGCACCGTGTCGCGAAGCACCTCGCCTGGATGTGGGGGGTTGTGCATCTTGCTCATCGATGTGCCCTTCAGTGATAGTCCTGGTAATCCACCAGCACCGCATCCTTGCCGTCGAACGCAAACGTCATTCGCCAGTTGCCGCTGACGGATACGGCCCACATTCCCTTGAGCGGACCCTTCAGCGGGTGCAGGCGCCACCCCGGGAGATCCATTTCACCGGGGCCGGCTGCCGCGTCCAGCCGGCCTAGTTGCACCCGAAGGCGCGATGCGTGCACGGCCTGGATGCCGGCCTTGCTCCCGTGCAGAAAGAAGCGTTCCAGCCCCTTGTGGCGGAAGCTTCGTATCATCGGGCAGTGTATAGCATAGCGATACAGGGGGCAATCGTGCTGCGACTACAACGCGCGGCATGGTTGCCGCGTTGACCGCGGGCATGGTCTAGACCTGTCCAAACTCCGCCGGCTTGAGGATGCGGAACGGCTGCACGCGCCGCGACAGCTCCAGCAGCGCCTGGTCCTTGGTGACCAGGATATCCGCGCGCGCGGCGAGCGCCGCCTCGAGAAACTTCTGGTCGTCCGGGTCCCGGCATTGCGGGAGTTGCACCATTGAAGGCGCTGCCATTTCGATCCTCAACGCCAGACGCCGGCACTCGGCAAGGCACGCCGCCTGCGCAAGCACGTCGATCGAATGCTTGCCCAGGTCGTAGGCCAGCACGCGTGCCAATTCCGCCTCGCAGCGCTCGTCGATGTAAACGGCGGCCCGCTGCGCGGCGACGGCCCGCTGGATCGGCGCGACCGCGGGATCGGCGAACACCAGCCAGTCGAGCCAGACATTGGTGTCGAGGACCAGGCGCAGCACCGCCATAGCTTACTGGCATACCATGCGGGTCCCATGGGCCTGTCCCACGAATTCCTGCGCAACATCTCCAAGGAGGAAGTGGCGAACCTGCCGATCCGCCGCTACGAGGGCGAGATCCTGCTGGTGGAGGACGCGCGCGCGCTCGAACGCGCGGCCGAGGACATCCAATCCGAAGAAGTCGTGGGCTTCGACACCGAGACGCGGCCCGCCTTCCGCGTGGGCGAGAGCCACCTGCCCGCGCTTGCGCAGGTCGCCACCGCGCGCGCGGTGTACCTGTTCCCGCTGCAGCGGCTGGACTGCTCCTCGGTGCTCGCGCCGATGCTCGCTGCACAAGGCATCGTCAAGGCGGGCATTTCGCTGGCCGACGACCTGAAGAAGCTGAAAGAGCTGGTTTCCTTCGACGAGGCATCGGTCCTCGACCTCGGCCACGTGGCGCGGCGCCACGGCCTCAAGCAGACGGGGCTGCGCAACCTCACAGGCCTGTTGCTCGGCACGCGCATCCCCAAGGGCGCGAAGACCACCAATTGGGCAGTGCGGCGCCTTTCGGCGCAGCAGATCACTTACGCGGCGACGGATGCCTGGGCCTGCCGCGAGCTGTACCTCAGATTCGAGGAGTTGGCGCTGCTGTAGGGTGGGCCCTTGGCCCACCCTACGCCTGCCACACCGCGTAACCCTCTTCCTGCAGGGCGATCGCGAGCTCCACTTCCATGTCGCGCGCGGCTGCATATGGCATCGGATTGGCGTAGGCGTAGAGCTTTGGCAACAGGCGAAAGCCGAAGCGCTGCACGTAGGAATTGGCGCGGATGCCGGCCTTGTGCTTGGCGAAGCGCGCCTCCGGCGTGAGACCGGTCATGCCCACGTAGACGCAGGGCTTGAGCATGTCGCGGTCCGGATTGGCCTTGCGGAAGCGCGCGATGTTGAGGACCCTGGGGTCGAGCTCGATGACGTAGACGTTGTGGTGGTGCTTCTTCGCGCGGGCTTTGCGCTTTTTCTTCAACCCACCATCTCCTTCAGCTCCCCGCTCGCGATCAGCTTCTCCAGCTCGCTCGCCCCGCCCACCAGCACCCCTTTGACGAACACCATGGGGAAGGTCGGCCAGCCGGCCCACATCTTGATCGCCAGGCGCCGTCGCCAGTCGCGCAGGTAGCTGCCGTATTCAAGGTACTGGTACTTGAACCCTGCCGCGTCGAGGAGCTTGCGCGCCTTCTTCGGGAAAGGGTTGTGCCGCATGCCGACCACCACGATCGCGTTGGCCGCCACCGCGGCCTCGACCTCTTGCACGATCTCGGTGCGGTAGTTGGCGATGTGATCGCGGATCTCCGGATGGATTCTGTTCTCTTCGAGGACTCGTCGCGCCATGAATGGGGTGTGACCCTATTTTTTAAAACGGATTGCGGGGTCGCGCTTGATCTGCTCCACCAGCGCCAACTCCCAGTCGAGGTAGGCGCGCGCGTGCTTTTCATAATCGGACTTGTTCTCGTGGTCGTAGGGCTTGTACCAGACGTCGTCCAGCGTAGTGGTCGCGCGCGCGAGGCCCGCTTCCGTCGGCAGCCCCGCACCGAACCAGGCGGCGTTGCCGCCCTCCAGCACCTTCACCTGCGCGCCGGGCCAAAGCGCCGCCGCCTCGGGCGCCGCGAAGCGCGCGATCAGCCCGTCCTCCGAGGTGAGGACGATCTCCTTTGCCGCACCGATCTTCTCGCGCGCCTGCGCGAGCCGCGCGCGCACCGCCCACCACGCGCCCGGCATGTGCTTGCTGCGGAAGCGCAGGCTGGTGGAGAGATCGATCACCGTGGCGCCGGTGCGCTTGAGTTCCTGAGCGCGCACCACCGGCCACTCGGGGTACACCGGGAGGCGCGGCGCGCGCGGCCCGCGCGCCAGCGTGATGTCGCCCAGGCCGAAATCACCCTCGGGCTCGAGCACGTACACCTCGTCCCAGCCCATCTGGATCAGCCAGGAGGCGGTCATCACCGAGCGCACGCGCTCTGGGTCCACCAGCACGATGCGTGCGTTGCGCACGCCGATGAACTCGTCGGTGGCCTGCACCAGCTGCCCGCCCGGTGCGTGCACGCTGCCCGGAATGCGCCCCGACTCGAATTCGGCGCGCGTGCGCACATCCAGCAGGTAGAGCGTGCGCGCGGCCTCCGCGCGCCAGGACATCGCCCTGGAGAAGCTCGTGAACGGGACGCCGAAGCGCGCGGCCACCTGCGCCGCCGCCGCGCGCGCCTTTTTTCGCCCCTCGGGCGTGGGCTCTGCCGCCACGCGCTCCGAGCCCCGCTCGCACTGGAAGCCGGCGAGCTCCCAGCCCATGGTGCCGTCTTGCAGCGCCACCACATCCTTCAGCCCCGCGTTCCTGAGCGACTGGCAGCCGATGATGCTGCGCGTGCGCCCCGCACAATTGACGACCACCAGCGTCTCCGCGTCCGCCAGGTCGTGCACGCGGTAGACCAGCTCCGCGCCCGGCGCGTCGATGCCGCCCGGGATGTTCATGCGGTGGTACTCCTCCCAGGGACGCGAATCGAGGATCACCAGCTTCCTGCCGGAATCCTGCAGGCGCTTGAGTTCCGCGGGCGGGATGCGCGGCGTGTCGTAGTGGTGCTCGACGAACTCGCCGAAGGCCTTGGAGGGCACGTTCACGCCGCTGAACAGCTCGCCGCCCGTGGCCTGCCACGCGGCGCAGCCGCCTTGCAGGATTGCCACGTCGGCATAGCCGAGCTGGCCGAGTTTTTCCGCCGCACGCTCGGCAAGCCCCTCGCCATCGCCGCCATCGAGCAGCACCAGCGGCGCCGTGTAGCGCGGCACCAGATCGAGCACCATGCTCTCGAGCCGGGACAGCGGCAGCGAGCAGGCGAAGAACGGGTGGCCCTGGGTGTGCACGCCCTGCTCGCGCACGTCGAGCAGCGCGAGTTCCCCGCCCGAGAGCAGCCGCTCGCGCAGCGCGGCGGGGGTCACCAGCGCGCTTCGCGGATGTCCGAGTGCGGCGGGAACACGTCCCAGCGGCGCTCTTTTTCCTTGTAGAACTCGCGGCTGTGCAGCTGCTCGAGCGCCAGGCCGTACATGTGGAAGTTGAGCAGCGGCGCCTCGATGTGGATCGAATGCAGGTCCTCGGGCAGGAAGGTGACGCCCGTGCCCTGGCGCACCACGTCGCGCCCCTTCTCCTGCACGCCTTCGGCCGCGCGATCGTAGAACTTGTTCAGCTCTTCGCCGGTCACCCCGACGATCACCGCCCAGGTGGTGTGGTTGTGCGCCGGCGTGCCATGCCCGCCGAGGGCGGAATTGGCGTACAGCGCGAAGCGGTGGTCAACGTCCTCCGACAGCCGGTAGAGGCAGGAATGGCGCTTGCCGCCCGGCATCGGCGGCGGGTAGTCCGCAGAGGTGAACAGATCCGACCGCGCGGCGAGCCGGATCAGGCGCGCCTTGATGTTCTGCAGGCTCGCGCGCGTCACACCCTGACGCTTTTCGATCTCGCGGATCTCGGCTACGGCGGCCTCGATGGCTTTGCTGCGTTCGCTGGCCCGGTCCATGCGCAAATTCTAACGTAGGGTGGGCCGGCGGCCCACCCTACAGCACCCGGCCGCGCAGCGCTTTCACCTTGGAGCGGCGCAGCTTGCCCTCGATGCGGCGCTCCTTCGAGGCGCGGGTGGGGCGGGTGGGCCGGCGTTTCCTGGGCACGTGGGCGGCCGCGGCCACCAGCGCCTGCAGCCGCGCGAGTGCCTCGGCCCGGTTCATTTCCAGGCTGCGGTGCTGCTGAGATTTGATGACGACCACACCGGTGCGCGAGATGCGCTGGTCGCCGCGCTGCAGCAGGCGCTGCTTCACGTCCTCCGGCAGGGAGGAGGCGCGGATGTCGAAGCGCAGGTGGACCGCGTTGGAAACCTTGTTGACGTTCTGGCCGCCCGCGCCTTGCGCGCGCACGGCTTGCAGCTCGACTTCGTGCGCGGGGATCGTGGGAACCGCCCCCGCCATGCGCTAGCGCTTCTTGTAAGTCGGCCGCCGCCTCACCATCGCCACCGGATTCTCGTCCTTGTGGCGAAAGCTGATGCGCCCGCGCGTCAAATCGTAGGGCGAGATCTCCATCGTCACGCGGTCCCCGGCGAGGATGCGGATGCGGTTCTTGCGTACTTTGCCGCCGGCGTAGGCGAGCACGGTGGCGCCGTTGGTGAGTTCGACGCGGAACTGGGTGCTCGGCAGCACCTCCTGCACCACACCTTCCATCTCCAGCATTTCTTCCTTGGCCATGCAATTTCCAGTGCAGTTTCGAGGCGCGCAGTATACGCCTACCAGCCGCAACCGACGCCGTCAGCCACCGCGCTGCGCCACGATGAACAGGCGCCGGAAGGGAAACAGCGTCCGGCCGTCCGCCTGTGGCGGGTACCACGCGGCGACGCGGCGCCGGTAGTCGGCTTCGAAGGCGGCCTTCTGCGGGCCCTCGAGCCGGTCGAGGAACTGTTTCAGCCACGTGCCCTTGGTGTACTCGGCCACCGGGTTGTCGCCAGAGAGGACCTGCAGGTATTCCGTCTCCCAGATCTCGAGGCTCGCCACGCGCCCATTGAGCATGCGCCAGTACGCGCCCGGCGCGGCGACCGGTTCTCGCCGCAGGAAAGGCTCGAGCTTCGCGCGCCACGGCCCCTGCTCGATCGTTTCCACGATCGTGGTGTGCGAGGGTGCGCCGAAATTGCGCGGCATCTGGATGGCGAGGAAACCGCCAGGCGCCACCGCGTCGAGCAATCCCGGCATCAACCGGTCATGGCCATCGAGCCAATGCAGTGCGGCATTGCTGTAGAGCACGTCCACTGGCGAACCCGGGCGCCAGCGCGCGATGTCGCCCTGCACGAATTGCGCGCCGGGGTTTTCGGCGCGCGCCCTGGCCAGCATCTCGGGCGACGCATCCACGCCGGTGAGCTGCGCCTGCGGCCAGCGCGCGAGGATCAGGGGCGCGAGGTTGCCCGCGCCGCAGCCCAGGTCCACCACCGTGGCCGGGGCCGGGGCCGGGACGCGCGAGAGCAGGTCCACCGCCGGGCGCATGCGTTCCCCTGCGAATTTCAGGTACTGGGCGGGATCCCAGCTCATCGGCGCTTCATGTCGATACCCTGTTCCTGCCGCCATGCTTTGCGCGGTAGAGGGCTTCGTCCGCCGCCTTGAGGACCTGCGCCGGCGGCTGGCGCTCGACTTCCGGCTCGGCGGCGCCGATGGAGATCGTCACCGAGAGCATCTTCATGGGCGCGATGTCGCCGCGGCGGCGGATGCCCGCCTCCTGCTGGCGCGGGCGCTCGTCGCTGCGCACCGCCATCCTGTAGCGCTCGATCGAGCTGCGCGTGCGCTGCAGGTATGGCAGCGCCTGCTGCAGCGTCTTGTCGTGGAACAGCACGCTGAATTCCTCGCCGCCATAGCGGAACGCTTCGCCGCCGCCGCCCACCTCGGCCAGCCGCGCGGCGACCAGCTTGAGCACCTGGTCGCCGATGTCGTGGCCGTGCGTGTCGTTGAAGCCCTTGAAATGGTCCACGTCGGCCATCGCAATGACGTAGTGCGGGCCCAGGGCCCGCAGCCTTTCGTCCAGCGCGCGCCGTCCGGGCAGCCCGGTGAGCTCGTCGCGAAAAGCGAGTCGGTGCGACTCCTGCACGAAGGCCACCAGCACGATGGCGCCGGCCGCCGTCATGAAGGCGCCGAACACGCTCGCCGATTCGGCCCATTCGGCGGCGACGAAGAACGCGGCGAGCGCGGCGGCGAGGCCGATGTCGAGCGGCGTATGCTTGGGCCAGGCGCGCCACACCGCGACCACGAAAGCCGCGGCGAAGATCAGCCGCCCGGCGAACGGCGTGGGCGGCGAGCGGAGCAGCCAGTGCTCGAGCAGCCCCTGCCAGGCGAGGCCGGAGAGCGCGCTGCGGCCCGCAGCGGCGATCCACAGGATCAGCAGCGCCTCGAAGCCGAGCAGCAAGAGCCACCGGTAGCTGCCGTAGTACAGCACCCCGCGTTCGGGCAGCGCCATGGCGGCGAGCGCGTTCAGCGGCACCAGCACCACCAGTGCCGTGTACACCGCCTTCGCCGCGAATCCACCGAGGCCCTGCGCGTAGTGGTAGCCGGCGTAGGCGGCGAGCAGCGAGGCGAGCAGGATCAGCGCGCGGCCGCGGTTGAAGCGCAGCGCGAACAGCACGCCGATCGCGAGCACCACATAGGGGCCGAGGGTGCGCAGGCCCGCCAGCGACGCGGGCAGCGCAGGGCCGAATGCCGCCGCCAGCGCGGCGAGGAGCAGGATCGCCGCGGGCGCGAAAGCCGGCTTGAGCTCGCTAGGAACCAAGGCGGTCCGGCCTGAATCCCGCGTCGCAGACCTTTCCGCGCTGTGCGCGCTTGCCCATGTGCTCGGCGAGTTGCCTTGCCTCCAGTGTTGCGCTCGCGCGGTTCTTGCGCTTGATGCCCGAAACCACGAGCGACTTGCCGTCGCTGACCGCCACCGAGGCGAGCTCCACCGCGTCCGGCAGCGCGATCAGCTGCACGCCGACGCCGCCGTTGGGGCGCACCGGAATCTCCTCGAGCAGGAAAACCAGCAGGCGGGCGTCGGAGGATAGCGCCGCAATGTATTTTCCGGCGCCAACCGGCGCGGGTACTCGCGCCCGCGCACCCTCGCCCACGCTCATGAAGTCCTTGCCCTGCCTGGTCTTCGACACCAGGTCGCCAAGCCTGCACACGAATCCCAGGCCCGCGCTGGAGTTCATCAGCAACTGCTGCCCCGCATCGCCGGTGCCCATCCAGATGATGTCGTCCGACGAGGAGTTGACCAGCGTGTTCACCGGCGAGCCGTCGCCGCGGCCCGCGGGAATGGCGGCAGCGTCCAGCGTGAATGTCTTGCCGGAGGCCGCGAGCAAGACCACCGGGTCGGTGGTCTTGCACTCGAGCGCCTGCAACAGGCCGTCGCCGTCCTTGAAAGCGAGCGTCGATTGATCCATGCCGTGTCCGGTGCGCGCGCGGATCCAGCCTTTCTGCGACAGCACCACCGTGATCGGCTCCTCCACCACCGTGCGCTCGATCTGCGCGCGCTCTTCAGTCTTGATCAGCGTGCGGCGCGCGTCGCCGAATTGCCTGGCGTCCGCATCGAGCTCCTGCACCACGAGCTTGCGCAGCTCCTTGTCATTGCCGAGGATTTGCTGCAGACCCTTCCTCTGCGCCTCGAGGACTTTTCTTTCCTCGCTGAGCTTCACGCCGTCGAGCTTGGTCAACTGGCCGAGGCGGATGTTGACGATGTCCTCGGCCTGGCGCTCGGTGAACTTCCACTTCGCCATCATCTTCGCCCTGGCGTCGGCCTGGTCCTCGGCCGCGCGGATCAGCTTGATGATCTCGTCGATCCTCACGTAGGCGAGCAGCCGCCCGAGGACGATGTGCAGGCGCTCCTCGCACTTGTCCAGGCGGTGCTGCGTGCGGCGACGCACCGTCTGCGCGCGCCATTCGCCCCACTCGCGCAGGACTTCGAGGATGCCCTTGGTTTCCGGCAAGCCGTCGAGGCCGATCCAGGTCATGTTCACCGCGTAGCGCGTCTCGAGGCTGGTGTTGACCATCAGCGCGGCCATCGTTTCCTCGGCGTTCTGGCGCGAGCTGCGCGGCTCGATCACGAGGCGCAGCCTGGACTTGCGGTCGGATTCGTCCCTCACCGTCTCGACCTGCTCGAGCACGAACTGCTTGAGGCGCTTTTGTTCCTGGTTGAGTTCCTTCTTGCCGGCGGAAGGCTTCGGGTTGACCAGCGCCTCGATCTCCTCCAGCACCTGGCGGCAGGACACGCCGTGCGGCAACTCGGTGACCACGATGCGCCACTGGCCGCGCGCCAGCGGCTCGACGTTCCAGCGCGCGCGCATGGCGATCGAGCCCCTGCCGGTTTCATACGCCAGCCTGATCTCCTCGGCCGGCGAGATGATCTGCCCGCCGCCGGGAAAGTCCGGCCCCGGCAGGATCTCGAGGATGTCGTCGAGCCTGGCGCGCGGGTGCTTGATGACGTAGGCCGCGGCCCTGGCGACTTCGTTCAGGTTGTGCGAGGGGATGCGCGTGGAAAAACCGACCGGGATGCCGAAAGAGCCGTTCAACAGGCCGAAGGGCACGCGCGCCGGCAGCAGCACCGGCTCGTCGAACTTGCCGTCGTAGTTCTTGATGAAATCGACCGTGCCCTCGCCGATCTCGGCGAGCATCAGTTCCGCGTAGCGCGAGAGCTTTGCCTCGGTGTAGCGGTAGGCCGCCGCCGAATCGCCGTCGCGGCTGCCGAAGTTGCCCTGGCCGTCGATCAATGGGTAGCGCATGGAGAACGGCTGCGCGAGGTGCACCAGCGCCTCGTAGGTGGAGGAGTCGCCGTGCGGGTGGTACTTGCCCAGCACCTCGCCGACGTAGCGCGCGCACTTGGCAAAACCTTGCGAGGTGTACGGCGGGTTCCCCGCGGCATCGCCCATCGCGTAGAGGATGCGCCGCTGCACGGGCTTCAAGCCGTCGGCGATCTCGGGCAGCGCCCGCGACTTGACGGTGGAGACCGCGTAGCCGAGGTAGGCCTGCGAGGCGTGGCGCTCGATCGGCGCCGCGTCGTCGCCGTTCTCGGGCGTGAAGAGGTCTGGCGTTCGCGTATCCATGGTCACCCGAACAGGTCGAGTTGCTTGTCAGCCAGCGCCACGGCGAGCTCGACCGCCTTTCTGGCTTTTTCGAGGTCGTCGCTGGCGCCCGCCCTGCCGGAGGCCTCCCAGGTGTAGCGGCCCTCGCCGGCGAGCGTCACTTTGCCCAGCTTCAGTTTCCCCTGCCAGAGCACGTGGCCCTTGTAGGCCCGTTCCCAGAACGCCCTGGGCTTTTTCTTAGACATCGGCCTCGACGCTCTTCCAGTGCTCGCGCATCCAGTTGCGCCTTTCCTCTGCTTCACCTGCATCCATCAACTTCTCGAAGGTCAGCCTGACTTTGGCAATGTCCCTGGCGTCGAGCTGCATGCGCACCAGGCGCCGCGTGTCCGGGTTCATGGTGGTCTCCCACAGCTGCTCGGGGCTCATTTCTCCCAGGCCCTTGAAGCGCGAAATCTCCCATGAGCCTTCCTTCACTTTCTCCTTTTTCAGAGTGGCGAGCGTTTCCTCCAGCTCGTCGTCATCGAGGCAATAGGCGCGCCGCGCCGGCTTGCCCTTGCCCTGCGCAGGGATCTCGACTTTGAACAGCGGCGGCTGAGCGACGTAGACGTTGCCAGCCTCGACCAGCCTGGGCGCATGCATGAAGAAGAAGGTGAGCAGCAGCGCCTGGATATGCCCGCCGTCCACGTCGGCGTCGGTCATCAGGATCACTTTGCCGTAGCGCAAGCCGCTCAGGTCCGGCGACTCCTCTGCGCCGTGCGGGTCCACGCCGATGGCGGTTGCGATCGCCTGCAGTTCCTTGTTGGCGAGCACCGTGCGCGAATCCTTGGACATCGTGTTGAGCACCTTGCCGCGCAGCGGCAGGATCGCCTGCGACTCCTTGTCGCGCGCCTCTTTCGCCGAGCCGCCGGCGGAGTCGCCTTCCACCAGGAACAATTCGTTCCTCGTCACGTCGCCTGAAGCGCAATCGACGAGTTTGCCCGGCAGCGTGGCGATGCCGGAGGATTTCTTGCGCTCGACCTTCTTCCCCTTGGCCAGGCGCGCGAGCGCCTGCTCGATGGCGAGCTCGGCGATCTTCCTGCCTTCCTCGGGGTGCTCGTTCAGCCACAGCTCGAACGCATCCTTCACGCAGAGTTCCAGCAGCTTTGCCGCGTGGCGCGTGGTGAGCTTTTCCTTGGTCTGGCCGTGGAACTGCGTGCGCACGATCCTCGCCGAGAGCGTGAAGCAGGCGCGCGCCCACACGTCATCCGCAATCAGCTTCACGCCCTTGGGTGCCAGCGCGCGCGTATCCATGAAGGCGTTGATCGCGTCGTACGCGCCCGCGCGGAAACCCGCTTCGTGCGTGCCGCCCGAGCGCGTCGGGATCAAATTCACGTGGCTGTCGGCGAAGATGTCGCCCTCCACCACCCAGCCGATGGCCCAGGCCGCGCCTTCGCCGGGCTCGATCTCCGGGATGCTCGACTCGCTGAAGTAGCGCTCGCCGGTGAAGAGGGGCGCCACCAGCTCCCTGCCCTGCAGCATGAAGTCGAAGTACTGCGCCATGCCGCGCTCGTACTGCCAGCTCTTCGTTTCCTTGCCCTCCACCTCGAGCACGGTGGTGAGCCCCGGCAGCAGGTAGGCCTTCGAGCGCACCAGGTGCTCGAGCTCGGGCAGCGGAATGTTGGGCGAGTCGAAGTACTTCGCATCCGGCCACAGGCGCACCGCGGTACCGCTGCGCTTTTGCTTGATCTTCTCCGACTTGAGCTTGTTCTTCAGCTCGCCGCCCTCGAAGGCGATCGCGTGCCTGCCGCCGTCGCGGTACACGACCACTTCGAGGCGCTTGGACAGCGCGTTCGACACCGCCACGCCAACGCCATGCAGTCCGCCGGAGATGTGGTACACGCCCTCGCCCGACTTCGCAAACTTGCCGCCAGCGTGCAGCATGCCGAAGGCGACTTCCACCGCCGGCTTCTTTTCCTCCTGGTGCATGTCCACGGGGATGCCGCGGCCCTCGTCCTCGACTTCGACCGAGCCGTCCTTGAACACGCGCACGGTGATGCGCCTGCCATGGCCGGCAAGCGCCTCGTCCACCGCGTTGTCGATCGCCTCCTGCACGATGTGCAGCGGGTGCACGGTGTGCGTGTACATGCCCGGCATGCGCCGCACCGGCTCCAGGCCCTTGAGGGCCTGGATGGAGGAAGCGTCGTAGACTTGTTGTTTGGCCATGTATCTAGTGGATTTGCACTGTGCAAACCCTACATATTGTAGTCCTGTGCCGCAGCGGCACAAATCACACTACGACGGGAACTACCGCGGGATGGGCGTGGATGAGGCTGAATCGAGGCGCGCGTCAGGGCGACCACGCCTTTTGATTCTGAAGGAATAGCATTGCTTGACCAGATGCAGGAGGGCGTCCAGAGATCGCTGAGCCTGGGCGAAGCCGATCACTCTTTCGCGCCGACGGGCCTTCTTCATTGCTTGCTCAAGCGGCGACGCGAAGCGACTTCCGCGCTTCCTCGAGATCGTATTCAGCCTGCAAGCTCATCCAAAATTGCTCCGAGGTCTTGAATTGCTTCGCGAGGCGGATTGCCGTATCTGCCGTGATGCCGCGCTTACCAAGGACGATCTCGTTGATGCGGCGAGGCGGTACACCGATCTCGCGCGCGACCGCGTTCTGGCTGAGTCCCATCGGCGAGAGGAATTCCTCGAGCAGTACTT
>CAZVZV010000017.1:0-12385 GCA_964631735.1 uncultured Enterobacteriaceae bacterium
CAGATACACAAAGTCTTCCGGAAATTCACCCGCCGGGTCCGCCGGCACATCCACCGTGTAGTTCCGAATCTCCCGATCGCCCAGGATGTCGAGCGAAGTTGTCGGCGCCACCGGCTCGTCGATTAGCCGGATGCTCAGATATCCGTCCTGCACTGCCTTGCCGAAGTCATAGTCGCGGATCATCACACTGCCCCCGGCATCGCCGTTAATCGTGATGAGTAGGCCGGTGGAACCCTGCTGGTCGTAGGTGAACTTGCCGTCCGGGCTTTGCCACTTCGTGGCGGTAACACTAAGAGCCGCGCCACCCATCACCCGGCTTGTCGTACCAGCGTTTCCGCTCCCTGTGAACGTGTAGCGAATCAAGCCTTTCCCGTCCGTGTCGCGGATCTCGTCGTCGCCGTCGTTCGTATTTGGAGTGAAGATGCTCGTTTCGCCGCCATAGGCGTAGACGTCTATTCCCGCGCCGCCTTCGAGATAGTCGTTTTCCTTGCCGCCGACGAGCAGGTCGGTGCCGCGTCCGCCGTAGAGACGATCGGTGTTGTCGCGGCCCTGCAGCACGTCCGTTGCATCGGTCCCGAATCCCACGACGCGCGTATTCGGGCCCCGGAAGTTGGGCGTGCCACTCGGCACGAAGACCAGCACCTCAGTCGGCTTGCCCGCCGCCGATGTCCCATCCAGGCGCTTTGCCATGTCGGTGTAGAGCACCTGGTCGGTCACCTGATTGGAGCCGAACGCATTTGTGTCGTTCGTGTTCCCCGCCACGAGGAACGCGAGTATCGCTACGCGGTCGGCAATGTATTCGCTTGTCATGCCCGTCGGCGTCGCGTCCGGCGAGGAATAGACAACGAGTTCGCCGTTCGCGTTATGCGGTAAATAAAGCGCGTCCAGACCAAGAATCGCAAAAGGATTGAGTTCCCTCAGCGCGTAGCGGTAGGCGAGCCCGTTCGCGGCCTGCACACGAGAGACCAGTTCGCTTGTATCCATGGCGACCAAGGACGCCACCGTCGTTAGGGAGCTCGTTCCGATCGTCGCGCGCAAATCGGCGAGCTTCGCGTGGTAGTCGGCGCGGCTCGCGACGTTTCCCTCGGCGTCCCCGATCTGCGCCGATGTTTGGTCCGGCACACGATACAGACGCCGCAGCGCGTCCAGTACCGACTCCAGAGACGCTGACGCGCTGGCCGAAGCGGCGTTCAGGATCACGGTAGCATTGGCAATCGACAGTCCGCCGTCGAGCGCGCCCATCACATCGTAGAGCGCCAACGCGTCGGTCAGCTTGTACATCGAGTGATTCTGAAAGAGCACACCGGCTTCGTTGAAGAGCGCAACGCGCTCGCCGCGCTGCTGCAGCCACCAGTCGGTCGTCGCCACGCTGATGCCGTGCTGCGCGTGGTAGTTCTTCTGCTTTGCATCCACCGCCGTCCACGATGTGGCCCCGAGACCCAGAGCGGTCTCGATCTCCCCGATCAAGTCCTCCGGAAAAAGCTCCCCGACACCCAGGCCGTTGAACGTATGGCTACTCGCTACCCGCGAATTGAACAGCCGCGAGAAGACTGTCGTCAGATGCCCGCCCAGGCTGTGGCCGTTGACCACGTAGCTGCCCGCCGTCGACAGCGTCTCCTCGCCCTGGACCATGACGGTGCGCGCGAGCACCTCCCCCGTGAGCTGGTCCACCACCGGAACCTCGAGCATCTGTACCGCTTGCATGCTCGATGGCGTACTCGCGCGCAGGTACCAGTTCACCATCGCGATGACTTGCCTGCGACCCAGTCCCGATTCGAAGTAAGCGTCGAAATTTGTAAGCCAGTCGACGAGGCTGGTAGGTTCGGTGCCGCGGAAGGAGATGTATTGCGTCCCGTTCGAATCGGCGAACACCGTTACCGAGAACCCCGAGCCCCTTGGATCGGCGAACTGCGTGACGACTTTGAACTCCTCGCCAATGGATTTGGCGAGCGGGCGGGTTAACCTATCTACCAACTGGTCTTCAAGACGTTGACCTGCGTCCAGCGCCCTTAATCCTTCTACGTAGCTCGCATCCGCGAGCAAGGCGTTGAAATAAGAAGATCGAATTACCGTGTTCATTTAGTAGCTTGCGATGATTTGGTGAATCTGAGAACAGTTGGTTCAACCTGTCGAAATTCTTCCGGCATACACTGCGGCCGGACGATTAGAGGTAGCTCACCGCCGACCACGTTCCGGCCAAACCATCCTCCACTGGTCCCGTACCACTGCCACTCCGCCAACAGTCGATCACTCTTGGCTTCGAGGACCCTGGCTTCATACCGCCGAATTGGGATCGCAGCAGGAATATCCTGTGCTGTACTACGTTCCTGACGCAGATAGATGTCGAGCACCTTCTGCAAGCGACGGCCGTCCTCACCAGGCATTCCCAGTCGCCACTTGCCCTCGGGCGTGTAGAGATCTTCACCCACAGGGATGGTTCCGTGGATCTTCACGTCCTTCGCCCTCTCGCACAGCCGCTCGAACTGATAAGTGCCGACGATCTCGTCGGCGAGCGGCAGTAAAAACACGATCGGCGCCAAAACTCCAGCCGCGACCCAGCGGGGCCACTTCTGCTTGGCGCGGCGCGTGAGTACGATCGCTAGCAACCACGCGAGGCTTCCGCAAACAACGACGTAAAAAGCAAAACCGACAAGGTACATATCAACCTCCCTCGAACCGACACTGCTGCAGTGCGCCTGTTTGACCTGTGTACTTATTCGCTACTGCAGTTAGCAGACCTCTCACAGCCTCTCCTCATCCACCACCCGCATCGTCGCCGCCCTCTCTCCCAACCTCACCACCTCATCCACCTGCAATCCCTTTGGCACCAGGTGCGCGATGTAGAGAATCGTCACCTTTCCTTTCAATTGATTGATCGTGGATGCGAATTGCTCCGCAGTCGCCGCATCGAGACTTGAGGTTGCCTCATCAAATACAAGTATTCGTGGCCGCTTGAGCACCGCCCGCGCAATCGCGAGCCTCTGCTTCTGTCCCCCGCTCAATCCCACCCCGTGCTCCCCTATCTCGGTGTTGTACCCCTTCGGCAGCTTCTCGATCGTGTCGTGAATCTCCGCGATCCTGCACGCCTGCACCACATCGTCGAATCCGGCATTGGGACTCGCCGCGATCAGGTTTTCATAAATGGTGCCCGAGAAAAGATACGTCTCCTGGGGCACGATGCCGAAGTATTGGCGAAGCTCGTTGGCAGAAAGATGGCGGATGTCCCGTCCGTCGATCTCGATCCTGCCGTCGGTCGGCTGGTAGAAGCCGAGGAGCAGCTTCGCCAGCGTGCTCTTGCCCGATCCTGAAGGCCCAGTGAGCACCGTGAGCTTTCCCGGCTTGAGCGCGATGTTCAGATTGCGGTAGAGGAAGGGGCGTTCGGGCGAGTAGCGAAAGCTCAGGTCCGAGATTCGGATCTCGCCCTTGCCTTGCGCCGTGCGGGAGGGCGTGAGCGCATAGGGTTCGGCCGGCGCGTCCATGATGTCCCCGAGGCGCTTCACGGCGATGGATGCCTGCTGGAATTCCTGCCACAAGCTCGCCAGGCGCAGCATCGGCTGCGACATGCGGCTGGCGAACATCTGGAACGCGACCAGCATGCCGATGGTGAAGCCGTCGTTTCTCATCACCAGGAGCGCCCCCACGCAGAGGATGGCGAGCGTCATCGCCTGCTCAAGCGCGTTGGCGATCACGTTGTAGGTGTTGGAAAGCTGCCGAGTGGCGAAGCTAGATGTGAGGTAGGAGGCGAGCATCTCGTCGTAGCGCCCCTCCAGCCGCGGCTCCATCTGCAGCGACTTCACCGTTTCCACCCCGGCGACGTACTCGGTGAGGAAGGCCTGGTTGCGGGCGCCGAGGAGGAACTGGCGGTTGAGCCGGGCGCGCAGGAGCGGCGTCACCGCGATGGAGATACCCGCCACCACGAGAAGGATCCCCAACGCGATCAGTGTGAGCTGCCAGCTATAGGCGAACATCACCGCGGCGAAGATGAGCAGGAACGGGAAGTCCAGAATCAGCGACACCGCCGCTCCAGCGAGAAAATCGCGGATCGTCTCCACTGCGTGGATCCGCGCAACCAGCGTTCCCGTCGGCCGGTGCTCGAAATACGGCAGGTGCAGGCGCAGGAGGTGGCGAAACACCTGGCTCCCTAACACTGCGTCCACGCGATTCCCTGTATGCAGAACCAAATATTGCCGCAGCCAACCCATCGCCGCATTGAAGACAAGGAACATTCCCAGGCCCACGGCCACCGCGATCAGGGTGCTTTCCGTCTGGTGCACCACGACCTTGTCGATCACGACCTGGGTGCCGAGCGGCGTGGTAAGGCCGATCAGCTGGATGAAGAGCGAAGCGAACAGCACGTCGCGCCAGACACGCTTGTGCTTGAGGAACTCCGCCCAGAACCAGCCGAAGCCGAACTCCGATTTCGCCGGCGCCCCGTCGCCTGCAGTCGATTCCGCCACAGCTTCACGCTGGATCAGGATGACCTCGGGCTCGAACTGTTTTTTGAGAGACACTATCGGCGCCGTCTGCGGCGTCTGACTGCCGGCGGCGAAGTAGAGCAGCCGCTCCGCATCCCGCTTAACCAGAATCAGCGGCCGCAGCGAATTGCCCGCAAGAAAACCTACGCAGGGAAACGCTGCTTTCGAGAGATCGCCGTCGCCAGTGCGGAACCCGAGGCAGTTCAGCGCCTCGACGAGCTGCCGCAGGGAATGCGGCGCGGGATAGCGCTGCAAGAGCAGCGCCGGGTCGAACGGCATGCGATTGATCTGGCACAGGCTGCCGACCAGCCAGGCAAAATCCGCCTCGGCCACCGCTGCGGCCAACTGGATTGCCACGATCCCTCCCCCGCAGAGGAGCCTAGCCCAAACCCTCTGAGCCGCCATCCTCCGGCGGTTCTAGACCGGAGCGAGGATGATCTAGAACGTGGGGAGGATTACCCGCCCCCGCTGGCCGGGCTGGATGCAGCCAGCATCAGGTCGGCGCGGGAAGAGACGCCGAAAGTCGCATACACCGCGTGGGCATGCTGCTTCGCCGTGGCCTCGGAGATTCCCAGCTCCTCGGCAATCTGCGCATTGCTGCGGCCCTTCAACATGCGAGTCATGACCGCGCGCTGGCGCTCGGTAAGCTGGACCTGGAGCGACGAAACTCCAATTTCATTCGACCCCGCCCCCAGCGCCTGCGGCGGGATGTATTTGCCTCCCTCGGCCACCAGCCGCAGCGCGTTCACCACGACTTTCGGGCTGGAGGATTTCGGGATGAAGCCGGCCGCCCCGGCCGCCAGTGCGCCGCGCACAGATGCCTCGTCATCCTCGGCGGAAACAACCACCGCCCTAACGCCGGGATAGGCCTTGCGGAAGCGAAGGAGCGAGTCGATGCCTCCGCACCCCGGAAGGCCGAGGTCGAGCAGCACCATGTCCAGCGCGACATCGCCGGCCAAATCCAGCGCACCCGACAGGTCTCCCGCAGTGCGCACCACCGCGTCGGGCAACGCCTTGCCGACCGCGCTGGAGAGGTATTCCAGCACCATCGGGTGGTCGTCCACGATGAGAATGTTCATGGTCATGGCATCTCCAAGGCGTGCTCACGATTGTTCGTTACCGGCGCGGCGTTGGCAAGGCTTCGTTCAAGTCAGGATCTTCTTGACCACTACGCGCCAACGCCATGATTTCGCTAAGACCCGGTTCTGCTTTCTCAAAAACAGATTCCTAGATGGCCTTGCGTTTCGGCGCGATCTTGTATGAAGCCCGCGGAGACTGGGCGGTCAGGGGTCGCCCCGTTCGCGTGCGCGCCTGCCTGCGCCCGATGCCCTGCGACACAAGCGATACGACCAAAGTATTCACCGAGACCCCTCCCGCCTTTGCACGAGCGACCAACTGTGCATGAAGGGAACGGGGAAGGCGTTGCACGAAGCGCCCGCTGACAACTGGCTACGGCATGGGCAGCTGGTCGCCGAATTCCCGCGCCACCGACAACCAGGCGCACAGCGCGTCGCGGCCGTTGGCGATGGCTTCCTCAGGCGTGGCCCCATCCGAGCAGCAACCGGGAAGATCGGGAAACGAAATGCTGTAACCACCTCCCTCGTCCTTGGAAAGTGGCCCGACCTCGAATGGATACTCGACGTTAATTTTTCTCATTCCGAGTTGCTCTCTTTGATCAGCCGCACGAACTTGCGGATGTACACGGGCTTGATTGGCCTTCGCGCCGGCGCGCTGAGCATGGCGCCTCGCGGGTGCCGGAAAATGACATGACTTCCACCCGGTTGACGCTAAACGATGTTTTACGTTGCTGCAAGCGAGGATCCCAGTCCGCTCCCGGGTCCGGGTCCGCCCGATCGATTGCGGCCAGGAAGCTTGGGTAGTAACATCTGACTACCATGCCAGTCACTGCTACCAGCCTCAAGATCCCGCACCAACTCAAGACGCGTATCGACAAGCTCTCCAGGCGCTCGGGCGAATCCACGCACGCCCTCATGCTGCGCGCGCTCGAAGGGCATGTCGAGGCCGCGGAGCGCTACCAGGCGTTCATCGAAGAGGGGATACGCGCCGACGAGGCAATGCAGCGCAGCGGGCTGGGCTACGCGGCGGGCGACGTGCACGCCTATCTGGCGGCGAAGATCCGGGGCCGCGCGGCCCGGCGCCCGAAGCCGACGCGGTGGCGAAAGTAGTCTATTCGGCCGAAGCTCTGGCCGACTTCGAGCGCATCATCGAATTTCTGCTGCAGTCCTCGCCCGGTTCGGCGGGCGCGGTGCTCGCGCAGATCCGCAGCGCCGTCGCGATCCTGGAGGCCCACCCCCGCATCGGCCGGCGCGTGGACGCGCAACGCCGCGAACTTGTAATCACGCACGGGGCCTCCGGTTACCTCGCTCTATACCGTCACGATGTGAGGACCGACTTGGTGCGCGTCCTGCGACTCCGGCATCAGCGCGAGGCGGGACACACGGACTAGGCTCCGCGGCCGGTCGCCTGACTTCTCAAGAACAGATTGTTCACCACCAGCGCCCCGATCACCACCGCCGCACCCGTCAGCTCGATCGCCGCATAGCTTCGTCCCAGCCACGCTTCGATCGCAAACACGATCACCGGGATCAGGTTGAGCATCAGCATCGCATTCAGCGCGCCGAGGTGCTTCACGCCGTTGTTGAAGCCGAGCACACCGAGCACGACGGTGAAGACAATAAAGTACATGAGCTGCCACTTCACCGAGAGCACCGTGTCGAGCGTCGGCAGCACCGACCATCCCGCCGCGATCGCCACCGCGTTGCACGCGATCAAGCCGATCGCTCCGGGGATTGCGGTGAGCACGGTCATACGCAGCGGCGACCAGCCCGAGAAGTGCCACCCGGCCATGGTGTAGATCACCCAGCTCACCGCGCCGAGGAACACTAGAGAATCCCCGAACAGCGAGCCGCCCTCGAACACGTCCGCGAGGCTGCCCTTCGTCACGACCAGCAGCACGCCGCCAATGGCGAGCGCAATGCAGCCGATGGTGAACGCCTGAGGCCGCTTGCCCTGCGTCAGCCACACCGCGATTGCCGTCATCGGGGTCTGCAGCGCCATGATGATCGCGGCGTGCTCGGGCTGCGTGTGCGCGAGGCCCCACCAGACGAGCAGGTTGAAGCCGCAAAAGCCGATCAGACCGTAGACCGCCGCGGGAGGGAATCGCCCGCCGTAACGCAGCGCCTGCCGTCCTTCAACCGCCCACAGGATGGCGATGAAGATCAGCACGCCGAACGTGTAGCGCACCGAGCCTAGGAAAAACGCGTCCAGCACCGGCAGCGTGCGCTTCGCCACCGAAAAGAGCGCGCCCCAGGAGGCAATGGCAATGCCGAGCCAGACGAGGCCCTTGACGAGGTCAGCTTGCGGCGTCATCAAAATGGAAACAAGAATAGGGACAGACCCCATTTTTGATAAAAATGGGGTCTGTCCCTATTTTCTATTTTCTCAGGCGGCTTTCTTCTCGTCGCGCAGCGCGCGGCGCAGGATCTTGCCGACGTTGGTCTTGGGCAGGTCGGCGCGGAACTCGATGTATTTCGGCCGCTTGTAGCCGGTAAGCTGCGCCTTGCAGTGCTCGAAAATGTCCTTTTCGGTGAGCGCCGGGTCTTTCTTCACGATGAACAGCTTGGGCACCTCACCCGAATGTTCGTCCGGCACGCCGATCGCCGCCACTTCCAGCACGCCGGGCATCATCGCCACCACCTGCTCGATCTCGTTCGGGTACACGTTGAAGCCCGACACCAGGATCATGTCCTTCTTGCGGTCGACGATGCGCACGAAGCCCTTCTCATCCATCACGCCGACATCGCCCGTGTAGAGAAAGCCGTCCGGGCCGAGCACCTTGGCGGTCTCGTCCGGGCGCTGCCAGTAGCCCTTCATCACCTGCGGACCCTTGATGCAGATCTCCCCCGGCTGGCCGATCGGCACATCCTTCTTGTCGTCGTCGCGCAGCACCACTTCGGTGGAGGGCATCGGCAGCCCGATGGAGCCGCTGTAATCCTTGAGGTCGAGCGGGTTCATCGTGGCGCAGGGGCTGGTCTCGGTCAGGCCATAGCCCTCGAGCAGCACCTTGCCGGTGGCCTGCTTCCAGCGGTCCGCCACCGCCTTCTGCACCGCCATGCCGCCGCCCACGCACAGCCTGACTTTCGAGAAATCGAGCTTGTGGAATTCTGGATTGTTGAGGAAGGCGTTGAACAGTGTGTTCACGCCGGTGATCATGTTGTAGGGATGCTTGCCGAGCTCCTTGATGAAGCCCGGGATGTCGCGCGGGTTGGTGATCAGGATGTTGAATCCGCCCATCTTCGCCATCAGCAGGCAATTCACGGTGAGCGAGAAGATGTGATATAGCGGCAGCGCGGTGACGATGACGGCGGTCTCCTTGCCAATGCCGGGGATAAGCCAGGCGGCCGCCTGCGCGATGTTGGCGAGGATGTTGCGATGCGTGAGCATCGCGCCTTTGGAAACTCCGGTGGTGCCGCCGGTGTACTGCAGGAAGGCAATGTCGTCCTGGCCGGTGGGGAAAGGCTTCATCGGCTTGCCCGCGCCCTCCGCCAGCATGTCGTTGAAGCGCTGCGCGTTGGGCAGTTCGAAGGCCGGCACCATCTTCTTCACGTTGCGCACCACGAAGTTGACGATCAGGCCCTTCACGCCGAGCAGGTCGCCGAGCGACGCGACCACCACGTGCTTGACCGGCGTGCGCGGCAGCACCTCCTCCAGCGTGTGCGCGAAGTTCTCCAGGATCACGATCACTTCGGCGCCGGAGTCCTTGAGTTGGTGCTCGAGCTCGCGCGCGGTGTAGAGCGGATTGACGTTCACCACCGTGTAGCCTGCACGCAGCGTGCCGAACAGCACGACCGGGTACTGCAGGCAGTTGGGCATCATGATCGCGACGCGGCTGCCCTTGGGCAGGCCCTTCGCCTGCGCCCACGCGGCGAAGTCGCGGCTCATCTTGTCGACCTGCGCGAAGCTGAGCGACTTGCCCATACAGTGGAATGCCGGGCGGTCGGCGAACTGCTTGCAGCTCTTCTCGAACAACTCGCCGACCGACCGGTTTTCGTCCCAGGTCACGTCGGCGGGCATGCCCGCGGGATAGCTCTTCAGCCAGATGCGTTCCATGGTCACTCCTCCTTGGTTCGGATGATACTAGCGCGCAGCCCTGAATAGTCTGGCGACGAGGGGTGCGGCGAGGCAACCGGCGCCGATTGCCGCATAGCCGCAAACCCAGGCAGAGGCGCTTTCCTGCCCGCCTGCCAGGTCCAGCGCCGCTCCGAACACCGCCGGCCCGAGCATGCCGCCGCCGAAGCCGATCAGCGAATAGAGGCCCATCGCCGCCCCGCGAAGCTCGGATGGGGCGGCGGCGACCAATCCGGCGGTGAGCGTTGCCGACTCTGCCATCACCAGCATCGAATAAAAAACGAGCAGCGCCACCACCAGCGCCCAGTGCAGCGGCGCAGAGAAGGCGAGCGCGATACCGGCGAGCGAGGAGCTGGCCATCACGATCAGGATCCAGCGCCGGCGTCCGATGCGCAGCGCCATCTCGTTGCCGAGGATCGAGGCGGGCACCGCGCAGAGGTTGACGAAGGCGGCGATCGCTGCCGGACTCCAGGGAGAAGCGCCCGCCGATCCGACGCCTGCGGCAAAAGCGAGGAAGGCGACCATCCAGCCTCGGGAGCCAAACAGCTCGATGCAATGCACGCAGTAGCCGAAGATGTAGCCGGTGGCCGGCCGGTTGGCGAGCACCTTGCGCCAGGCAGCCAGCGGAAAGAGGATCGAATGCGTCGCGCCGGAGGGTTTTTTCGCGGCGAGGCTGCAGTAGACCATCAGGCCAGAAACCACCGATCCTGCGGCGCAGTAGACAAAAGTCATGCGCCACCCGGCAAGTGGCGCGATCCAGCCCGCCAGCGCAAAGGAAAGCGCCGTGCCGATGCCGAAGAACGAGGTGTAGAAAGCGACGTAGCGGCTCTGCGATTTCCCGTGCGTGACGTCCGAGAGCAGGCGCAGACCCGGCATGTAGGTGCCGGCGACCCCTGCGCCCATCAACGCCTGGAACAGGCAGGCGCTCTTGAATCCTTGCGCGCCGAGCCCGAACCCCGCGCAGCCGAGGAGCGCCGCCACGCTCCCCGCCGCATACACCCATCGCCCATCGATGCGGTCAGTGAGCGCCGTCCAGAACGAGACCGTGGCGATATAGCCGGCGAAAAAGAAGCTGCCGATGATTCCGGCCTGCGAGTTGGAGAGCGCCCACTCGCCCTGCAGCTCGGGCAGCAGCGCTGGATAGGTCGAGAAGCCCAGCATCGAAAAGATGTGGGCAATGATCAAAAAAATAGGGACAGACCCCATATTTGAAAAAGGGGTCTGACCCTATCTATTTGTTCTTGAAGGTGGGCTTGCGCTTTTCGACGAAGGCGGCCATGCCTTCCTTCTGGTCCTCGAGTGCGAACATGGAGTGGAACACACGGCGCTCGAACAGCACGCCTTCCGACAAGGTGGTCTCGAAGGCGCGGTTGATCGATTCCTTGATCATCATCACTACCGGCAGCGAGTAGGCAGCGATCTTCTCCGCCACCGCCATCGCCTCTTCCATCAGTTTATCCACCGGCACCACGCGCGAGACCAGCCCCGCGCGCAGCGCTTCCTGTGCGTCCATCATGCGCGCGGTGAGGCACAGATCCATGGCGATCGCCTTGCTGGTGAAGCGCGCCAGGCGCTGCGTGCCGCCGGAGCCCGGCATGATGCCGAGGTTGACTTCGGGTTGGCCGAACTTCGCGTTCTCTGCCGCAATCGCCAAGTCGCACATCATCGTCAGCTCGCAACCACCGCCCAGCGCATAGCCCGCCACCGCGGCGATCACGGGCTTCCTGATGTTCCTGAGGTGCTCCCAGTCCCGCGTGATGTAATTGGATTTGTAGGCGTCCATGTAGCTGTAATCCTTCATCGCTGCGATGTCGGCGCCGGCGGCGAAAGCCTTCTCGTTGCCGGTAATTACGATGCACCCCACGCCCTCGTCGGCGTCGAAGGCGTACAGGGCCTTCGCCAGCTCCTGCATCACTTGCGCGTTGAGCGCGTTCATCTGCTTCGGGCGGTTGAGCGTGATCACGCCGACGCGGCCCTTCTTCTCGCTGAGAATGAATTCGTAGGTCATTTTTTGCGTGCCTTGAGTTCGGAGAGGGGGATCGATCCCGGGAAGTCGTTACGCTTGCGGCCGGGCTCTACCGCCGTGAGCGCCTCGACGCGCTGCATGGTCCTGGCGCTCCTTTGCGCAAGCTGCTGGTACAGGTGCATGTTGTCTTTCTTCCACGTGAGTTCGTCGGCCGAGAGCTCGCGCAGCACGCGCGCCGGGATCCCGGCGGCGAGCGAGCGCGCCGGGATGCGCGCCTCGGCCTTGACGAAGGCCATCGCCGCCACCATCGCGTCCTCGCCTACTTCGGCGTTGTCGTTCACCACGCAGTTCATGCCGATCAGCGCCCCGCGCTGGACGACGCAGCCGTGCAGCACCGCGCCGTGGCCAATCGTCGCCTCCGCCCCGACCACGGTGTCCTTGCCGGGAAAGCCGTGCAGCATGCAGGTGTCCTGGATGTTGGCGCCCTCCTCCACCACGATGCGGCCGAAGTCGCCGCGCAGGCAGGCGCAGGGCCCGATGTAGGCGCGCGCCCCGACGATCACGTCGCCGATCAGCACCGCGCTTTCATGCACGAACGCGGAGGGGTGCACGACGGGAACGATCCCGTCGATGGAATAGACCTTGGGCATGGGGCCGATTTTAGCTAAGCTTTGGCCATGCCCTCCGTCATTGTTTCGACTGAAGTGGGCGTCATGACCGTGACGCTCAACCGCCCCGACAAGCTCAACGCCTTCGTCACCGAGATGCATGGCCTGCTGCGCGAGGCGATTTCGCG
>CAZVZV010000018.1:0-52633 GCA_964631735.1 uncultured Enterobacteriaceae bacterium
GTGGACCCGAAGGAAAAGCTCCACCGCCTGGCCGTGGAAGCGAAGGGCCTGGCGAAGGGCTACGAGAAGGGGAAGAACCTCTTCCAGAAGCTGGACATCACGATCGAGGCGGGCGAGAAGGTGGCGATCATCGGCCCCAACGGCATCGGCAAGACCACGCTGCTGCGCTGCCTGGCAGGAAACCTGAAAGCGAGCGCCGGCACGGTGAAGTGGGCGGAGAAGGCCCGCCAGGGCTACTGGCCGCAGGACCCGGTGGACGAATTCAAGGGCGACGAGAGCCTCACCGACTGGCTGGGCCGCTGGCGCCGCGAGGACAAGAAGCAGGACGACCAGATTGTGCGCGCGACGCTGGGACAGTTGCTGTTCTCAGGCGACGACCAGAAGAAGTCCTTGAAGGTGATCTCGGGCGGCGAGGGGCAGCGCATGATCATCGGCAGGCTCATCCTCGACATGCCCAACGTGATGCTGCTGGACGAGCCGACCAACCACCTCGACATGGAATGCATCGAGTCGCTCAACACCGCGCTCGACAAGTACACCGGGACGCTCGTCTTCGTGTCGCACGACCGCGAGTTCGTCTCGTCGCTCGCCACGCGCATCATCGAATTGAAGCCCGGTGGGGTGGTGGTGGACTTCCGCGGCAGCTACGAGGACTACCTCGAGAGCGAGAAGTTGGCGCTGGTCGCCGCGTAAGGCGGCAGGGTAGGGTCCGCGTCATCCACTGCGGCAGGCCGCGCGTTGATGGCCCATGTCCCTGCCGCAACTCATGGTAACAAGCGTGTTACCATAGCCGTGTCTTCAACCCGCGTCCTGGAGTACCTCGACGCATCGGGCCGTTCGCCGTTCCGGCGCTGGTTCGAAAGCCTGGATGCGACAGCGGCGGCCAGGGTCGGCGCCTACCTGTACCGGCTCGAGCAAGGCAACTTCTCCAGGGTGGAGGGCGTCGGTGGCGGGGTGTTCGAGTTGAGGATCGATTTCGGCCCGGGGTATCGCGTGTACTTCGGCAAGGACGGCGACACGGTGGTGATACTTCTGGGCGGGAGCGCGAAGAAGGGGCAGCAGTCCGCGATCAAGGCGGCGCTCCAAGCCTGGCCGGACTATAAGCGGCGCAAGAAAGGGTAGGCGAGGGCTATGGCACTGACGCGCGATTTCAAGGAAACCGTGGTGGAGCGGGCACGCCGGGACACGAAGTTCCGCGACGCCATGTTCACCGAGGCGCTCAACGCCTACCTCGCCGGCGACACGCGCACCGGCAAGGCAATGCTGCGCGACCTGGTGAACGCGACCATCGGCTTCGAGGGCTTGGCCGAGGTAGTGAACAAGCCCTCCAAGAGCCTGCATCGCATGCTTGCCGAGCGAGGCAACCCGAGCACGGAGAACTTCTTCGGCATCGTGCAGGCGCTGCAGAAGAAGACCCGGGTGCGGCTGCGCGTTTCGGCGCATGGCGCCTGACCGGCGGTCCATACCGAATTAGGTATAAAAGCCGGAATCCGCCTGGGACACGCTGCGCGACCTCCGCCGCGCCTGCAGCCTGAATAGCGGCGGCAGCGATGCCGCCGCTATTCTTTTCGGCATCGTTCTCACTCGGAGCCACGGCCGCACGGCGTGCCAGAACGCCTTGCCGTCCCAGGCGTGTCCGCCATAAAGCGCGGCATCGAGCGCCGCGAGCTGCGCGCGCGCCCGCGCATCCCACCCGTTCCCCATCCGCAGCAGGAGCGGCGCAGAGTCGCTGCCCGTCGCCGCCCGCCGCCATTCGAGCAGCGCCTCGCGCGCAGCCGGCGCTTTGCCGCGCCCGCAGGCAAGTCGCAGCCGCAGCCGCGCTTCGCGCTCGGGCTGCCTGCGCACATGGGCCCACAGCACGATCGCGCAGAGGACAATCAGGGAAATCGCAAACAGCCGCATCGTGTCGAGCACAGGGGGCTCCTCCGGTGCCGGTGCCGGTGCCGGCGCCTCCGCCTCGGCCGCCGCCGCACCGGCGCGCAGCCGGCGCGCGGGCAGCGTCGCCACGCGCGGCGCGTCGGCGATGATGTCCCACCAGGCAAGGCTCAACCCGGGCAGCTCGATCTCGCCTTCCTCCAGCGGCATCAGCACCACGCGCTGCACGTGCCGCCCCGCCATGCCCGTCTCGAGGTACTCGCTCGAGTAGCGGCTCGAGTCGAGGTGCGCGCTCAACCCCGGTTGCGCCGCCATCTCCAGGCGCGGCAGCCGGTTGCCCGAGATCCCCTCGGCGCGCACGACCAGCGTGCGCACCACCGGCGCGCCGGGTGCGAGCGACGCCGGGTCGTGCGACCAGGATTCCTCCAGCCACAGCCGCCGCGCCGGCAGCCAGGGCACGCCCTCCTCGACCTGCGGCGGGCGTACCTCGAGCACGCGCGGCGCGCCGCGGAGTTCGCGGACGAATTCTTTCGCGTAGCGCAGCGGGCCGTCGAGCTCCGGGCCGGGCAGGACCAGGGGGCCCGCGTGGCGCAGCACGACGAGGTAGCTGCGCTCGCGCACGCTGTAGACCATGCCCGCGCGCTGCGTCTCGTAGTCGCGAATGGGGCCGAACGGCGTCAGTTCCGCGGCGTCGCCGAGCTGCGGCGGGCGCAGCACGCCGTAGGGCAGGCCCGGCGCGCGCAGCAGCCGCAGCCGCAGGATCACCTCCGCGCCGACGTAGGCGTGCGCGGGTTCGAACTCCGACTCGATGAGGTAGGGAGCTGGCGCGGCGCGCGCAGAGAGGGCGGCAAAGAGCGCGAAGAGTAGGCAGGCTCTCACCAGCGCGCCCCCGTATCCCGGTGCGGCGTGCCGCGCTGGCGCAACTGGTGGGCGAAGCGGTTCGCCAGCAGCGGGCCGGTATTGTCCGGCACCTTCGATAGCAGTGCCTCCAGCCGCCGCAGCTCGGCTCGCACGGGAGATTCTTCGCCCGCCTTCGCCGCGTCCGGCGGCTGCGTGCGCGCCTGCGCCTCATCGGGGCGGGCGGGCTCGTCCCAGGGCGCTTCGCGCTTGCGCGCTCGACCCGGCGTGCCGGGCGCGGGCGACTGCGCGCGCGCGAGCTCCTGCGCCCCGGACTGGTCGCCGCCCGGGTCCTGAGCGCGCTGCTTTGCCAGCGCCTCGCGCACCAGCGCGCGGTTGTGCAGCGCGTCGCTCATGCCGGGCCGTCGCGCGAGGGCGGCGTCGTAGGCCTCGAGCGCCTGAGCGAACTGCCCCGCAAGCGCGAGCGCATTGCCGCGGTTGTAGTGCGCGTCCGCCGTGTCCAGCAGGGCGAAGAGCGCTTCGGCTTCCGCGTAGCGCCCGGCGCGATACAGGACCATCGCGCGCCAGGGCGATCCGGGGTCGAGTTTCTCCAGCAGGCGCGCCTCGTCCCCCGCGCGAGCGCTCTCGAACGCCTGCGCTGCCTGCTGGTCCGCGCGGCGCCAGAGGTCCGGCCAGTCGAAGGCGAGCGCGGGCGGTGGCAGCATTGCGCCGAGTGCGACGAGCGCGAGGCAGGCGAGCCATCCGCGCCGGAACAGGAGCGCCGCAAAAGGCAGGGCGAGCAACGCCAGCAGCGCGCCGTCGTCCTGGCGCGCGCCCGAGGCGTCCGTCGCCGCCGCGCGCGCGGCGCGCACGGCCTGCGCGCCGCGGGCAACGCGCGGCGTCGCGCCCGCCGCGGATAGCAACTGGAATCTCCCGTCGCCGGCGCGCGCGACGCGCTCGAGCGCCTCGAATTCTGGCCGGGCGACGAACACCTCGCCCGAATCCGTGCGCGCGAAGGAGCGTTCCGCGACGCGTACCGGGCCGCCGTAGGGCGTACCCACCGCGAGCACCGATAGCGGGAAGCCCGCGCCCGCGAGGGTGCGCGCCGCCGCGAGCGTGCGCGCATCGCCCGCGCTGTCGCCCACCAGGATCACTTCGCCCCCAGCGGCGCCGGACTCGGCAAGGAGCCTGCGCGCGAGTTCCAGGCCCAGATCCGGGCGGCTGCCCGCGCGCGGCACGACGCCGGTGGAAACGCCCTCGAGCAGGTGCACAAGGATGGCGGGATCGGCGGTGAGCGGTGCTACGCTGAAAGCGTCGGCGCCGAAGACGACGAGCCCGAGCTGCGCGCCCGCGGCGTCGAGGAGCAGGTCGGCCGCCGCCTCGCGTGCGCGCTCCAGGCGCGTCGGCGCGACGTCCACTGCATCCATCGAGGGCGAGAGGTCGAGCACCACGATGCGCGCCCCCGCGTCGCGGTGCATGGCCACGGGCTGCGTGCGCCACGCAGGCCCGGCGAGCGCGGCGCAGACGAGCGCGAGCGCGGCGGCGCCGAGGCCGAGCGCCAACCGGTTGCCGGCTGGCGGCGCGTGTCCGGCGAGTTCCGCGAGCAACGCCGGGTCCACGACGCGGCGCCAGGGCCCCGCGCCCGAGCTTGCGCGCCACCACACTCGCGCGAGCACTAATGTGATCGGCAGCGCGAGCAGCCACTCCGGGCGCAGCCATTCGATCACCGGCGCTCCTCGCGCCATGCGGCGAAGAGCGCCGCGAGCGCGCAGGCGAGCGCGAGCGCGAGCGGCCAGACGTAGAGCTCGGCGGCGGGGCGAAAGCGGCGCGTGTCGCGCAGCGCGGGCTCGTGGTGCCCGAGCGTCTCGTAGATGCGCTCCAGCGCCCTCGCGTCGCCGGCGCGGAAGTAGTGCCCGCCGGTGTGCGCGGCGATCTCCTGCAGCGCGGGTTCGTCCAGCCCTTCGCCAGGACTCGCCTTCGCGCCCTTGCGCGGCTCGCCCAGGCCGATCGCGTGTACGCGCACGCCGTGCTCGCGCGCGAGCAGCGCCGCTTCGGGCACCTGCATCACTCCCTCGGTGCTCGAGCCGTCGGTGAGGAGCACGAGCACGCGCTCCTCGCGCGGCATCGCGCGCAGCCGTGCCACCCCGAGCGCGATCGCGTCTCCCAGCGCCGTGCCTTCGCCGGCCAGGCCGATGAAGCTCTCCTCCACCATGCCGGCGAGCGCGGCGAGGTCGAAGCTGGGCGGTGCCTGCACGTGGGCCTTCGAGCCGAAGACGACGAGGCCGACCCGGTCGCCCGCGCGGCCGGCGATGAACTGGCGCGCGGTGCGGCGCAGGAGTTCGGGCCCCGACTCGTTGCCGAGAGAAATATCGCGGATGCTGCCTGAGAGATCGAGCGCGAGAAGGAGGCTGCGCCCGCTCGCAGGTACGCCGACGGGCTCGCCGATCCACTGCGGCCGGCAGGCGGCGGCGACGAGCAGCGCCCAGGCGGCGAGCGCGAAGAGGTTGCGCGCGCGCGGCCGGCTGCCCGCGGCGGCCCGCTGCCAGCCCACCGCCTCGCGGAAGAACGGCACGCGCAGGGGCGCGGCGAGCGGTGCGGCGGGCGGCAGCAGCCACGCCGCGAGAAACGGCAGGACGAGGGCGAGCCCGACGGCGGGCCAGGCGAACTGAAGCATCACACCGCGACGCGCAGCCAGCCGCGCGCCGCCGCGCGCAGCGGCGCGACGTCGTCGCCCGCGCGCGGCGCCCGGTAGGGCATTTCAGTGAGCGCCCCGGCGAGCGCCGCGAAGCGCCCGGGCTCGCGATCGCGGGACTCGAGGAAAGCAATCCAGGCTGCGCCTTGCAATCCCGCCGCGTGCTGCGGGAAGCGCGCGAGCGCGGCCGTGCGCAGCAGCTGCGAGATCTCGGCCGCAGTGGCGGCGGTGTCGAGCGCCGCGAGCAGGCGCCGGCGCAGAAGGAAGCGGCGCCAGCGCGGCCGCAAGCGCCGCAGCGCAATGGCGGCGAGCACCAGCACCGCGAAAAGCGCGAGCCACCAGCCCGGCGCGGGCGGCCACCAGGGCGGCGCCTCGGGTGGATGCACGTCGCGCAGCCGCGCGGCGAATTCGAAGTCGACGTTCACGCTGCGGCGCGCATGCCGAACAGATCCTCGCCCGCGCAGAGCGCAAGGCAGCGCGTGCCGGGATGCGCGGCGAGCCGGTGCAGCCGCGCGCGGTGCGCTTCAAGCGCGAGCGCGTGCGCGGCGCGCACCGCAACGCTCGCCGTGTCGAGCACAAGCGACTCGCGGCCGTCGGTCAAGGGGTATCGCGCGGGCGGCGGCAGGCGCAGCTCGAGCGGATCGCGCACGCAGACGAGCACCAGCTCGCCGCGCGCGCGCAGCGACTGTGCTGCGCGCTCGAGCGCCTCCCCGGGTTCCGCAAGATCGGAGACGAGCACGAAGCGCGTGCCGATGGGGGCTTCGGCCGCCGCGAGCGCGGCGAGGCGCTCGAGCGGCTCCTCCTCCTCGCCGGGCTCCTGCGCGGCGAGCATGGAGCACAGGATGCTCGCCGCGCCTTCCGCCGCGCCGAGGGGAACGTGCTGCGCGCGCGCGCCCGAAATGTACGCGCCGAACCTCTCGCCGCCGGCCGCCGCCGCCCAGCCCGCGAGCACGGCCACGTGGGCCGCGACCACCGACTTGAACGCGGCGCGCGTGCCGAAACGCATCGGCGCGCGCTGGTCGACCAGGCAGACCACGTCGCCGCCGCGCTCGGGCCGGAAGATCTTGGTATGCGCGCGGCCGGTGCGCGCGGTGACGCGCCAGTCGATGCGGCGCACGTCGTCGCCGGCGGAGTAGGGCCGCGACTCGACGTAGTCCATGCCCTGATCGCGAAAGGCGCGCGCGCGCGCGCCTTCGTGGCGCTCGGCGTCGAGCGCGAGGAGCCTTCTCATCGCGGCGCCGTGGCGGCGCAGCGCGAGCAGCTCGTGCAGCACCGGGCGCACGCCGCGCGGCACGTGCCGCGGCAGCCCAGCCTCGATCACGGCACCGGCACCTGCGCGAGAAGGCGCGTGACGATCTCGTCGGCGCTGACGCCGTCGGCGCGAGCCTGGTAGGACAGCAGCAGCCGGTGGCGCAGCACGTCCGGCACGATCGCCTGGATATCCTCGGGCGAGACATAGTCGCGCCCGGCAAGCCAGGCGTGCGCGCGCGCGGCGCGGTCCAGGCCGACTGTCGCCCGCGGGCTCGCGCCCAGGCGCAGGAGCGGCGCGAGCGCCGGGTCGTAGGCGGCGGGCTCGCGCGTGGCGAGCACCAGCTCGACGATGTACTTCGCGAGCGGGCCCGCCATGCGCAGCGCGAGCACCTCGCGCCGCGCGGCGAACACTTGGGAAGCCGACGCGACTGCCGGCGCCGGCACGCGGGCCGCGGCGCCTGCGCCGGAGGCCGCGCGCAGCGCCTCTTCGCGCGCGAGATGCAGGATCGCGTACTCGGCCGCGGGCGCGGGATAGCCGACCTGGACGTGCAGCAGGAACCGGTCGAGCTGCGCCTCGGGCAGCGGATAGGTGCCTTCCTGCTCGATCGGGTTCTGCGTAGCCATCACCATGAACAGCGCGGGCAGCGGGAAGCTCGCGCGCCCGACGCTCACCTGGCGTTCCTGCATCGCCTCGAGCAGCGCCGATTGCACCTTGGCGGGCGCGCGGTTGATCTCGTCGGCGAGCACCAGGCTGCGGAACACCGGGCCGGGTCGGAATTCGAACGTCCCGGTTTCGGCGCGGAACACCTCGGTCCCCGTCAGGTCGGCCGGCAGCAGGTCGGGGGTGAACTGGATTCGATGGAAATCCGCCTCGAGCAGCTCGGCGAGCGTCTTCACCGCGGTCGTCTTGGCGAGCCCTGGCACACCCTCGACCAGGACGTGGCCGTCGCAAAGGAGCGCGATCAGCAGGCGCTGCGTGAGGGCGTGCTGGCCGACGACGCGCGCGTCGAGCGCCGCCGCGAGCGCGGCGAACGCCTTGTCCGGCGCGGCCTGCGCCAGGTGCGTCGAGCTAGCCGTATCGCGCAGCATGCCGCCCCGACGGTGACACATCCGCGTGCGGCGAACAAGGGCCGGGCGTACTCTGTGGCTGGCATGAGGCTGGAACTGCGACGCAGCAAGGACTTCCAGGCGGGACTGCTGTTCCTCGCCATCGGCGCGGGGGCGATCGCCGTTGCGCGCAACTATCCGTTCGGCACCTCCATGCGCATGGGCTCGGGCTACTTTCCTACAGTGCTGGGTGCAATCCTTGTGCTCTTCGGCGTGTTCCTGATGGCGCGCGGAGCGCGCTCGCATGAGCGAGCCCCGGTGGCGTGGGGCTGGAAGCCGCTCGCGTGCATCGCAGCGTCGATGGTGCTCTTCGGGATCATCCTGCCGCGGTTCGGCCTCGTGCCGGCGCTGGTGGCGCTGTTCTTCACGGCGGCGTTCGGCGGGCGGGAGTTCCGCTTCAGGGAAGTGCTCGCGCTCACGGCGGTGATGACGGTGTTTGCCGTGGGGGTGTTTGTCTATCTTCTGAAGTTGCCGTTCCAGCTCTTTCCGGGCGTTTACGGGTTCTAGATGGACGTCCTCGCCAACCTCGCACTGGGCTTCAGCGTCGCGTTCTCGCTGCAGAACCTGCTCTACTGCCTCGGCGGGGTGGCGCTCGGCACGCTGATCGGGGTGCTGCCGGGGATCAGCCCGCTGGTCGCGATCGGGATGCTGTTCCCGCTCACCTTCACGCTGCCGCCGATCCCCTCGCTCATCATGCTCGCCGGGATCTACTACGGCGCGCAGTACGGCGGCTCGACCACCTCGATCCTCGTCAACCTGCCCGGCGAGACGGCGTCCGCGGTCACTTGCCTCGACGGCTACCAGATGGCGCGCCAGGGGCGCGCGGGCCCCGCGCTCGCCATCGCCGCGCTTTCCTCGTTCTTCGCCGGCTGCGTGGGGACGCTCCTGATCGCGCTGATCGGCCCGCCGCTCGGCGAATGGGCGCTCGCCTTCGGGCCCTGGGAGTACTGCGCGCTCATGCTGATGGGCCTCGTCAGCTCGGCGGTGCTCGCGCAGGGGGACGCGGTGAAAGGCCTGGCGATGGTGGCGCTCGGGCTCCTGTTCGGCGTGGTCGGCACCGACGTCAACTCTGGCCAGGTGCGCTACGCCTTCGGCGTGCTCGAGCTGATGGACGGCATCGGCTTCACGGTGATCGCAGTGGGCCTGTTCGCGGTGGCCGAGATCGTGATCAACCTCGAGTCGAACGAGCCGCGCCAGGTGTTCACGGACAAAGTGCCGCGCCTGATGCCGAGCGGCGAGGATCTCAAGCAGGCGTCCTGGCCCACGGTGCGCGGCACCGCGGTGGGCGCGCTCTTTGGCATCCTGCCGGGCACCGGGCCCGCGTTATCGTCGTTTGCGGCCTACATGCTCGAGAAGAAGATCGCGCGCGACCCGTCGCGCTTCGGCAAGGGCGCGATCGAGGGCGTGGCGGCGCCCGAGGCGGCGAACAATGCCGCGGCGCAGACCGGCTTCATCCCGACGCTCACGCTCGGCATCCCGGGAAGCGCGGTGATGGCGCTGCTGGTCGGGGCGATGATCATGCAGGGCCTCACGCCCGGGCCGGGAGTGATCACTGAGAAGCCGGAACTCTTCTGGGGGATCGTCGCCAGCATGTGGATCGGCAACCTGATGCTGCTGGTGCTGAACCTGCCGCTGGTAGGGCTGTGGGTGAGGCTCCTGCGGGTGCCGTACCGCTGGCTCTTTCCCTCGATCGTCATGTTCTGCGCGCTCGGCAACTACAGCGTGAGCAACAATCCGGTGGACGTGTACCTGTGCGCCGGAATCGGCGTGCTCGGCTACGTGCTGGCCAGGCTCGAGTGCGAGCCGGCGCCGCTGCTGCTGGGCTACGTGCTCGGGCCGTTGCTGGAGGAGCACCTGCGGCGAGCGATGCTGCTCGCGCGCGGCGACCCGACCCCGTTCTTTACCCGACCCATCAGCCTCGCCTTCATGCTCGGCACCGCGCTCCTCCTCGCGGCGATGATCGCGCCGGCGCTGCGGCGCAGAAGCGGCTAGCCTGGCCGCGATGCTCTGGGAACTGGCCGCCATCGCCGTCGGGCTCGCTGCCGTCACCCTGTGGATCGACAGCCTGCGTGCACGCGAGCACGCGGTGGCCGCCGGGCGCACCGCCTGCGCGCGCTACGGCGTGCAGCTCCTTGACGAGACGGTGTCCTTCACCCGGTTGCGCCTGGCGCGCGACGAGGAAGGGCGGCTGCGGCTGCGGCGCACCTATGTGTTCGAATTCTCCGAGACCGGCGACAACCGGCGCCACGGCGCCATCGTGATGCTTGGCGCGCGGCTCGAGGATTTGCAGCTCGAGCCGTACCGGCTGCAATGAGCCGCGCGGATCAGTTCAGGCCTACGGCTTGACGAACTTGAGGACGAACTCGTCCTTGGGCTGCGGCGGACTGGGCGTGTTCTTGTCGCGCGGATCCGCGGGATTGCGCAGAAAATTTCCTTCCTCGGCCAGGCGGAATCCGGCGGCTTCGACTTCCTTGCGCAGGAACGCCTCTTCGATGCGATGCAGCGTGCCGGATTCCGAAATGCCGGTGCCAAGCCGACCCGAGTGGTCCGCGATCACATAAATGCCCCGCGGCTTGAGCGCGGCGAATACCGCCCTGTTCATTTGCGCGCGGTCGGCGCCGATCCAGCCCAGATCGTGGTAGTTGAACATCAAGGTGACAAGGTCGAGCCCGCTCGAAGCGACTTCGGCCGGAACGGGGTCTTCGAACCTTTGCACCACTGCAACGATGTTGCCGGCCGCAGGATTCTTTGCCCTGTCTGCCAGCGCCAACGGTGAATTCGGCGGGCCCGCGGGGCGCGGCGCGGCGGCCCCTTCGGGCGCTGGCGGAGCGGGCGCCACTTGGCTCGGATCGCGCGGCCGGCTCTGGCCATAGACACGTCCCGCCGGCCCGACCGCACGCGCGATGAGTTCGGTGGTATAGCCGCCACCGGCGGACAAATCCAGGGCAACCATGCCGGGCCGCACGCCGATGAAGGCCAGCATCTGGTCGGGCTTGCGCCGGATATCGTTGGTGCGGTCGGCCGCGCGGCGATCCGGACTGGCCAGGATCTCGGCGATGCGTTCCTTGGAAATCGCCGGCGCGCCGGAGGGCGCGGGCGCGGTTGTGCTCGCGCAAGCACCAAGCAACAAGGTGATCCCTGCAAGAATCGCGATCGAACTGCGCAGAATTCTCATGCCGCAAATTCTAGTCCCGAATGATCCCTTTCAGGAACGAGCGTGAGATATTTCACGGCGCGCGCGTCCACCCCCGTCGTTGTCATGCGACAGAAAAAAACCTGCCGAATCACCTCCATAAGGCCATCGCATGGAGTTCAGTTGTCGATGGGCGACAATAGAGTCCGCGCTCCCGGGCCTTAACGCATTGTTTTTACGCGTCAGTGCCCAGTGGTACGGCAATTGCGTCATTTGTGGGTCCACCCGGGCATGTTCGTGAATTCCTTCCGGGTGCAGGGGAGGCAATCGATGAAGCCGGGCAAGCACCTATCCGCCACTGCTCTTGTGGCGATCTGCGCGTTGGCGGCGCTGCTCCTCGGCGCCTGCAGCGGAAGCAGCGATTCGACTCCTCCCCCGTCAAGCGGCCCCGCTCCGCAGCCGACCACCGCGGTAGAAGCTTCGCGCTTCCTCGCCCAGGCGAGTTTCGGCGCCAACACGAGCTCCGTCGACAACGTCAGCGCCAATGGCTACACGATCTGGCTCGACCAGCAATTCGGCACCCCCGCGGGCTCTCCGCACCAAAACTACCTGATGAGCGTGATCGCGAGCCTGCCCGCAGGCGAGACTCCGCAGGACTCGCACGTGATGAACACCTTCTGGCGGCAGGCCGCCACGGCGCCCGACCAGCTGCGGCACCGCATGGCGTTCGCGCTGTCGCAGCTCTTCGTGGTCTCGCTGACCAACGACGCGGTGTCGCAGTACCGGCGTGGCGTCGCCTCCTACCTCGACATGCTCGGCCGGGAGGCGTTCGGCAACTACCGCGACCTGCTCGAGGCGGTGACGCTGCATCCGATGATGGGGTTGTTCCTCTCGCACCTGCGCAATCAGAAGGAGTCCGGCAACCGGGTGCCGGACCAGAACTACGCGCGCGAAGTGATGCAGTTGTTTTCCATCGGGCTGGTTCAATTGCACCCGGACGGAACCCTGGCGCTGTTCAACGGCCAGCCGGTCGAGACCTACGGCCAGGAAGACATCGTGGGCCTCTCGAGAGTGTTCACCGGCTTCAGCTGGGCCGGCCCGGACAAGCAGAACGGGCGCTTCTTCGGCAATGACAACCCGCCTCCCGACCCGAATCGCGACGTGCTGCCGATGCAGGACTATCCGCAATTTCATTCCACCTCGGTAAAGAGCTTTCTCGGCACCACCATCCCGGCCCAGGGCACGCCCGACCCGCGGACCAGCCTGCGCATCGCGCTCAATGCGATCTTCGACCACCAGAACATCGCTCCCTTCTTCGGCCGCCAGCTGATCCAGCGGCTGGTCACCAGCAATCCGAGCCCGACCTACGTCGGCCGGGTGTCGCAGGCCTTCAACAGCGGGAGGTTCACACGGGGCAACTGGAGCACCGGCAGCGGGCGGCGCGGCGACCTGCGCGCGACAATCGCCGCGGTCCTGCTCGACGACGAGGCGCGCGACATGGCGAATATCGACGATCCGGCGTTCGGCAAGGTGCGCGAGCCGGTGCTGCGCCTCGCCGCCTGGATGCGCGCCTTCAATGCCAGGTCCACCAGCGGCAGTTTCCTGCTCGGCGTGACCGACGACCCGGTGGGCTCGCTCGGCCAGTCGGCGATGCGCGCGCCTTCGGTGTTCAACTTCTACCGGCCGGGATACGTGCCGCCCAACACGGCGATCGCCGCGATGAACCTGGTGGCGCCGGAGTTCCAGACGATCCACGAAGTCTCGGTGGCGGGTTACGCGAACTTCATGCGCAGCACGGTGCAGTTCGGCGTCGGCTCGAACACCCCGCGCGACATCCAGGCGGACTATGCCGCGGAACTCGCGCTGGCGAGCGACCCCGCCAGGCTCATCGATCGCATCAACCTGCTGCTCGCCTACGGCACCCTGAGCGCCGAAACACGCAGCGCCATGCTGGAGGCGGTGAGCTCGGTGCCGATCAATGCGGCCAATCCGGCGCCCGGCCGCCAGAACCGCGTCTATCTGGCCGCGCTGTTCGCCCTGTCGGCGCCCGAATTCGCAGTGCAGAAATAGGAGATCCGCCATGAGCAGCAAGCTTTCGCGACGCGAGTTCGTCAAGCGTGCCTCGGCCCTGTCCTTCGCCGGCGCCGGGGCACCCTTCGCGCTCAACCTCGCCACCATCGGCGCCGCCGCCGCGCAGACGCCCCCCGGCGAGTATCGGGCGCTCGTGTGCCTGTTTCTCTTCGGCGGCAACGACCACAGCAACACCATCATGCCCTACGATCCGGCGGAGCACGCCGAGTACGCCAACTCGCGGACTTCCATCGCGTTCGCGCGCGATGCCCTGACGGCCACCGCGACGGCGCCCGTGGCCTCGCAGGGCAACCGGCCCTTCGCATTCCACCCCGCGCTCACTTCGTTCAAGTCGCTCTACGACCTGGGCAAACTGGCGGTGGTGGCCAATGTCGGCCCGCTGGTCGTGCCGACCACCCTGGCGCAGTACCGCAACCGCTCGGTGCTGCTGCCGCCGAAGCTCTTTTCGCACAACGACCAGCAGTCGGTGTGGCAGGCGAACACGCCGGTAGGCGAAGGTGCGCGGCTGGGCTGGGGCGGCAGGATGGGTGACCTGCTCGCCGCGCAAAACGGCCAGACCATCTTCACCTGCATCTCCGCCTCCGGCAACGCGGTGTTCATGTCCGGCCAGGAAGTCCTCCAGTACCAGGTTGGCTCGAACGGCTCCACCGCCTTCAACGCGCTCTCAGGGAATCTCTACGGCTCGGCCACCGCAGGCAGCGCGTACCGGCGGGTCATCACGCGCGCGAGCCCGCACCTGTTCGAGAACCAGCTGGGGCAGGTGGTGTCGCGTTCGATCAGCGCCAATGCCACGCTCTCCGCGAGCCTGCCGCCGGCCAGTTCGCTCACCGTCCCGATCCCCGCCAACAACGGCCTCGCGTCGCAACTCAACGTGGTGGCGCGCATCATTGCCGCCCGCGGCGGGCTCGCCGCCAACCGGCAGGTGTTCTTCGTCAGCGCGGGCGGCTTCGACAACCACGACTTCCTCATCGACGAGCACAACCTGCGCATGCAGACGGTGAACGCCGCGGTGAATGCCTTCACCCAGTGGTTGCAGCAGTTGCAGATGGAGAACAACGTGACCCTGTTCACCGCATCCGACTTCGGGCGCACGCTGACCAGCAACGGCGACGGCTCGGACCACGGCTGGGGCGCGCATCACTTCGTGGTCGGCGGCGCGGTGCAGGGCGCAAACGTCTACGGCACTTTCCCGCAGGTGACGTTCAACACCAACGAGGATGTCGGGCAGGGGAGCCTCTTGCCCACGACCTCGGTCGACCAGTACGCGGCGACGCTGGCGCGCTGGTTCGGCGTGGCCGATGACAGGATGACGGACGTGCTGCCGAACATCGCGAATTTCGGTGCTGCGCGCTACCTGGGATTTCTGGCCTAGAGGTGGTCCACTAGCGGGCGCCCAGCAGGCTCAGCATCAGCGCCTTTTGCACATGCAGCCTGTTTTCCGCCTCGTCGATCGCGATCCAGGCCGGACTGTCGATGACCGCATCCGTCGCCTCGACGTTGCGGCGCACGGGCAGGCTATGGCTCAAGAGCGCATTGTTGGTCAGGGCCATCTTGCGTCCGTCGACGATGAAGCGCCGGTATGCCCCTGACAGCGACCATTCCTTCTGGGGGTCGCCGTAGTACGGCAGTGCTCCCCAACTGCTGGCGTAGACCACGTCCGCGCCACCGTAGCCATCTTCGATTTCGTGCGCGACCCTCAGGCGGCCGCCGCTGGCGGCGGCGTTCTCCTGCGCCGCCTTCATGAAGCGCTCGTCGAGGACATAGTCCGGCGTCGGGCACAGCAGGGTCACCTGCATGCCGAACTTCGTCGCGATCATGGCAATCGAATTGGGCACCGCGGTGCTCAGGGGCTGCGGGTGCCAGGTCCAGGTCAGGCACAGCTTCCTGCCCTTCAATGCGCCCAGTTTTTCCTGCAGCGTCATCACCAGCGCCAGCTCCTGGCAGGGATGGACGATGGTTTCCATATTGATGACGGGAACGCGCGCATGACGGGCAAGTATCCTGATCAACGGATCGTCGCGGTCATATTGCCAGTTCTTGAAGCCGGGAAAGGCGCGCATCGCAATCAGGTCGCAGTAGCGCGACAGCACCGAGGCGACTTCGACGATGTGCTCTTCCGCGTCGCCGTCCATGACCTTGCCGGGATCGAATTCGATGCCCCAGACGCCTTTGCCGGGCTCCAGTACGACCGCCGTCGCGCCCAACTGGGCGGCGCCGATCTGGAAGGAGGTCCTGGTGCGCAGCGAAGGATTGAAGAACAGGAGCGCGAGAGTGCGGCCCTGCAGGCGCGGCTGGAGGGGATCGCGCTTGAGCACGGCGGCTTCGGACACGAGCGACTGCAGTTCTTCGGTGCTCCAATCCTGTGTGGTGATGAAATGCCTCAATGGGGCACTCCTGCGGGAAACGCCGCGAGAAACTCCCTGCGCGTGCGGGGCCCATAATTCGAGATGTCCAGGCGCTTCGCGTTGTGCGACGCGGCTTCGTGCGCCCGGCGATTCGCCTCGCGGTTCGCGGGAGACAGGGGCACCGGCAAGAACTCCCCATTGGAGGTCGTATCGAGTTTGATCGGAAGGCGGGTGCCGGCGGGGTCAACGAAACTCGCAATGCCGTGTTTCATCGGGATGGGCGGGCCTCCCGGCAGCTGCCCGTCAGTCGACCTTCGCGCCCGAAGCCGCCACGATCGGGCCCCAGCGCTTGATTTCTTCCAGGATCATCGTGGCCATCTGCGCCGGAGTGCCGCCAATGATCTCGTAGCCGAGGTCGTTCATGCGTTTGATGAAGTCCGGCGCCTTGGCGGTCTTCTGGCCTTCGGCATTCATCCGGGCGATGATCTCCTTCGGCGTGCCAGCGGGCATGGCGAGGCCGAACCACGCGGTGGACTCGTAGCCGGGCACGCCGGATTCGATCATGGTCGGCAGCTCGGGCAGCGCGACGGCGCGTTTAGGGCCGGTGGTGGCGAGCGCACGCAGTTTGCCCGAACGGATGTGCGAAATTGCGGAAGGGATGTTGTCGAACATCATCTGCACCTGCCCGCCCATCAGGTCCGTGACCGCCGGTCCGCTGCCCTTGTACGGAATGTGAGTGATGTCCAGGCCGAGCATGTACTTGAACATCTCGCCCGACATGTGGATGGTGGAGCCGCTGCCGCTCGAGGCATAGCTCAGCTTGCCGGGCTGTGCCCTGATGAGCGCGATGAGTTCACTCACCGAATTCGCTTTCACGCCCGGATGGAGCACCAGCACGTTGGCGAACGAGGCGAGGACGATGACCGGGACAAGGTCCTTGTTCGGGTCGTAGTTGAGCTTGGTGTACAGAAACGGCGTGATGCCGTGCAGGCTGCTGGCCGACATCACCATGGTGTAGCCGTCGGGCGCGGACTTCGCGACCATGTCGGCGCCGAGATTGCCGCCGGCGCCCGGACGGTTGTCGACGGTGACCGGCTGGCCAAGTGTCCTGGTCAGTTCGATGGCCGCGGCGCGGGCAATGATGTCGGTCGCGCCGCCCGGGGCGTAGGGGACGACCAGGCGCACCGGCTTGTTCGGATACGCCTGGGCTTGGACATGCTGCGGTGCGAAGAGCGCGAGGGCCAGCGTTGCGGCCAGCGCGAGGGGGGCGAAGGATTTCATGATCCGGCCATGCTAACCGAAGACCTACTTAGAATTCCACGCGGGCTCCGCCGGGAGGGGAAATGCGCCAGGCCCCGAGCGGCCGGGTCTATACTGGTCGCGCGAAAAGGAGGCCGATCATGAAGCTCAAAATCACTCGTGCGGAGATGTGGAAGGCGACGATCGACGACCGGCCCGGGGGCGCGGCGGAGGTCCTCGACCCCGTGGCGCAGGCGGGCGCCAATCTGGAGTTCGCGTTCGCGCGCCGCGCGGCCGAGATGCCGGGCAAGGGGCTGCTCTTCGTTCTGCCGGTGAAAGGCAAGAAGGTCGTCGCGGCCGCGCAGGCCGCCGGCCTAGGCATGGCAACGGACATGCACATGCTGCGCATCGAAGGCGGCGACAAGCCCGGCACGACGGCGGCGATCGCGCGCGCGCTGGCGAACGCGGGCATTAACTTCCGCGCGCTCTCGGCGACCGCGGTCGGCCGCAGTTTCAAGGGCTTCCTCGCGCTCGACTCGGCCGAGGATGTCGCGCGCGCGACAGCCGTGCTGAAGAAGCTCTAACCAGGAGAGGCAGTACGACCCGAATTCTCTGCTTCGTCGCCGCGCTCGCCTTCGCCGGCGCCGCGCTCGCCCAGAAGCCCGGAGTATTCACCGACGGCGGCGCAGCGATCCGCGGTTACGACCCGGTGGCCTACTTCACCGAGGGCAAGCCCGTGAAAGGCTCGGCGCAGCACACGCACCAATGGAACGGCGCCACCTGGCGTTTCGCCAGCGCGACGAACCGCGACACCTTTGCGGCGTCTCCGGAAAAATACGCGCCGCAATACGGTGGCTACTGCGCCTATGGCGTCGCGGACGGGTACACAGTGAGTACCGTGCCGGAAGCGTGGAGCGTGGTGGAGGGCAAGCTCTACCTCAACTACAGCCGGGGCGTGCAGGACAGCTGGCGAAAAGACACCCCCGGCTACATCCGCAAGGCGAACGCCAACTGGCCGAAGGCGCTCGAGCGCTAGCCATCGGCGGGAAAGAGGATTACCGTAGCCGTCGCAGTCCTCCGCAGCCAAACCGCAGGACCAGGAAAGGGAGAAAACATGAATCCGGAACTCACACTGCTCGCATGGTCGGTCATCCTCGCCATCGTCCATATGCTCATCGCCGTGCAAGGGTCGATGAACCAGGTGGGGCTGATGACCTTGATCGGCAACCGCGAAGGCTTCCCCGAGATCCTCGGCTGGGGCGGGCGCGCCTGCCGCGCCAGCCGCAACATGGCGGAGAACCTGCCGCTGTTCGCGGCGGTGGTGCTCGCGGCGGTGATCGCCGGCAAGACCAACAACATGACGCTGCTGGGCGCCCAGATCTTCCTCTGGGGACGCATCGCCTACGCGGTGTGCTACCTCGGCGGCATCAAGTGGCTGCGCACGCTGAGCTGGGTCGCTTCCATCGTCGGCATCGCGCTGATCCTCTGGCAGCTTCTGTAGGCGGGCTGCGCACCCAGAGCCGGGCCATGGGCCCGGCCTACGTGAAAATGAACAAGTACACCTTCAAGATCCGCGCGCGCTCCGGCATGGTGGTGGACAACCTGACGGTGCACGCGCGCGATCGCCTGGAGGCCGAGAAGAAGCTCGGCCAGATCTACCGCGACTGCGAGTTCCTCGACTGCCGAGAGGTGGCGGCGCCTGCGGTGTCGGACGGCGTGGACTTCGAGAGCGTGCTCTCGATGATCAACAAGCAGGAAAAGTAGGGTGGGCCTCCGGCCCACCGTACGGGCCTAGCGCATGAAGCCGCAGGCGGTGAGTTCCTCGAGCAGCGCGGTGTAGTCGGCCGCGCCGCGGCTCTCCGGCGCGTGCGCGAACACGTCGCGCTGGTGCGCCGGGCTCTCGGCGAGGCTCACGTTCTCGCCGATGCGCGTCGCGCACAGTTCGGCGCCGAAGCGCTCGCGCAGCTTCCTTTCCACGTCGAAGGACATCTTGCGCCGCGCGTCGAAGCGCGTAAGCACGTAGCGGCGCTCGATGCGTTTCTTCAGCACGTGCTCGAGCGCGCGCAGCGTGCGCTCCATCTGCCCCGCGCCCTTCAGCGCCAGGTAATCCGCCGAGATCGGGATCAGCACCCGGTCGGCGGCAAACACCCCGTTCAGGGACAGCACGCCGAGCATCGGGCAGGCATCCATCAGGATCGGCCGGTCGGTATTCAGATTCTCCTTGGCGATGCCGGTGGCAAGCCGGCTCAGTGCCTGCGGCCCCTTGCCGAGCTGCGCATCCACCTTGGACAGGTCCAGGTGGGCGGGAATGATCTTCCAGCCGCCCGGGGCGAACTTGATCAGGCCGGCGAGCGAGGCGCCGCGGCCGTAGAAACCGTACAGGCTGCGCTCGGACGCTTCGACCGAGGCAGCGCAGACGCTGGTGAGGTGGGCCTGGGGATCGAGGTCGATGACCAGGGGATCCGCGCCGCGCTTGGCGAGCAGCGCGGCAAGGTTCAGCGTCGTCGTCGTCTTGCCGACGCCGCCTTTCTGGTTGAACACCGCGATGCGTGCCATGCGTCCCGAACCCCTGCGAGGGACGGACAGGTTAGTCCGCGAGTCAGGCCCTTGGCAAGACCAACGGCTCCAGCAAATCGCCGGCGGCGTGAACTATTGCCGCATTGGACAGCCCATGCACGCCTACCCCCAGCAATCGCACCGGGCGGTGCGGCGCGTCGGTGCGCTCCAGCAGGATCAGCGCCCGTTGCAGGATTATCTCCGCGTCCCGCGTCGCAGGCTCCTCGGTATGGCTGCGAGTGACGGTGGTGAAGTTCGCGTAGCGCACCTTGATGGTCACGGTACGCGCCACCAGGTCTTTCTTCACCACCGAAGCCGCCACCCGCTTTGCCAGCCGCTCGATCTCGGCGCGCATCTCCTTGAGGTCGACGAGATCCTCCGGATAGGTGTCCTCCGCCGAGATCGACTTCCACGGCCGGTCCGGCGTTACCTGGCGCGAATCGTCGCCGTAGGAAAGGCGCTTGAGCCAATCGGCGAGGCTGCCCACCGCGCGCCGCAGCTTCTCCTCGTCCGCCGCGCGCACGTCCACCAGCCGCTCGATGCCGATGGCGCGCAGCTTCTTCGCCGTCACCGGCCCGACGCCCCACAGCGCCTCGACGGGCAGTTTTTGCAGGAACGATTCCACACGTTCGGGTGCGATCACGGTAAGGCCGTCGGGCTTTTTCCAGCCCGAGGCGATCTTGGCGAGGAACTTGTTTGGCGCGACGCCGGCGGAGGCGGTGAGCGAAGTCTCCTCGCGGATGCGCGCCTTGAGGTACTTGGCGACTTCCATCGCCAGTGGCTCGTTCAATGAATTCTCGGTGACATCCAGGTAAGCCTCGTCCAGCGACAAGGGCTCCACCAACGGCGTGACTGAACGAAGGATTGCCATGACCTTCTGCGAGGCATCGCGGTACTTGGTGAAGTTGGGCCGCACGATCACCAGTTCAGGGCAGGCGCGCAGCGCGCGCGCCATCGGCATCGCCGAGCGCACGCCGAACTTGCGCGCCTCGTAGCTGCAGGCGGCGACCACGCCGCGCCCTTGCGGCGAGCCGCCGACCGCGACGGGCTTTCCCTTCAATGACGGGTCGTCGCGTTGCTCGACGGAGGCGTAGAACGCGTCCATGTCGAGGTGGATGATTTTGCGCGGGGCATCAGGCATCGCGGGAGTGTAGCGCCGGCAGCCCACGCCTCGACGTCATCCGCTACCGCTTCCATGTCGGTACGCGGGTCGGCGACAAGCACCTTTGCGTGGCGGTCAAGCTGGAGCAGAATGACGCGTTCGTCCTGACGGCATACCTGATGAGCAGGCCCGCGGGAGGCAAACAACTATGGCCGAGAAGAGATTGAAAATCTGGTACGACAAGGAAGGCGACTTCCTCGAAGTCATGTTCGAGCAGCGAGAGGGCTATTTTCGCGAGACTGAGAATCCGCACGTGATGGAGAAGGTGGACGAGAAGGGCAACGTGCTCGGGTTCTCGGTGATGCGCGTCAGCGCGTTACGCGATACGCCGCTGGAAGTAGCGCTATGACAAGAGTGGTGCCGCACTAGGCGCTCTGCGCCTTGCACTCCCGCGCCACCGCCTCGCGGATGATTGACGCGAGGCGCAGCGTGCCCGGCCCGGCCGCCTCGCGGTCGGCGAAGGTGAGGTAGATCGTTCCCGACTTCTCGCCGCCCTCGCGCAAAGGGAGGGCCTTCAGCGCGCCGCGCTCGACTTCCCCTCGCACGCTGTCCTCCGGAAACCAGGCGTAGCCCAAGCCTAGTCCCACGGCGTGGATCGAAGTCGCCTTGTTGGATACGGTCCAGCGCAGTTCATTCAACCAACCGGCCGAGCGCACGCGTTCGCCGCCCGAATCGCGGATCACGATGTGCCGGTGCCGGCGCAGGTCCTCCAGCGTGAGCGGCCGGCCGAGCTGGTGCAGCGGATGCGCTGGCGCGGCCATGCACACGGCGCGCATCGGCATCAGGATATCGCCGACGAAGCCCTGCGGCACGCTCGTGCCGATGGCGAACTCGACGCTCCTCCTGGCAAGCGCTTCTTCAGTGCCGCCGAGCACGGTCTCGTAGAGCTCGAGGTGCGTCTCGGGACGCTCCGCGGCAAACTCGGCAAAGCACTTGAGCAGCAGCCAGGTAGGGAAAATGATGTCCACCGCCAAGCGGATCTCGGGCTCCCAACCCTTGGCGAGCTCGCCCGCCGCGTGCTCCAGGCGCGCAGCCTCCTCCAGGATCAGCTTGCCCCTTCGGTAGAGCAGGTTCCCCGTCGGAGTCAGCACGGCCTTGCGCCCGCGCAGCTCGAACACCTTCACTCCGAGCAGGGACTCCAGTTTCTTGATTCCATAAGTGAGCGTGGACTGACTCTTGTGGATGCGCTCTGCGGCCTTGGCATAACCACCTGATTCCACGACAAAAACTAGAGCATTCCACTGGTCGAGAGAGATCTTCAGAGTCGCCATTGGTATCAAATTAATAGAACGATAAGGCCAGTATTTTGTGCTTTTTTATCTACTTGATCAATATAAGAATGGCTCCACCTTACCCATCGCCAAGGAGCGAGCCATGAAAACCATCCTTCACCTGAACTCCAGCATCTTCGGCCAGGCCGGCCAGTCGAGCCGCCTTGCACAGGAATTCGTCGCGCAGTACCCCGAGGCGCGGGTCGTCACCCGCGACCTCGGCACGAGCCCGCTGCCGCACCTGGACGCGGAGCGCTTCGGCGCCTTCCTCGCCAAGCCCGAGAGCCGCACGCCGACGCAGCAGGCCGTGATCAGCGAGTCCGACACGCTGATCGCAGAGCTCAAGCAAGCCGACACCGTCGTGCTTGGCCTGCCGATGTACAACTTCGGCGTGCCCTCGCAACTGAAGGCCTACTTCGACCACGTCGCGCGCGCTGGCGTCACCTTCAAGTACACGGAGAAGGGCGCGGTGGGATTGCTGACTGGCAAGAAAGCCTACGTGTTCGCCGCGAGGGGCGGCCTCTACCAGGGCACCCCGCGCGACACGCAGACCGGGTACGTGCGCGAGTTCCTCTCGTTCCTGGGCATCACCGACGTCGAGTTCGTTTACGCTGAAGGCCTGGCGATCAGCGAAGCGTCGAAGACGGAGTCTCTGGCCAGGGCACAGCGCGGCTTGCGCAGCCTCGCGCAGCCCGAACGAATCGCAGCTTGAGCAAGGAGCACCGATCATGACCTCCCGCAGCCTGCAGAAAATCATCCCCTCCATCCCGGCTTCCGACGGCGCCGGCGTCAAGCTGCGCCGCAGCCTGGGCGCCAGCCAGCTCGCACGCCACGATCCGTTCCTGATGCTGGACGAGTTCTACTCCGACGACCCGCAGGACTACCTCGCCGGCTTCCCGTCGCATCCGCACCGCGGCTTCGAGACCGTGACCTATATGCTGGACGGGCACATGCAGCACCAGGACAGCGGCGGCAACACCGGCGACCTCGGGCCCGGCGACGTGCAGTGGATGACGGCCGCGCGCGGCATCATCCATTCCGAGATGCCGCAGCAGAGTGAAGGCCGCATGCGCGGCTTCCAGCTCTGGCTCAACCTGCCGGCGAAGGAAAAGATGAAGCCCGCCGCCTACCGCGACATCCCGGCGGCCGTGATTCCGTGGGCCAAGCCCAGGGACGGCGTAAAGGTGAAGGTCATCGCCGGCACGCTGGGCGACACCGCCGGACCGGTGCAGGGCCTGTCCACCGAGGCACGCTACTTCGACGTGCACCTCGAGCCGCGCGCGGTGTTCGAGGCACCGCTACCCGCGGGCCACAATGCGTTCCTCTACGCCTACGAAGGCGAAGCCGCGGTGGGCGAGGAGAAAAAGCCCCTGCCAAACCGCGCCGCGGGGCTGCTGTCCGACGGAGACTCCGTGAGGATCGAAGCGGGCGAGCAGGGCGCGCGCGTGCTGCTGCTCGCGGGCAAGCCGATCCGCGAGCCGGTGGTGCAGTACGGCCCGTTCGTCATGAACACGCGCGAGGAGATCGAGCAGGCGATCGCCGATTACCAGAGCGGCGCGCTGGCGAAAGAGCAGGTGCGGCGCATCAAGGTCGCCGCTGCCTGAGCGCGGCAGGCGCTACTGCGCGGTCACGCCTGCCATCTTGACGATCCTGGCGTACTTCGGCACGCCCTCGCGGATCATTGCCGCGAGTTCTGCCGGCGTGCTGGTAAGAACTTCGGCGCCGGCCTTGTCCAGCAGGTCGCGCGTGTCGGGCGAACTTACGGACGCAAGCACTTCTTTGTTCAGCCGCTCGATGATCGGCGTGGGCGTGCCGGCCGGCGCAAAAATCGCGAGCCACAGGGAAGCGTCGAACCCCGTGTAGCCCGATTCGGCCACCGTCGGCACTTCGGGCAGCGAAGGCGAGCGCTTCAGGGTGCCGACCGCGAGCGCCCGCACGCGCCCGGACTTCACGTGCGGCAGCACCGCCGGCAGGCTGCCGAAGAGAATCTCCACCTGGCCGGCAATGGTTGCCGCGCCCGCGGGCCCGTTGCCGTTGTAGGGAATGTGCAATGCGAAGGTGTTCGATGCGGACTTCAGCATCTCCATCGCGAGATGCGTCGTGGAGCCGATGCCTGCCGAAGCGTAATTCAAGCGCCCCGGCTGCGCGTGCATCAGGTCGACCAGCTCCTTCACCGACTTCGCCTGCACGGCCGGATTCACCACCAGCAGGTAGGGCGACACGGCCATCAGGCTGACTGGCGCGAAGTCTTTCACCGGGTCGTACTCGAGCTTTGCGTAGACGCTGGGCGCCACGACGTGGGTGCTGGTGCTGCCGACCAGCAGCGAGTAGCCATCGGGGGCTGCTTTCGCCACCACCGCGGCGCCGATGGTGCCGCCGGCGCCGCCGCGGTTCTCCACCACGATGGGCTGGCCGAGCTGCGCCGAGACCTTCTGCGCCACGATGCGCGCCACGATGTCGGTCGATCCGCCGGGCGGGAAGGGCACCAGGAGGCGGATCGGCTTCACGGGATAGGTCTGGGCGGACGCGCTGCCGATGTGCAGAGCAGCTGCGGCAACAAGGGTGGCTGCGGCGATGCGGGCGAGTGTCATGGCGGATTCTCCGTTTGCAGTGGTGGGGATTCTAGGCCATCACGGCCGCACGCCCGGCGTCTCCAGCGCCATCCCGCGCGCGCGCCACATCAGGAACAACTCCAGCTCGACGTATTCCGGCGAGCCCAGCGCGTAAGGCTCGGCGCGCACGCCGGTCATACAGTTGCGAAAGCGCCGGTGGAGCGACCCCAGTCCCTGCCATTCGAGGCGGTAGATTGGGTAGGCCGTCGGGTGGCCCTGCGGGATCAGGCTGCCGGCCAGCCGCCCTCCCGCGCGCTCGTCGTGGCACTGCACGCAGGCGAGGTTGAGCTGCCCCTGGCGGCGCTGGAAGGTGGCGCGACCCGCCTCGAGGAACGGCCGCGTGCGCTCGCTCGCCTCGACGCCGATCGGCATGCCGCGCGACTGCTTTGCCACGTAGGCGGTAAGCGCGAGCAGCTCGCGGCTCTCGTAGGCGAGCGGCGGCGCCTTCTGCCGGTCGACGCGGCACTGGTTCACGCGCTGCTCGAGGCTGAAGAGTTTTCCGCTGGCCGCATCGAACGCGGGATGGCGTGCGGCGACGCCGCGCATGCCGTCGCGATGGCACTCGGCGCACGAGGGCGCTGCCGCGCCCGCCTTGCGCTGCCACAGCGCCTCGCCGTCCAGCACCCAGAGCGTCGCCGGGTTGGTGGCGTCGTCGTCCTGCATGGCGCGCGTCTCGCGCCCCATGTCCTGATAGCCGGAGCGCCGCTCGGCGAGGGGAATCTCGGCCCTCGCGGCGGAGGCGAGCGCGAAAAGCAGGAACAGCCGGAGAAGGCGAACGCTCAGACGACGGTGATCGGAGCGCTGTGCGCGGCGCTGTAGCCGTTGTCGCCGCTCCAGCGGAATTCCAGCGTGCCGCTCTCGGTGGCCACGGTGCTGAAGGCGATCAGCGGGTTGGCCGCGACCGCCGGGTGCAGCTCGGCGCTGAAGATTTCCACGCCGTTGTAGCTGCAGGCGAAACGCGTGATGATGTCGCGCGGGATCAGTTCGCCGAACTGCGTGCGGCGAAAGCCCGTTTCCATGTTGTGCCCGGCGAGCGTGCGGATCTCGATGATCTCGCCGCGCCTGGCCTGCTTCGGGACGTTGACGACGACGCGCACCATCTAGATCAGCCCGTCTTCCAGGCAGGCCGCCAGCGTCACCACCACGCTCACGCTGTCGGACCAGAAGGAGCCGTCGCTCATCTGTGCGATCGCCATGACCGTGCCGGTGTCGGCGATGCGCGCGCGCGTGGTGAGGCGGGCGCGCCCGGCGCGCGGCCCGAGCTGCGCGCTGATGATGTAGGGCTGCGGGTTTTTCTCGGCGAACACGTGGATCGCCCTGACATGGTTGGCGGCCGTCATCGGGCTTTCCACCTCGACCACCAGTGCCACCGAGTTGCCGTTGTCGATGAGCGGCGGCACGTCGAGCTTGACCCTGCCGCGGCGCACCTGGGCGCCGCCCGTCGCCTGGCGCACGGCTTCCCGCAGTGCGGCCTGGCGCAGCGCGGCGATGTTTGGCGGCAGCTGGGCCTCGGCGGAGGCGGCCAAAGCCGCGCCGCCGGCCAGCAACAGGAATTGGCGTCGCGTGGTCATTTGAGCGTCACGAGGTAGGCAACGATATCTTCGATTTGTTCCGCGCTCAGGATGGTCTTGCCGCGAAACGCCGGCGCCACGCGCGTCAGACCCTCGGCGCGGAAATACGCCGGCATGATGCTTTTCGGATTGGCCTTGGAAGGATCGACGATGCGCTGCCGGATCTGGCCCTCGGTCATGCGCGCGACCCCGCTCTTCAGGTCCGGGGCGAGGTCGCCCTGGAAGCGCTCCTCCGGAAACGGCCCGCTGTGGCACAGCAGGCACAGCCCCAGCTGCCGGTTGGCCACCAGCGCCCGGCCCCGGACCGGATCGCCTTTGGCGCCGGCCAGCGGGGCGGGAATTTCGTCGTTCGAGGCAGCGCTCGCGGAACAGGCGAACAGCAATGCGAGCGCAACACCCCTCACACCAGTTCGAAGCCGTGATTCTTCAGCGGCACCGTGCGCAGGCGCTTGCCCGTCGCCTTGTACAGCGCGTTGAGCACCGCGGGCGCCGCGACGCAGATGGTGGGCTCGCCGATGCCGCCCCAGGTGTCGCCGCCGCCCTGCACGATGATGGTCTCCACCTTGGGCATCTGCCCGATGCGCATCGACTGGTAGGTGTTGAAGTTCTCCTGCTCGATGCGCCCGTCCTTCACCGTGCACTCCTGCATGAACAGCGCCGACAGGCCGTAGACAAACGACCCGGACACCTGGCGCTCGATCTGCGCCGGGTTGACGGCGTAGCCGCAGTCGGTGGCGGCGACGATGCGGTGCACCTTCACCTTGCTGCCGTCCTTCACCGAAATCTCGCAGGCCGCGGCGACGTAGCTGTTGAAGGCCTTCATCTGCGCCACACCGCGGAACATGCCCGCCGGCGCGGGCTTGGTCCAGCCGATGCCGTCGGCGACCGCGTTCAGCACCGCGAGGTTCCTCGGGTGCTTGCCCATGAACTTGCGCCGGAACTCCACCGGGTCCTGCCCGGCGGCCTCCGCCAGCTCGTCCATGAAGCACTCGATGAAGATCGCGTTCTGGTTGATGTTCACGCCGCGCCAGAAGCCCGGCGGCACGTGCGTGTTGCGCATCGCATGGTCGATCAGCGTGTTCGGGAAGTTGTAGCTGACCGAATGCTCGCCGGACTCGAATACGCCCTGGAACACGAGCGGGTCGCGTCCCTTCTGCTGCTCCACGATCGCCGGCCGCACCCAGGCGAGGATCGACTGGCCCGACAGGCGCATGTGCACGCCGGTCAGGTTGTTCTGCGCGTCGAAGCCGCCCACCAGCTTGCATTGCATCACCGGGTGGTAGCGCCCCTGCACCATGTCTTCCTCGCGCGACCACAGCAGCTTTACCGCCGTGCCGGGCATCTGCTTGGCGATGAGGATCGCCTGCGTGACGTAGTCCTGGAAAGCGCCGCGCCGGCCGAAGCCGCCGCCGAGGTTGATCTTGTAGACCTCGCACTTGTCCGCCGGCAGGCCCGAGGCCGATAGCACGGCGGCGAAGGACGCCTCGCCGTCCTGCGTCGGCACCCACACCTCGCACTTCTCCGGCGTATAGCGCGCGGTGGCGTTCATCGGTTCCATGCAGACGTGGTTCTGGAACGGATACGAGTACACCGCCTCGACCTTCTTCGCCGCGCCGGCGAGCGCCGCCTTGGCGTCACCTTCCTTCTGGCCGACGAAGGCCTGCTCGGCATCCAGCCCGGCCTTCAACTGCTCGGCGATGGTCGCGCTGGACACCTTGGCGTTCGGGCCTTCGTCCCAGACGATGGGAAGTTCGCCCAGCGCCGTCTTCGCGTGCCACCAGGTGTCGGCTACGACAGCGACGGCGGTGTCGCCCACCTGCACGACCTTCTTCACGCCTTTCATGCTCGCCACGCGCGCGGCGTCGAAGCTCTTCACCTTGCCGCCAAACACCGGGCATTCCTTGATCGCCGCGTTCAGCATGCCCGGCAGCTTCAGGTCGAAGCCGTAGACCTGCTTGCCGGTCACCTTGTCGCGCGTATCGAGGCGCTTCACGGACTTGCCGATGACCTTCCACTCCTTCGGGTCCTTCAGCTTCACGTCCTTGGGCGCGTCGAGTTTCGCAGCGGCCTCCGCGACCTTGCCGTAGGTAGTGCGCCGCTTGGAGGGGGTGTGCGTGATCACGCTGTTGGCCGCGACGCACTCGGAGGCGGGCACGCCCCACTGGTTCGCCGCCGCCTGCACGAGCATGATGCGCGCCGACGCGCCGCCCTTGCGCACGTACTCGTGCGAGGTGCGGATGCCGCGGCTGCCGCCGGTGGAGAAGTCGCCCCAGGCGCGTTTCCTCTTCACGCTCTCGCCGGGCGTCGGGTATTCGTAGACGATTTTCGACCAGTTGCACTCCAGCTCCTCGGCGACCAGCTGCGCGAGGCCGGTGATGGTGCCCTGGCCCATTTCGGAGCGGGCCATGCGAATCACGACAGTGTCATCGGGTCGGATCACCACCCAGACGTTGATCTCGGGCGAGCCGTCGGCCGCGCGCACCACGGCGGGACCGAAGGGAAACTCAAAGCCGAGGGCAAGGCCGCCTGCGGCGGCGGCGGAACTGACGATGAAAGTACGGCGATTCATTTTCATGGCGTCTCCCTCAGGCCTTGGCGGCCGCGTGGATCGCCTTGCGCACTTCCTGGAACGTGCCGCAGCGACAGATGTTGGTGACCGCCGCGTCGATGTCCGCGTCGGTGGGCTTGGGATTGGTTTTCAGCAGCGCCGCGGCGGCCATGATCATGCCGCACTGGCAGTAGCCGCACTGCGGCACCTCGTGGTCGATCCAGGCCTGCTGCACCTTGTGCAGCTTGCCGCCTGCGGCCAGCCCTTCGATGGTGGTGATCTTCCTGCCGGCGACCGCGCTGGCGGGAATCGAGCAGGAACGGATCGGGGTGCCGTCGACGTGCACCGTGCAGGCGCCGCACTGCGCGACGCCGCAGCCGTATTTCGTGCCGGTCAGGCCGACCTGCTCGCGGATCGCCCACAAGAGCGGCGTGTTCGGGTCGACGTCAACGTTGTGGATTTTGCCGTTGATGCTCAGGCGGATCATTTTCGTTTGCCCCCTTTTTGTGGTGTCCGAACCTTAAACCGAATTCGCGGGGGTGCAAAGACGCAGTGCACAAATCATGCTGTGAGATTCATTCCACCTTGATTCCGGCGGCCCTGATGATCGGCCACCACTTCTCGATCTCGCCCTTGTGGAACGCGGCGAGCCCTTCGGGTGACTGTTGCTCGCGCGAGGCGACATCCAGCCCGAGGTCGGAAAAGCGCGCCCGCAGCGCGGGATCCGCGAGCGCCTGCACCATCGCGCCGTTGATCTTCGCGATGATCTCCTTCGGCGTTCCCCTGGGGGCGAACAGGCCGAACCACCCCGAGGCATACAGTCCCGGGATGCCGCTTTCTTCCGAGGTCGGCACTCCCGGCACCACGGGGGAACGGCTGGGCGACAGGTTGGCGAGGATCTTCACCGCGCCGACCCGCGCCTGCGGCAGCGTCACGGCGGCCTGCACTACCATAAGGTCGACTTGCCCGCCGAGCATGGCCTGCATGGCAGGCCCGGCGCCGCGGTAGGGGATGAACTCGATGGTGGTGCCGGTGGACTTCTGCATCAGGATGCCGGTCACCTTGGCCGCCGCGTTCTGATCGACGAAGGTCACCATGCCGGGATTCGCCTTCATGTGCGCGACCAGCCCCTTCAGGTCGTCCGCCGGAAAGCCTTTCCTGGCGATCATCAACTGCGGATTGATGGACACGGTCCCGATCGGCTCGAAATCCTTCTGCAGGTCGTAGGTCAAGGGATAAATGATGCTGCCGACATGCGTGTCCCACTGGCCGATGTCGATGGTGTAGCCGTCGGGCGCCGCGCGCGCGAGGCGCCCTACCGCGATGGTGCCCCCGGCGCCGCCGACGTTCTCGATCACCACCGTCTGGCCGAGCGGAGCCCGCATCCGCTCGCCGAGGAGGCGCGCCGCCGTGTCGGTCGATCCGCCCGGCGGGAAAGGCACGATCAGCGTGACGGGGCGATTGGGAAAGGTCTGCGCCTGGGCGACGCCCGCAATCAATACCAATGCAATCGAAGCCAGGTTCTTTTTCATCGCTCCGTCTACTTTTTGGGTGCGGGGTGGATGTTGTCCACCCAATGCACCTCTTCCGGCTTCTCTACCACCGGAATGTCCAGGTTCACCACCACCGGCTCCTGGCCGCTGCGGCACAGGACGCATGAGAGCGGTTCGGTGTCGCTGGCGTTGATTTCCTGGTGCGGGACATAGGGCGGAACGTAGATGAAGTCGCCGGGGCCGGCTTCGGCGACGAATTCGAGCTTGTCGCCCCAGCGCATGCGCGCCTTGCCGCTCACGACGTAGATGACGCTCTCGACCGGGCCGTGGTGGTGCGCGCCGGTTTTGGCTTTCGGGTGGATGACCACCGTGCCGGCCCAGAGTTTCTCGGCCCCAGCGCGGGCGTGGGTAATCGCCGCGGCGCGGTTCATGCCGGGAGTCTGCGCGGTGTTGATGTCCAGCTCGTTCGCGTGGACGACCCGCACCCCGTCAAGTTTCCATTTCATCGCCGGCTGGCCTCCGCTGCTGGAGAACCATATTACTTCAGCCCGCATCCCCTCGCGGCAGCACATCGCAGAACGCGTCGAAGCGCTTCCACGCCGGCACCGGCGGCGTATGGCCTTCGCGCGGCACGTACGGCGAGGGCTCGATGATGCTCATGCGGTGGATGTAGCGCGGGCAGTTGGGAAAGATGCGCGTGGCGCGCACGCGCACCACGAGCTGCGCGCCGACGAAGCTGGCACGCAGCGGGTCGTCGTCGGCGATCGAGGCGCGGCCGTGCACGCGCAAGCGGTTGGGCCGCTCGAAATCGATGAACAGCAGCGCCACCGCGGGGTTGACGAGCACGTTGCCGAGGCTGCGGAACATGCCGTTGCCGTCGTAGTGCGGGAAGGCCAGTTCGCCCTCGCCGGTCACGCGCACGAAGCCGGGCGCGCCGCCCTTGTACGAGCAATCGGGCTGGCCGTCGGCGTCGGCGGTGGACAGGAAGAACAGCGTGCGGCTTTCGATGAACACGCGGTCCTCGTCGCTGAACACGGTGCGCGAGAGCTTCTCCTCGATACGGTCGGCCAGACGGCGGCTGTCGAAGCGGTCCTGCAACTGCCGCATGCCCGCGTGGTACGCGGGGCCGGATGAGGTGGCGTCATTCGATGGTTTCATAGGGGCTCGGCAAGTCGTCGTCGTCCTCGAACTTTACCGGACCCTGCGGCCGGCGGTTCACCTGCAGGCGAAAGATGTCCGGCCGCGCGTAATGGCCCACCACGTCGAGGCTGCGCCGCGCCATCCCCACGCGCTCCAGGTCGATCTCGGCATGCAGGATGCCGAAAGCTTCGTGCAGCGGGCCGGCAACGATCTTGCCGCCCGGCGCCACCACCACCGAGTCGCCCGCGTTGACCCATTCGTCCGCATCGCCGAACAGCGCCGACTTGGGCGGCATCGCGGGCACGATGTCGCGCCCCTGGAAGGCGAAGCCGCTGCTGAGGACCCAGCAGCCGCCTTCGCGCGCGATGTGCTGCGCCGTCGCGATGCAGCGCTCGCCGCTGTCATAGGTCGGCGCGATGTAGATGTCCACGCCTTGCGCATACAGCGCGCAGCGCGCCAGCGGCATGTAGCTCTCCCAGCAGATAAGGGTGCCGATCCGCCCGCAGGGCGTGTCGATCGCCTTCAAGCCGGATGCGTCGCCGAAGCCCCAGACCATGCGTTCGGGATTGGTCGGCATGAGCTTGCGATGGCGGTTGAGCAGCGCGCCATCGGGACCGATGACGACCACGGTGTTGTAGAGCGTGCCGCCGCCATACTGCTCGTCGCGCTCGTTGATGCCGCAGACCACGCACGCCGCATTGCGTCGTGCGGCCTGCATCAGCGGCGCCAGGTCGTCGCCCGCCAGGCTGACCGCATTGGCGCGCAGCCGCGCATGCAATTGCTCGGTCAGCGCCATGTCGGCGCCGGGCCGCAGGCGCCAGATCCAGGCGGGGTAGCCGGGAATGAACGCCTCGGGGAACACGATCAGCCGCGCACCCGCCCGCGCGGCCTCGTCGACGGCGGCGACGGCGAGTTCCAGCGTCGCGGCCCGATCGAGGAAAGCTGGCGCGCGCTGGACGATGGCGATGTGCGGCATGCGCGCAGTATAGCGTCGGCTAACGCGGCCCCGATCAGGCCGCCGGCCGCGGGGGTTTTCTCGCCAGCAGGAAGAACGCCGAACCCAGCCCGGCGAGCAGCGCCAGAACGGTAAACCCGGCGCGGTAGTTCCCTGTCGCGTCCGCCAGGAAGCCGGCGATCATCGGTCCGCCGATCTGCCCCACCACGATCACCATGAACGACAGTCCCAGGATCATGCCGATGGCGCTGACGCCGAAGTAGTCCGCGCGGATCGCCTGCATGAAAGGCCCGCGCAGCCCCCAGGCGGTGCCGTGCAGGAGGGCGAACGCCACGATCATCGCCAGGTTGCTGGCGTAGGTGAGGAACAACAGCCCGCCCATGTGCATCACCATGCACGCGGCGCAGATCAGGCGCTTGTCGAACCTGTCGCCAGTGACCGCGCCGATGGCGATGCCGCCGATCTGCGCGAGCGTCATCAGCATGATGAACAGCGCGGCGGTTTCCACCGGGTAACCCAAACCCTCTTTCAGGTGGGTGATGGCGTGCACGTTCACCGCCGTGACTACGAACAGCGCGAAGCCGTGCCCCAGCGACAGGAGCCAGAACGCTGGCGTGCGCAACGCTTCGCGCGCAGTGAAGTCGCGCGTGGCCTCCTTCTTCTGCATCGCCTGCAACTTGCTCGGGGTAGCCGCGAGGGGCTCGCCGTCGACGATCTCCCCGTAATGTTGCGGACGGCCGCGCATGACGAAGGAAAGCGGCAGACCGAGCAGAAGGATGATCACGCCCGAGCCGAAGGCGGTGGCGCGCCAGCCGTAGGCGGCGATGAACCAGGCCACCAGCGGCACGGCGATGCCGCCGAGCGCAAGGCCGAGGCCCAGGGTGGACAGGGCGCGCGCGCGCTTCTTCTCGAACCAGTAGATGAGCGAGATGTTGAGCGGCATGAACCCGCACAGGCTCGAACCGAGCGCGACGACGACGAAGGCGCCGTAGAAGGCGAACAGCGTCTCGATCCGGCTCAGCAACATGAAGCCGCAGCCCAGCACCACCACGCCGGCGCGGATGACCCATTGCGCGCCGAAGCGGTCGATGATCCAGCCGAGCAAGGGGCCGAGGATCGCGGCCTCCATCTGGTGCAGCGCCGCGGCAAAGGAAAGCTCGGTTTTCGACCAGCCGCGGTCGTCGCGCAGCACGGCGACGTAGGCGCCGAAGGACTGCAGCAGCAGGCAGGATTGCAGGAACTGGATGCCGCTGCCGGCAGCCACCATTTTCCAACCGTGGAATACGCGTTTCATGCCGCCGTAGCGTCGATGGAATAGAATTTCCCATCATATTAGGCGCGAAGGCGGGCAGGCGATGAGGAAGTGGCTGGCAGGTCTGGTGTTCCTGTGGACGATTGCGGCGCAGGCCCAGTACCCGCAGCGCCCGATCCAGCTCATCGTGCCCTGGGGCGCAGGCGGCGGCACGGACGCCACCGCGCGCATCCTTGCCAGTCTGATGGAGAAAGAACTCGGCCAGCCGGTCACCGTGGTCAACCGTATCGGCGGTTCGGGCGTGGTCGGTCACCAGGCCATTGCCTCCGCAGCGCCGGACGGCTACACCCTCGGCATGATCACGGTCGAGATCTCGATGATGCACTGGATGGGCATCACGTCGTTGAAGCCCGCGGACTACACCGCGCTTGCGCTTGTCAACGCCGACCCGGCGGGCCTGAGCGTGCGCTCGGATTCGCCCTACAGGTCGGTCAAGGAACTGCTTGCCGCAGCGAGAGCGAACCCGGGCCGGCTCAAGGCCTCGGGCACGGGCCAGGGCGGCATCTGGCATCTCGCGCTGGTCGGGCTGCTGCTGGACCAGGGTATCGCGCCCTCCGCCCTGCTCTGGGTGCCGGCGCAGGGCGCTGCGCCGAGCCTGCTGGAACTGGTCTCGGGCGGCGTCGATGTCGTCGCCTGCTCGCTGCCGGAGGCGCGTGCGCTCATCGACGCCGGCAAGGTGCGCCCGCTCGTGATCATGGACGCCAGGCCGTCGGCGCTGTATCCGAACGTACCGACGCTGAAGAAGGAAATCGGCAGCGACTGGAAGGTGCCCGCATTCCGCGTCGTCGGCGGCCCGCTTGGCCTGTCCTCGAGCGTGCAGCAGCGTCTGGGTGCGGCGCTGAAGAAGGCGCACGCATCGAAGGAGTTCCACGATTTCATGGCGCAGCGCGGCTTCAACGTGTCGTGGGCGGAGGGCGCCGATACGGCGCGCATGATGGCGGCGATCGACACCGAGATGGGAGTGCTGATGAAGGCGGCGGGACTCGCCAGGTAGGCGCTGCGGCCTGCGCTATTCGGCGCCGACCTCGTGCAGGAATCGGGCCCGCTCGACGGGATTGGCGAGGCTCTCGGCAAGCAGCATGTGAAAGTGCCGCCGGCTGCTCGCCTGCGCCGCCGCCTTCCTCGCCACCACCTTGGCGATCGGCCCCAGATAACCGGCGAGGCGCTTGGTCGCCTGCTCGATCGCCTCGGCGGTCAGTGCCACGGTCAATGCAGTCCCGCCTCCCTGCGGCACGGCGATGGCGCTCTGTTCCTGCGGCGGTGCCTTCGCCGCGCTCTGCGCCCGCCCGGCGAGGAACGCCGTGCGCTCCTCCACGCTCGCCAGGTTCTCGGCCAGCATGCGGTACAGCCGGTCGATGTCGGTGGTCAGCGCGGCGCCCCGCCTGACCATGACCTTGCCGACCGGTCCAACGAAATGCATCAGCTGATGCTCGATCTGCTTGAGCGTCTCGGCCTCCCAGCCAGGCGGCACCACTGTCGGCCCGGTGGGCTGCGGCGTACCCGGGATGGAGCCCGAGGGCTGGGAAGGCTGCGACGGCTGCGAAGGGCGCGAGGGCTGCGAAGGCAGCGAGGGTTCTGACTGCACCGAGGGCCGCACCGGTTCATTGAGAATGGTTTCTTCAGACAGGGTGGGGTTGGCAGGGCCCGCGTGCGCCTCGAGCAGCGCATCGCGGAATGCGCGAGCATTTTGGAAGCGCTCTTCCGGTTTCTTGGCCAACGCCATCATCACCACCGCATCGAATTGGGTGCTGCAGCGTCCGGGATCCGCTTCGGAGGGCGGCGGTGGTTGCTCATGGCAGACCTTGTAGGCGATGGACTCCTGCGCGCCGGTGAACGGGCGCGCGCCCGTCAGCAGCTGGTACATGACCACGCCGGCCGAGAAGATGTCGGCGCGCCCGTCGACGCTGGTGCCGCTGTATTGCTCGGGGGACATGTAACCGGGCGTGCCCATGATCGCGCCGATCTGGGTGAGGTTGGAAGAGTCGATGCGGGCGATGCCGAAATCCGCGACCTTGAGCTTGCCGCTCTTCATGATGATGATGTTGGCCGGCTTGATGTCGCGGTGCCAGACTCCCTGCTCGTGCGCATGCTGCAGCGCGTCGAGCAGCTGCACCATGACGCTCACCGTGTCGCGGCTGTCGAAGCGCGTGCCGCGCACGAAGTACTCGCGCAGGCTGTTGCCCTCCACGTATTCCATGGCGAGAAAGGCAAGCTCGCCGACTTCGCCCCACTCGTACACGCCGACGATGCCGGGGTGGGACAGCCTGCCGGCCGCCTGCGCCTCGTTGCGGAAGCGCGCCAGCAGCGTGGCCTCCAGCTCGTCATCGACCAGGTCCTTGCGGATGGTCTTGAGCGCGACGGTGCGCCGGATGTGGGGGTCGAAGCCCTTGTACACGACCCCCATCGCCCCTTTGCCGAGGACCTCCGCGATCGTGTACTTGCCGAGCTGCGTGGGTGTCGCTGCCGTTGTGCGTTTCGCCATTCGGGAACGGGGCGCCTCAGGTGTCGAGCATCTTCATCGCCTGCACCATGCTCTTCTTCATCCGGTTGAACGAATGCGTGAGCACGCCGATCTCGTCGCTGCTCCTGACGACGAAATCAGCAGCGTCCATGTTGTCGCCCTGGCTCACCTGGTCGGCGAACTTCGACAGCCGCGTCACAGGACGGATCACCATGAACCACAGCATGAGGTTCAGCGCGACGAAGATGAACGCGAACACCGCGGTCAGCGAGACCATGAAGGTCCTGAACGCCGCGTTGGCGCGAGCGATCGGCACGTCGGTCGGTACCGACACGATCTGCGCGCCGATCACCTCGTTCAGCTTCCAGCCGAAGCCGTTGGCCGGGCCGTACTTGTCGATCAGGGTCTTGGGCGCGGCATCCACGGTCGAGTGGCAGTACAGGCAGCCTTCCGCCTTGATCTGCAGCGGGCGCGCGATGTAGAACGACTTCCCGTTCGGCGTGTCGCGCTCGCCGACCACTTCCGGTTTGTCCAAGGCGTTGCGGAACTGGTGCACGATGTCGGCTTCCCAGTCGTTGGCGCGGTTGCGGGGGTTGGTGGGATTGAGCACCGCCTCCTTGTAGGCGTACTCGGGAAACGTCTTGCGCAGGCCGGCGAACACCTCGGTCGCGGCGTACGCCGGGATCGACTGCGGCAGGAAAGTGTATTTCATCTGCGTTTGCAGCAGCGGACCCACCTGCGATGAGGTGTAGGCGCGCGTGGAGAGCGCCGACTCCATCACCAGGCGCGCATTGATCACGATCTCGTCGCGCGCGTTGCGCTGCAGGAGCTGATGCGAGAAATTTCCTGCCGCGGCGAGCCCGAGCAGGAACACCAGCAGAAACACCAGGTTGAACTTGACGACCAGCTTCATGGCGAGGCTCCTTGCGTAGAATTATGTCAGCGCGTGCCGGCGGGCGGGCCCGGGGTTGGGGCCGGCGCCGGCGCGGGGGCGCCAGGCACCGCGCCCGCCTCCGGTTCCTTCGGCAGATACTTTTCGGGGAACAGGACCGGGTCCCATTCCGGGTGAAAGCGCAGATTCGCCACCAGAGCGGCGCGGAACGCCGGGTCGGTCGCGCGCGGCTGGAAGCGCGCCAGCATCGGGCGGCGGATGTCGAGCGGCGCCTTAAGCCAGGTCTCGACTTCGGTGTAGGTCACCACGTCGAGCCGCCGCGGCTGGACCTGGCGCTCCTGGTAGCGCGCCATGCGCGAGGGCAGCGGGTCGAAGAACGCCTTGGGCAGGGCTCCGATGAAGGCTGGCGACGGGCGCGGTGCCACGGTGGCCTTCTGCTCTGCCTTGACCGTGTAGAACTCCCCGCTTTTCAGGCGCAGGGGCGTTGCAGCCTCGCCTTTGGCGCGCGGTTCGACCAGGCGCGCTTCGCCGCTCTCCACGAACAGCGACCCCTCGGCGCCGTCCAGCACCATGACCACGATGCCTTCCGCGCCCTGCAGCGTGAACAAGGGCGTCACGATGCGCAGGCGCGTGGCCGCTTTCGCGCCCGCGAGCTTCAGCTCGCCCTGCGTCACATAGAAGTCGGCGGCGGCCTGCTTGCCGCGCGGCAGGGAAACGGCGAGCGTGCGCGTTTTTGGTCCGAGCGCGAGCGCCACGCCGTCGGCGAATTCCAGCAGCGCGAGCCCTTTCTCGCTGACCTCGAGGATGTCGCCGGATTGCAGCCGTACGCCCTCGGCCAGGGCATGGCGCGTTACGCCGCGCACCAGCGTCGCCGGCCCCTCGAGCAGGGTGACGATCGTCACTGGGTCGGCTGCGGCGGCAGCCAGCGGGCTGGCGAGTATCGCCAATGCCCAGCGCCTCACGAGCACGAATCGCAAGCGGCTACCCCCTCAAGACCTGCGTCACTGCCACACGCCCGCGCGCCCTGGAAAATCAGGCGCTTCGAGCGGAAACCCATACTAGGCGTCGCGAGGAAAGCCTGTCAATCTAACAACCATGCCTCCGAGCAAAGCAACCTGCGCGGTCCTGTTCGTCGACATCAGCGGCAGCACGCGCCTCTACGAGACCATTGGCGACGAGCAGGCGCTGGCGCGCGTTGGCGGCTTGCTGGCGATGCTGTCCAAGGTTTGCTCGGACTGCGGCGGCAGGGTCATCAAGACCGCGGGGGACGGCGCGATGTGCAAGTTCGAGACCGCGGACGCCGCGCTGCGTGCCTCGCGCCTGATGCAGGAAAAGACTGCCGAGCAGGTGGAACCCGGCGCGCCGGGCCTGGGCATCCACATCGGCTGTCACTTCGGCCCGGTGCTGGAGAACGAGGGGGACATTTTTGGCGACACGGTGAACCTGGCCGCACGCGTGGCGGGTCTGGCGAAGAGCGGGCAGACCATCACGACGGCGGACACCGTCGCCAAGCTCTCACCCGCGCTCACCGAGCGCGCGCGCATGCTCGATGGCGTGCCGGTGAAGGGCAAGCGCAAGGTGGTGACGATCTACGAGTTTCTCTGGCAGGACAGCGACGAGCTCACCGCGCTCAGCACGCGCATCGTCCAGGGCCGCCCGGCCCACCTGGCGCTCAGCTACGAGGGGCGCACGTGGCGCTTCGAGGGCCCGGCTGAACTCACGCTCGGCCGCGATGGCACCTGCGACATCGCCGTGGGCGACCGCAAGGCCTCGCGCGTGCACGCGCGCCTTGAGCGGCGGCGGGACAAATTCGTGCTCGTCGACCAGAGTTCGAACGGCACCTGGGTGCAGTTCACCGGCGAAGCGGAGGTAGTGGTGGTGCAGCGCGAAGAGCTGATGCTGCGCTCCAGCGGCCTCATCGGCCTGGGCCACAGCCCGGCGGACGGGCAAGGCTCGCCGGTGAAGTTTTCCTGCCAGTAGTGCGCGCCGACTACTTCGGCTTGCCGACGCTGAAATCGATCTGCACGTTGTCGAGGTTGACCGACGCTTTGGCCCTCGCCTCGCGCGCGGCGATGGCCGTGGGGTTGAACTCGAAGTTCGCCGCCTGGAACACCTCGGCCAGTTTAAAGCTCATCTGCGCCAGCATCTTGGGCTGCGCCTTGTCGCCGCCGCTCACGCTGTAGACGCGCCCGCACAGCTCGATGTAGAGCTTCTGCGCCAGCACTTCAGTAGGGTCGAGTTGGATTTCCTGCTTGGGCTTGTCCGGGGCGCTCATGGCATTCCTCGCGGTGCGTTCAGGCCGACATGCTACCGCGCCGGCGCGCCCCGGCGCAGCCAGGCCCGCAGCAGGGGCACCAGCAGCACCACGATGACCAGCGCGCCCAGGCTGCCGGCGATCGGTCGCTCGAAGAAAGCCAGCAGGCGCCCGTCGGCCTTGATCATCGAGCTGATGAAATTCTCTTCCAGCATCGCGCCCAGCACCATGCCGAGGATCGCCGGCGCCACCGGGAAGCCGTTCTCCTCCATCAGGTAGGCCACGATGCCGAAGGCGAGCATCAGCAGCACGCCGAAAGCCGAGTTGTTGATGGCAAACGACCCCACGATGCAGAACAGGAGTATCACCGGCAGCAGCAGCTCCCGTGGCGCGCGCAGCATCTGCTTGGCGCTCTTGATGGCGGCGACGCCCAGCGGCAGCATGATCAGGTTCGCCAGGATGAACACCATGAAGATGGCGTAGATCTGCACCGCGTTTTGCATGAAGATGGTGGGGCCCGGATTGAGGCCCTTGATGTAGAGCACGCCGATGACGATGGCGGTGATCGAGTCGCCGGGGATGCCGAAGACCAGCGCCGGGATCCACGCGCCGGCGAGCGCGCTGTTGTTGGAGGCGCCAGCCTCGATGATGCCCTCGATGTGGCCGGTGCCGAACTTCTGCGGCTCCTTGGAAAAGCGCTTGGACACCGCGTAGGACATCCAGGCGGCGATGTCGGCGCCGGCGCCGGGCAGCGCGCCGATTGCGGTGCCGAGCACGCTGCCGCGCAGCGTCTGCACCGGGTAGCGCCGCACGAGGCCCCACATGCCCTGGAACACGTTGCCGATATTCGCCTGCGCCATCTCCCAGGGTCGCTCGATCGCTGCCACGCCGCGGATGATTTCCGACACCGCGAACATGCCGATCATGATCGGGATCAGTGTCAAGCCGCCGGCGAGTTCGGCGTTGCCGAAGGTGAAGCGCGGAAAACCGGCCGGGTTGTCCAGGCCGACCGACGCGACCAGCAGGCCAAGCAGCAGCGACACGATGCCTTTTAGCGGGTTGGCGAGCGCGAGGAACACCGCGCTGGCGAGGCCGAGCAGCACCAGCCAGAAGTATTCGAAGGAAGAAAACTTGAGCGCCACTTCCGCCAGTGCCGGCGCCGCGAGGATCAGCACCGCCGTGCCGAACAGGCCGCCGATCACCGAGAACACCAGCCCGGCGCCCAGCGCCAGTTCTCCCTGGCCCTTTTTCGTCATCGCATAGGCTTCGTCGGTATAGGCGGCGGAGGCGGGCGTGCCGGGCATGCGCAGGAAACAGCTCGGGATGTCGCCGGCGAAGATCGCCATCGCAGTAGCGGTGACGATCGAGGCGATCGCCGGCACCGGCGGCATGAAGAAGGTCACCGGCACCAGCAGCGCAGTGGCCATGGTCGCGGTGAGTCCCGGCACCGCGCCCACGAACAGGCCAAAGACCGCCGAGCCGAGGATCACCCACAGCACGTAGGGATCGAATACCTGGCCCAGTGCCTGCGAGAGGATGTCGGCCGTCATCTCAGAAAGCGAAGCGCTCGAGCAGCCCCCAGGGCAGCGGGATGCGAAGCAGTTTGTAGAACGACAAATGGATTGCCAGCGTCGCGATCATCGCGACGGCGAGCGACATGCGCCAGCCGGCACCGAACAACCTGCACCAAAGGGTGAGCAGCAGGAGCCCGGTGAGATGGAAGCCGAGCCAGTCGGCCGCGAAGACGTAGAACAACAGGCCGCCGATCACCGACGCGACGCCGGCGATTGGCCGCGTGCGCTTCGTCCACTCCGGCAGCGCGAGCCAGGGGCCCGGCGCCGCACGCAGCGTCAGCAGCGCGCCGCAGGCGAGCAGCCCGGCGGCGATCAGGCCGGGAAACCACGCCGGGCCGAACTTCTGGCCCGGCATGGCCGGGAACCCCTGCACGTGCCAGAGGACGACCGCACCCAATGCGGCGAGTCCCGCGCCGCTCAGCGCATCATTGACCTTCAAGCTACTTGGCCAGGCCTACAGCCTTCAGTGCCGCACCCAGGCTCGCGTCCGAGGCAGCCATGAATTTCGCCGTGCCTTCCGGATCGGCCCACACCACGCCGAAGCCGCGGCTCGCCATGAAGTCCTTGTACTCCTTGGAGTCGTAGACCTTCTTCAGCGCCACAGTCAACGTGCGTTGCGCTTCCTGCGGGATGCCCTTGGGCGCGGCGATCACGCGCCAGGCGGCGATCGCCCAGTCGGTGCCCAGTTCCTTCTTCAGCGTCGGCACGTTCGGGTAAAGCGCCGGCGGGTTGGCGTCCATGATCGCCAGCGCGCGCACCTTGCCCGCGTCGATCATGCCGCGAGCCTCGGGCACCGAGCAGGGCACCACTTCCACGCCGCCCGCCACCATGTCCTGCACCGGGCGCTGCGGGTACTGGGCCTGCGCGCACGCGGCCGCGATGACCAGCAGTGCTGCGAAAAACGTCTTCATGGGTTTCCTCCGTGGGATGCCCGGCAAATTGTAACCGCAGGGTCAAAGCCGCCAGCATGCTGCTGCTAACATGGCAACCCATGTTCCGGTTCTTGACCGCGATCGCGCTGCTAGCCTTCGCCGGCCTGGCGCAGGCGCAGTCGTATCCTTCCCGGCCGATCAAGCTGGTGGTCGGCTTCGCCCCCGGCGGCGCCGCGGACTTCGTGGCGCGCGTGCTGAGCGAGCCGCTCGGCCGCGGCCTCGGCCAGCCGATCGTGGTGGAGAACAAGCCCGGGGCGGGCTCGAGCATCGCCGCCGAGGCGGTGGCCCGGAGCGCTCCCGACGGCTACACGATCCTGATCGCCAGTCCCTCGAGCATCCTGGTCAACCCGCTGCTCAATCCGAAGATCGGCTACGACGCGCACAAGGACCTGGCGCCGATCTCGCTGGTCACGACCTCGCCGCTGGTTGTGGCGGTGCACCCCGGTGCGGGCGTGAACTCGCTGCGAGAACTGATCGCGCAGGCAAAGAAGACCCCGGGCAAGCTCAACTTCGCGTCCTCCGGCAACGGCTCGGCGCCGCATCTCGCGGCAGTCCTGTTCCTGCGCGAGGCTGGCGTGGACATGGTGCACATCCCCTTCAAGGGCGGGGCGCCGGCGGTGCAGTCGGTGCTCGCCGGCGACACGCAGCTCTCGTTTGCCACGCCGCCCTCGGTGCTGCCGCTGGTGCAGGCCGGGAGGCTGAAGGCGCTGGCAGTGACCAGCCGCCAGGCGACGCCCCTGGTGCCAGGGGTGCAGGGCATGGCCGAGGCGGGTCTGCCCGGCTATGAGTTCTCCTTCTGGTACGGACTGTTTGCGCCGGCCGGCACGCCGGCAGCGGCCATCGCCCGGCTGTTCGAGGCGACACGCCAGGTGTTGAACCTGCCTGAAGTCGGCAGATCGCTGGCGCGCGAGGGCACCGAGGTCTCGGGTTCGAAATCCGCGGCGGATTTTGCCGCCTTCCTCGCCGCAGACGCGAAGCTGTGGGCGCAGCTGGTCAAGGACTCGGGCGCGAAGCTGGATTGACCGCGTCAACCGCTGCCAGCCCCGGGCCGTTGCTGTCGGCATGCCCCGGCAAGCCTGCCCGCAGCAGCCCGGCGTCGCGCTTCATCTGGTGCAGCGCGGCCGCGCGGCGTGCTTCTTCAGCGAGGACGACCGGATCTTCTATCTGGCGCGCCTGCGCAAGCTGGCCGCCAGCCTCGAGTGTCCCGTGCACGCCTACGTGCTGATGGGCAACCACGTGCACCTGCTGGTGACCCCAGCGCACGCCAACGGCGGGAGCTGGCTGCTGCGCGAACTCGGCGCGCGCATTGAGGACGTCGACGCGACACCGGTGATGGCGGCGCGCTATCTGCTTTCGTGCATGCGCTACATCGAGTTGAATCCCGTGAGGGCGGGACTGGTGAGAAGCGCCGCCGACTATCGCTGGTCGAGCTACCGCGCCAACGTCCTGGGCAGGGAGGATGCGCTGGTCACGCCGCACCCCTGCTACTACGCGCTGGGCCGCACGCCGCAGGCACGGCGCGCCGCGTACCTCGCAGCTACTTCAGCCGCCCCGTCAGCAGGCGCAGCCGATCGGCGAGGCCGCGCAGCATCTTTGCCGCGAACGCCGGGCTGACCTTCACCAACTCGAGCAACGCGGTGCGACCGATCGGCTGCACCGTGCAGTCGGTTTGCGCCTGCACGCTGGCGAGTCGCGCTGCCTGGTCGAGCAGCGCCGCCTCGCCGAACACGCCGCCTGGGCCGATGCGCTCGACCATGCTGCCTTCGATGGTGACCGCGACGCGGCCCTCGAGCACGGTATACATGCGCACGCCGGTGGCGCCTTCCTTGATGATGACTGCCCCGCGGTCGAAATGGATCGGTGGGTCGTTGGCGAGGCCCTGCACCAGGTCGGCGAGCTGGCGCTTGTCGAACACGACGGCTTCCTTCCATTCCCCGCTCTCCGACAGCCTGCCCTCGGCGCGCAGCGCGGCGACCGCCTGGCGCAGCCGAGCGACCATCACGCTCATCAGCATCAGCGCGAAAACGGGTCTTTTCATCAGCGCGGCCTGGAACTCGCGGTCGTCGAGCGCGATGACGCGGCAGGCGGTGTTCGCCACCGCGCCGGCGCTGCGCGGCGCGTGCGTGATCGAAGCCAGCTCGCCGAACACCTCTCCCTTGTTGACGCTGCCGATGAACTTCTTTTTCGCCACCAGGCTCACTTCGCCTTCGACCACGTAGTACATCTTGTCGCGCTGCAGAAGGAGCGAGCGCGCCTTGTCGTTCTCGCGGAAAATGATCGCGCCAGGCAGGTGCTTCTCCGGCTTGCCGGCGGATTTGAAGAAGGCGAGGGCGACGGCCGGGTCGTAGAGCGAAGTGGGAGATTTCATGGCGGCAGAGTATCGCCGGGAAGCCCCGCCGCCGCGCGCCACTATGTCACATGGGTCAGCTAGAATCGGTGCCAAGGAGAACTTGAAGATGACCATCTCGATGTACCAGGCGAGCGCGCCGCGCTTCGCCAATATCCTGAACAATCTGTCCGCCCTGCTCGACAAGGCGCAGGCGCATTGCGAGGCGAAGAAGATCGACCCGCTGGTGCTGACTTCCAGCCGGCTCTACCCGGACATGCTGCCGTTCATGCGCCAGGTCACCATCGCCTGCGACACCGCGAAGGGCGCGGTGGCGCGCCTGGCCGGGGTCGACATTCCGAAGCACGAAGACGTTGAAAAGACCCTCGAGGAATTGAAGGCGCGCATCGCGAAGACGGTGGAATTCGTCGGCACGTTCAAGCCGGCGCAGCTGGACGGCAGTGAGGAAAAGACCATCGTACTGAAGATCGGCTCGCGCGAGGTGACCTTCAAGGGGATGCAGTACCTGCTCGGTTTCGCGCACCCCAACTTCTACTTCCACGTTGTCACCGCCTACGACATCCTGCGCCACAGCGGCGTGGAGCTGGGCAAGCGCGATTACATCGGCGCGCCTTAGCGCACGCGTTCAGAAATAGGCGAATGTCCTATTGATCGGCGCGGTGCTGCTTGACGAAGCCCGCGGTGTTGAGCGGCGCGCCGACGAAGCTGCCCTGTACGACGTCGCAGTTCAGTTGCTTCAGCAGCGTCGCGGTGGCTTCGTCGTCGACGCCCGCCACCAGCACTGCCAGCTTCAGGCGGTGCGCGAGCTCGATGAGCGACTGTACCAGGGCGAGCTTCTGCGGCGCTTCGGTGATGCTGCCTACCGCTGCGAGGTCGATCTTCAGTTCGTGGAACGGCAGGGTGGCGAGCCAGGAGAGCGATGCGTAGCCCGCGCTGGCGTCGTCCAGGCACAGGCGCACGCCGGCAGCGCGCAGCTGCTGCAGGGTCTCGACCGATTCCAGGCTGCGCGCGAGCACCGCGGTCTCGGTAATCTCCAGCACCAGGCGGCTGGGGCGCAGGTTCCAGGTCTTCAGCGCGCTGGCGATGAACTCAGGCAGGTCGGACTGGCGCAAGCTCCTCGCCGACAGGTTTACGGCGACGCGCAGGTCCAGGCCGGCGGCGTCGCGGAACTCGCGGCAGTTGCGCAGCGCGCCGTTCACCAGCCACAGCGTCAGCTCGTTCACCAGGCCCGCGGACTCTGCGGCGGCGATGGCCTTCGCCACCGGCACACGGCCCAGGTCGCTGTCGCGCCAGCGCAGCTGGCTCTCGGCGCCGACGACGAGGCCGGAGCGCAGGTCCACCTGCGGCTGGAACACGATATCCAGCGCGTCCTGCGCGATCGCCGCCCGCAAGCGGTTCTCGTAGAGCAGGAGCTCCGCTTCGTCGCGCTCCTGCTCCGCGGTGTACACCGCGAAACGCTCGGGGCGCTCGCGCGCCGCGATGCTGGCGGTACGCGCGCGCTGCAGCAGGCTCACCGCGTTGTCGGCGTGATCCGGGTACACCGCGATGCCCACCGCCGGGCGAGCGTAGACCTCGTCCACGTCCACCCACAGGGGCGCATCCAGCGTGCGCAGGACCTTCTCGGCCGCAAGCACCGCCACGCCGGGACTTTGCACCGTGGCCAGCACGCAGGCGAATTCGTCGCGCCCCGGGTCGCCGAGCAGGTCGGTGTCGCGCAACACCTCGCTGCGCAGCCGGGCGCCGAGGCGGTCGCGCACGCCGTCGCCGACCAGGTAGCCCCACACTCCGTCGATGCGGCGGATGATGCCGCAGTCGACGAACAACAGTGCCAACTGCTGGCCGTCGGCCAGCCGCTGGCCCACGCAGCTGTCCAGGCGCGCCATGAAGTCCGCCTGGTCTGACACGCCGGCATTGCGCGCGTGCGCGCCGCGCACCCCCGTCTCGGCCATCAGCGCGAGCTGTGCGGCGCCAAGCCGCTCGGCGGCAGCGAGCGCCGCCTCGCAGCGCGTGCCATCGCTGCCGAACAAGCGCATTGCGCCGCCACGCAGCAGCGCTTGCAGCGGCAGGCAGTCGCGCTGCGCGCGCTCCGTAGGCTCCTCCGGGTTGAGCGATGCCGACCAGTCAAGCAGCAGGTCGCGCAGCGACTTGCGCGACAGCGCGCCGCGCGCCATCGCGTCCACCAGCGCCTTCTGCGGCTCGGACATGCCGGCGGGCAGCAGCGGCAGGAAGAAGGCCGAAGCGGCGCCCGACAAGACGCTCTCGCCGCGCGCTGCGGATACGGCCTCGGGCGCGCTGTCGTGCAGCGAAGTGCCCAGCTCGTTCAGCGCGGCGACGCGCTCAGCGTCGAGGCCGAGCTGGTCCAGCACGTGGGTGACGGCCGCCGCGTCGAGGAGGGCCGGCGCGCCGCCCGCCTGCCCAGCGTTCACAGGAACAGCTCGCGTGCGTCGATCTTCACCGTGGCCTGGTCGAGCGTGCGGCGGATGCGGTAGGGCTCGTCCGCCGTGGCCATCGGCTCCTTCACCAGGTCGAGGATCTTGTGCGGGTGGATCGGGTTGCCATTGGCGTCCTGCACCACCATGACCCGCGGCTGCAGGCGCTTGACCAGGTTCTGCGTGATCACCACGCCGACCTCGCCGCTGTTCAGCTCCACCACGCTGCCCACCGGGAAGGCGCCCACGCACTGGATGAACTGCTCCACCAGCGCGGCGTGGAACTGGGTGCCGCGGTTCTGGAACAGCACGTTGAGCGCGTTGGACGGCGGCAGCTGCATGCCGTAGGGCGCGGGTGCGGTGAGCATGTCGAAGCTGTCGACGATGCCCGCGACGGCGCCGGTCTGCGAGATCGCGCTGCCCTTCAGGCCGCGTGCATAGCCGCTGCCGTCGTAGCGTTCGTGGTGCAGCGAGGCGAGGCCGGGCAGCTCGGCCGGCAGGCCGGCGGTCTGGCTGAGAATTTCAACGCTGTGCGTGACGTGGGTACGGAAGATCTCCTCCTCGGCCGCATTGAGGTCGCAGCGCCGCGAAGGCATGCCGGGCGGCAGCTTGAGCATGCCCACGTCCTGCAGCAGGCCGATCAGGCCGAGGAGCTCGAGCCGTTCCCGGTCCAGTTGCAGGAAGCGCCCGAACACCGTCATGTACACCGACACCTGGGTGGAGCGGTTGAGCGTCTCCTGCGCCTTCTCGCGCATCGTCACCAGCAGCATCATGGCGTCGGGGTTGCGCACCACGCTGTCGGTGATTTCGGTCACCGCCTGGCGCGCGCGTCCGCCGTCCAGCGCGTTGCCGCTGATCACGGCGCGCGACATGCTCTGCACGATGGAGGTGGTCTGCGTGAAGACGCTGCGCGCGCGCGGCAGTTCGTCCTCCACCGTGGCGAGTTCCTTGTACACCGCGGTGCCGCGCACCCGCTCCCTGGCTTGGTCCGCGATCACCGAGCGCGTCGAAGTCGGCAAGGTGAGCAGCTTCGGCGCCACCACCAGTTCCATCTTTTCCGGGTCCACGTACACCGTCTTGCAGTACTTCTTCAGGGCGGTGAGCTGCTGCTCGGTCTTCAGCACGAAGCCCTGGTACACGAACGGAGTTTCGGTCCATGGCCGGTCGAGCCTGGCGATGAACATGCCAAACTCGAGGAACTCGATCTGGACTTCCCTGTGCGCCATCCTGATGCCTGTGCCGGTCTGCCTGGGTCGGAGGAACGGAGTAATGGATTCTCGTTCGGCCACGCGCCCTCGGCAAGCACCGCGATGCAGTAACATGCCGCTGCGGGAGGGTAAGCAGTGTCGGCAACGATGGATCTGGGCCTGAGCCTGCAGGTCGGGAAGTACGATGTGCAGAAGATGCTGGGCAAGGGTGCCACCGGCACGGTCTACCTGGCCAGGGACACCTTTTCCGGCCGCGAGGTCGCGCTGAAGACCATCGAGCCGGAAGTGTTCCGCGACCCCGAGTTCGGCACCGCCTACCGCACGCAGTTCCTCAACGAAGCCTCACTCGCCGGCAAGCTCAAGCACCCGCACATTGTCTCCATCCTGGACGCGGTGGTGGGGGCGGACTCGGGCTACATCGCCATGGAGCTGGTCACCGGGGGGGACCTGGTGCGGCATACCAGGCCCGAGGCGCTGCTGCCGGTGGCCGATGTGCTGCAGATCGGCTTCAAAGTCTGCGGGGCGCTCGACTACGCCTTCAAGGAAGGCATCGTGCACCGCGACATCAAGCCGGCCAACATCATGCTCGCGCGCGGCACGGACGTGAAGATCGCCGACTTCGGCGCCGCCTACCTGCGCAAGAGCCAGGCGGTGCAGACGGCGATGATGGGTTCGCCTTACTACATGTCGCCGGAGCAGATCGCCGGCGCGCAGCTCACCCACCACAGCGACATGTACGCGCTCGGCGCGGTGCTCTACGAATTGCTCACCGGCCAGCGGCCGCTGCGCGCGGAGAACCTGGATGCGCTGCTCAAGAAGATCAGCGAGCTCGAGCCGCTGCCGCCCAGCGAAGTTCGCCCCGACCTGCCCAGAGAGCTCGATGCGGTGATCCTGCGCGCGCTGCGCAAGAAGCCCGAAAGCCGCTACCCGACCTGGGCGGAGTTCGCGCTGGAGCTGTCCAAGGTGGTGCGCCAGACGCTGCCGGCCACCGCCATCCCCGACACGGAGAAATACCTCGCGCTCAAGCGGGTGGAGATGCTCTCCGACCTGGCCGACGCCGAACTGTGGGAACTGGTGACCGCCGGCAAGTGGTCGCGCATCGACAAGGGCAGGACCCTGCTGCGCGAGAACACCCCGGGCAGCAGCTTCTTCTTCCTCGCCGAGGGCGAGGTCAAGATCACCAAGGGCGGGCGATTGCTCAACGTCGTCAGCCACAGCGAATGCTTCGGCGAGATGGCCTACATCTGGGGCGGCGAACTGCCGCGCCACGCCACCGTGGAGTCGATGACCAGGCTGCTGGTGGCCGAGTTCGAGCCGGCGGTGCTGGAGAATATGAGCGGCGGCGCGCAGCTGCAGCTCACGCGCGCCCTGGTGCGCAACCTGGTGGACCGCCTGGCGATGGCCAACACGCGAATTCTTCGCTAGGCGCGGACGTGCCGCGCATCTCTGCCTCCAGCGCCTTTGCGCACCTGCGCATCCTGGACCTGTCGCGCGTGCGTGCCGGGCCCACCTGCGTACGGCAGTTCGCCGACTTCGGCGCCGACGTGATCAAGATCGAGTCGCCGCCGGGCGTGGACCCGAACGAAGGCATGGGCGGCGCGCGCACGGGCTCGGATTTTCAGAACCTGCATCGCAACAAGCGCGCCATCACTCTCAACCTCAAGCTCCAGGAGGGCAAGGCGGTGTTTGCCCGCCTGGCGCAGAGCGCCGACGTAGTGGTGGAGAATTACCGGCCCGACGTGAAATACCGCCTCGGCGTGGACTACGCGTCGCTGGAGAAAATCAACCCGCGCATCATCCTCGCCAGCATCTCGGGCTTCGGGCAGGACGGTCCATACGCGGGGCGGCCGGGATTCGATCAGATCGCGCAGGGCATGAGCGGCCTCATGTCGGTGACCGGTTTTCCCGGGCAGGGCCCGGTGCGCACCGGCGCGGCGATCGCCGACGTCGCCGGGGGGCTGTATGCGGCGCTCGGCGTCATGACGGCACTGATCGAGCGCGAGCAATCAGGCAAGGGGCAGTGGGTGCAATCGTCGCTCCTGCACGCGGGCATCGCGCTGCTCGATTTCCAGGCGGCGCGCTATCTCAAGGAAGGCGAGGTGCCGCTGCAGGTGGGCAACGACCACCCGACGAGCATGCCCACCAGCGCCTACCAGACCGCCGACGGCCATCTCAACGTCGCCGCTTCAGGCGACGGCATGTGGCGGCAGTTGTGCAAGGCGATCGGCCGCGAGGAACTGCTCGCGCGGCCCGAGTTCAAGGACCAGCCGTTGCGCGCGAACAACCGCGCGGCGCTCAACGCGGAGCTGAACGCGGCGCTGGCGCTGAAGACGAGCGCGCACTGGATCGACGTTCTGAACGAGGCCGGCATACCGTGCGGGCCGATCTACGCCATGGACCAGGTGTTCGCCGACCCGCAGGTGCGGCACATCCAGGCGGCGGCGGAGGTGAAGCACCCGAAACTGGGCACGTTCCGGGTCGTCAATCAGGCGGCGCGGCTGTCGCGCACGCCGGCGACGATGGCGAGCGCGACGCCGGAGCTGGGCGAGCATACGGACGAGGTGCTCGCGGAGCTGGGATACGCGGCATCCGAGATCGCAGGACTGCGTGAGAGAAAGGTGGTCTAGCCATGAGAACCCTGCTCTGGTCATTGCTCGGTGCGATGTTTTCCGCGGGGGCCGCGGCGCAGGAAGCGTTCCCCAGCCGCTCGATCACCATGGTGGTGGGCTTCGCACCCGGCGGCGGCACCGACGCCGCGGCGCGCATCATCGCCAAGGCGGCCGCCGAAAACCTCGGCCATGCGGTGGTGGTGGACAATCGCGCCGGTGCTGGCGGCAACATCGCCACTGAGCTGGTGGCGAAGGCGGCGCCCGACGGCCACACCATCCTGCTCGGCTCGGTGGGTTCGCTGACGGTGGCCCCGCACATGATCGCCAATCTGCCCTACGATCCGCTGAAGGACCTCGCGCCGGTCACCATGGCGGTGACCTTTGCCAACGTGCTGGTGGTGCACGACGGCGTGCCGGCGCGCACGCTCGCCGACTACGCACGGCTGGCCAACGACAAGCCTGGTACGCTGACCTACGGCTCCTCGGGCATCGGCGGTGCGGGGCATCTCTCGGGTGAGCTGTTCCGCATGATGTCCAAGGTGGACATCGTGCACGTGCCGTACAAGGGCGGCGGGCCGGCGATGCAGGATCTTCTCGGCAAGCAGATCGCGTCCATTTTCGCCACGCCGATTTCCGCCGGGCCGCACATCAAGTCGGGCCGCATCCGGGCCATCGCGGTGACCAGCGCGCAGCGCACGAGTTTCATGCCAGAGGTGCCGACGGTCGCGGAATCGGGCTATCCGGGTTTCGAGGCCACCAACTGGTACGCCTACGTGCTGCCGGCAAAGACGCCCAGCGCGATCGTGGACCGCTGGAACCGCGAACTGGGGAAGATCCTCATCGACCCGGCAGTGCGAGAAGCGTTGCTGGCGCAGGGTATGGAGCCGGCGCCCGGCACGCGCGCGTCGCTCGCCGCCTATATCAAGCGCGAATACGACACCTGGGGCCGTGTGGTGAAGGAAGCGAAAATCACTGCCAACTAGAAAAAGGGGTCTGACCCTATTTTTTGGGGCGCGGCCCGCTCACTGCCCAGGTGCGCCGTACGACACCGGGCGGATCGGCGAGCCGGCGCTGCCCTTCTCCAGCATCGGCAGGATCATGGTGCACGAAGTCCACACCCTGTCCCGCGCCAGCTCGCCCAGCTTCGCGTTCTCGATGTGGTGGATGCCCATCTGCGTCAGCATGTGGTGGTGCAGCGCGAAGGGCAGGCCCGGCGGCACGCCGGCCGCGGGGCCGGCCTTGCCCGCCAGCATGCCTTCAGGCACCGGATCCACGAACGGCGTATCCAGGCCGATGGCAACGATGCGCCGCTCGCCAAGGTATTTGGCCGCGTCGTAGGCGAGCCCAGGCGCCTTGGTGTAGTAGAACTTCTCGCTGTCCGGATCCTGCCAGTAGTCGCCCCAGCCGGTGTACACGTAGACCACGTCGCCAGGCAGGATGCCGCGCTTGGCGAGACCCTGCGCTTTCAGCATGATTTCGATGTGCTTCGCGGTGACGAGTTCGCCGGCCTTCATCGGCTGGCCGCCGCCGACCGCTTTCCTGGCGTCGAGCAGCACCGCGCTGGTGACGATCGGCGGCGCCTTCTCCATGCCGAGCTTGAGCAGCCCGGACTCGGGCGTGGGTTTGACGTCTTTCTGCGTGTAGCCGCCGTAGTACACCGCATCGTCCACGGGAATCGGCGGCTTGCCGTCCCAGGGTTGCTTGAGCACGCCGAAGTGGCCGAGCGCGTCGATCTGCGTGGCCTGCTGGCCCGGCTCGGCGCCAGCTTCGTACTGCTCGAGATTGAAGGCGTGCGCGCTTCCTGGAATGCTCGCGGTGGGCTTGGGTTTTTGGACATAGGGGCCGCTGAACGGCGACAGCGGCATGCTGTTGGAACGAACGTGGGAGAGTTCGTAGGCTTTGGCCTTTGCATGACCAAGGTGCCACGCGCAGCGCGCCCAGGTGGCGCTGCCGATCTGGTTGGCCATGCCGCGCTCGTCGCCCGCGGGCCACGGCGGCTGCGGCGTCTGCTTCCTGGATTGCGAGAGGATGCGCCAGGGTTCCATCGCGGCGACGGAGGTGACAGCAAGGCTGGCGGCAAGCGCCAGTGCGATGCTGGCGAAGCGCGGACGATCCATGTCTCCTCCTGGATGAGCGGAACGGCGCCGCTATCGTAACGCGATTCCCTGTAAGCTCGCGCGGTCTCCCGGGGCGGGGAAAGCGCAGTGTTCGTGGCACGTCTTATTCTGTTGTCGCTGCTCTCCGTGCCGGTCGCCGCGTGGGCGCAAAGCAATGCGCTTGCCGACGTGATGACGGATGGCGGCGCCGGCGAGGGCGGCGTGGGACGCATCGAGAGTTCGATCTACCGCGGGCAGGGCGCGCGCTACGACTACCTGCCGGTCAACCTGGTTTTCGGCGAGCGCGCCTACTGGCATGCCGACCGCATCGGCATCAAGTGGGACCTGGGCGCGTCGAGCCGCCTCGACCTGTTCCTCGCCCACCGCTACGAAGGTACGCCGCAGAACGAGACCGTGCAGGTGCTCGCCGGCATGGCGATTCGGGAGCAGGGCGCCGACCTGGGGCTGGGCTACCGGCGGCGCTTTGACTGGGGCACGGTGCATGCCGAGTTCCTGCACAACGTGGATGGCGACTCGGAGGGGAGCGAGTTGCGCGTCGGCTACAGGCAGGAGCGCGCCTACGGCCGCCTGCGCTACTCGCCGCAGGTGATGCTCGCCTGGCGCGACGCCAGGCTGAACAA
>CAZVZV010000019.1:0-9857 GCA_964631735.1 uncultured Enterobacteriaceae bacterium
GCTGCTCACGGTGCAGGTGAACCGGCTGCGCCGCTGGCACCGCCCGGGATTCCTGTGCATCGGCGACGCGGCGCACGCCATGTCGCCGATCGGCGGCGTGGGCATCAATCTGGCGATCCAGGACGCCGTCGCCGCCGCCAACCTGCTGGCGGCTCCGCTCGCTGCCGGAACCTTGACCGATGGAGATCTGGGCAGGGTCCAGCGCCGCCGCGATTTCCCGACGCGCATGACACAGCGCATGCAGTTGTTCATGCAGAAGCGCGTGATCAGCCGCGTGCTGGGCAGCGGCATCACGCCGGGCATCGCCTGGCCGATCCGGCTGATGCAGCGTTTTCCGGTGCTGCAGCGCATCCCGGCGCGGCTCATCGGGATGGGGTTCCGGCCGGAACACGTGGAATAGGTGCCGGTGCACACTGTTTGCTTTTGATGTCCGCCTGCCCTATCGTGGCTGGCGCTTTACAAACCCAAGGCGAAACGGGGCCGAGACGGCCCCGTTTTCATTTCAGCAGGGCATCGATCCCCGCCTGCGCGATCTGCTCGTCCTCGCGGGACTGCACGCCCGATACGCCGACTGCGCCGATGCACGTGCCATCGGTGACGATCGGCACCCCGCCCTGCACCGGCAGGATGCCCGGCATGTTCAGCATGCCGGTGCGGCCATCCTTGATGAGCTGCTCCCAGCGCCCGCTGGTTCTGCGCGAAAGCGCCGAGGTGCGCGCCTTTTCGACCGCGATCGCCGCATTGGCCGGTGTCGCGCCGTCCATGCGGGCGAAATGCAGCAGGTGGCCGCCGTCGTCGAGGATCGCGATCGCCACCATCCAGTTGTTCCTGCGGGCCTCGGCCTCCGCCGCGGCCGAGATCTTCAGGCAGTCTGCCAGCGTCAGTTCCGGTCGCGTCTTCATTTGATCCCCAGGCAGTCCTTGATCTGTTGCAGCGCGCCCGGATCCTCGATCGTAGTGAGGTCGCCGGGGTCGCGCCCCTCGGCCAGCGCCGCGATGGACCGGCGCAGCGTCTTGCCGGAGCGCGTCTTGGGCAGCAGCGTCACGAAATGCACGGCCTTCGGACGGCCGATGGCGCCCAGCTGCTTGTCCACGGTTTCCATGATTTCCTTTTCAAGCTTTCTGCGTCCTTCGCTGGTCCCGAGTCCGGAAGCGTCCTTGGCAACCGCAAAGGCCAGCGGCATCTGGCCCTTCAGCGCATCCGCCACGCCCACCACGGCGCATTCGGCAATGCCGGGATGCATGTTCACCGCCTCCTCGATTTCGCGCGTGCCCAGACGGTGGCCGGCGACGTTGATCACGTCATCCGTCCTGCCAAGGATGAAATAGTAGCCGTCCTTGTCGCGGATGCCCCAGTCGAAAGTGGTGTAGACGAGCTTGTTCGTGAAGGTCGAGAAATAGGTCTTCACGAAACGCTCGTCGTCGCCCCAGATGGTGGTCATGCAGCCCGGCGGCAGCGGCGGTTCGATCACCACCACGGCCTTTTCGTCCGCCCCCGCCTCGCTCGCATCTGCTTCGCGCAGCAGCTTCAAGTCGTAGCCATAGGCGGGAAAAGACGGGCTGCCGAATTTGATCGGCGTCTTCTCGACCCCGGGCACGGAGGTCAGCACCGGCCAGCCGGTCTCGGTCTGCCAGTAATGGTCGATCACCGGCTTGCCCAGGCCATTCGCGATCCAGGCATGCGTCGGCTCGTCCAGCGGCTCGCCGGCGAGGAACAGGTGCTTGAGCGAGGCGAGGTCGTACTTCTTCAGGAATGCCGGGTCGTGCTTCTTCAGCACGCGGATCGCGGTCGGCGCGGAGAACATCACCGCCACCTTGTGGTCTTGCACGATCTTCCACCACACACCGGCATCCGGCCGCACCGGCACGCCCTCGTAGAGGATGCTGGTCATGCCCGCGATGAGCGGCCCGTAGATGATGTAGGAGTGCCCCACCGCCCAGCCGATGTCGGAAGTGGTGAATATCGTTTCGCCCGGCCCGCCGCAGTAAATATGCTGCATCGAAGCGGCCATCGCCACCGCGTGCCCTCCCACGTCGCGCTGCACCCCCTTGGGCTTGCCGGTGGTGCCCGAGGTGTAGAGGATGTAAGAGGGCTCGCTCGACTCGAGCCAGGTGCAGGGCACCTGGACACCCTTGTGTTTCGCCGCGAGTTCGGACCAATCCACGTCGCGCCCGGCGACGACCGGCATGTCCGGGTCGATGCCGCGCCGGTAGACCAGCACATGCTGCGGCGGCGACTTGGAGAGGCGCATCGACTCGTCCACCAGCGGCTTGTACAGGATCGGCTTGCCCATGCGGCTGCCGCCGTCGGCGGTGACCATCAGCTTGGGGCGCGCGTCATCGATGCGCGCCGCGAGGCTCGCCGCGGCGAAACCGCCGAACACCACCGAATGCACCGCGCCGATGCGCGCGCAGGCAAGGATCGCGAACACCGCTTCCGGCATGTTGGGCATGTAGATGATGACCCGGTCGCCGCGCCCGACGCCGAGCGAGCGCATCATCGCCGCGACGCACTGCACCTCCGCGTGCATTTGCCGGTAGGTGTAGCTCGCCTCGCGGTCCACTTCGGTGGAAATCCACACCAGGGCCTTCTGCTCGCCCAGCGCAGGAAGATGGCGGTCCACCGCGTTGTGGCAAAGATTGGTCTCGCCGCCTACGAACCACTTCGCAAACGGGGGACGCGAGTAGTCCAGCACCTTGCCGAAGGGCTTGTGCCAGTAGATGCGCTTCGCCTCCTCCGCCCAGAACGCCTCGCGCTCCCGGATCGAGCGGCGATGAAATTCCTTGTACGTCGTCATGCGTTCAGGTCCACGACCACGCGGCGGGTCACTTTCGCGTTGATGAAATCGTCGAACACCTTCGGCAAGTCGGCGAACGGCACCGTGCGCGCCATCTCCTTCAGCATCGGCGGGCGCAGGTCGGTCGCGAGGCGACGCCATACCGCGCGCTCCTCCTCGGGCGTCGGGCAATCGGTCGAGTTGACCCCAAGCAGGCTCACGCCGCGCAGGATGAACGGCAGCACCGTGGTGTTGAGGTTGGGGCTGGCGGCGAGGCCGATCGAGGCGATCACGCCGTTGATCTTCATGCCGCTCGCCATCCAGGCCAGCACCTCGCCGCCGAGGTTGTCCACCGCACCCGCCCAGGTCGCCTTGTCCAGCGGCTTGATCTTCGCGAGGTCGAGGCTCTGGCGCAGCAAGATTTCCTTCGCCCCCAGCTTCTTCAGCCAGTCGGACTCGCTCTCCTTGCCGGTGAGCGCGGTCACTGCATAACCCATCTTCGCCAGCGCGGCGAGCGCGATCGAGCCGACGCCCCCGGTGGCGCCGTTCACCACCACCGGGCCGTTGGCGGGCTTCAAGCCGTTGTGCTCCATGCGCACGATCGCGAGGCCCGCCGTATAGCCCGCAGTGCCGAAGGCCATCGCGTCCCACAGCGTCATGCCCTTGGGCAGCTTCACCGCCCAGGCCGCCGGGATGCGCGCGTACTCGGAGTAGCCGCCGTGGTGCGCCACGCCGAGGTCCTTGCCCACGGCGAGCACCGCGTCGCCCTTGGCGAAGCGGCCGTCGGCGGAGGACACCACCGTGCCGGAGAGATCGATGCCGCCGATACAGCTCGCGCGCCGCAGGATCCTCCCCTTGCCGGTGGCCGCCAGCGCGTCCTTGTAGTTCACGTCCGAATAGGCGACGCGCACCACCAGTTCGCCCGGGTCGAGCTCCTCGAGCGTCATGTCGGTCCACGCGCACTGGACCCCCTTGTCCTGCTGGGTGATGAGGAAGGCTTTGAATTTTTCCATGCCGATTGTCCCGGGTAGGGCGGCCATTCTAGCCAAGCCAGCGCCGTCCGCGCTCGGCGGCGTACAGGTCCCCTGCGGTGCCCAGCCCTTGGCGCTCGGCATGCGCCAGCAGTACCAGCAACATCTCGGCACTCGCATAGGCGTCCGCCAGCGCGTCATGCCGCGCCGGGTGCTCGATGCCAAAGGCCGCGAGCCAATCGTCCAGCGATTTGCAAGCGGCTGCACGCGCGGGAAACACTGCCGGCGCGAGCTGCGCCAGGTCCAGCCAGCGGCGTTTCCACGACGGGATGGCACGCTCCAGCAGCGCCCGGTCGAACGGGGCATGGAAGGCTACCAGGGGCCCGCTGCCGGCATAGCGCGCGAAGTCCGCCAAGGCTTCGCCCGGATCGCGCCCACCCAACTGCGCCTCGGCGCCGATGCCGTGGATCAGGATGTTGGCAGCCTCGCTCGCCCGGGCCTGGCGCAGCACAGCGCCGAAGCTGTCGGCGTGGTCGATGCGCCCTTCTCGGACCGCGACCGCGCCGATGGCAAGGAGGGCGTCGCGGTCCGGATTCAGACCGCCCGATTCGCAGTCCAACACCACCCAGCGCAGGGCCCGCGGCGACATCGCGTCCTCGCCGCGATGCAGCCCCAGCCAACGCTGCAGACTGCGCATCAAACTGCGTAGTCCAGCTTGAGCCGCTCCTGCAGGACGTTCGCCTGGCGGAACGCCGCTTTCAGGATCCGGCGGTCGATGGCGTTGAGCCGTTCCGGGTCGATGCGGTTTTCGGTGCCGGGGACCACGCCGGATTCCACGTACTGGCGGCGCAGGCGCAGCGTCTGGATGAAGTGGAAGGCGTCCACCAGCGCATCCGCCTCCGCTTGCGGCAGGGTGCCCGCCGCGGCCGCAGCGCGCAGCCGGGCCGCAGTGGAAGTCGCCGGCAGCCCGTGCGCCAGCGCCAGCAGCCGCGCCCCATCCGTGATCGGGCGGGCGCCGAAGCGCTTCAGGTCCAGCGTGCCCGGGAACGCGCCGGCATCGTCGGTCGTGAAATTCCGCAGCAGGCCGAGCGGTGGCCTCGCGCGCAGCGCGTTCTCCGCCATGGCGCGGCGGAACGCGGCATTGCCCGCTGCCGACTTCAGCACGAAAGCGCGCAATTCCCCTGCCAGCCTCGCATCGCCCGCCAGCGCGCGGAAATCGAAGAAGATGCTGGCGTTGAGCAGCGCTTCGGGTTCCGGGCTGCGCATCCAGCGTGCGAACACGGCGCGCCACTCCGCCGGCGTGAGGCACCATTTCGGGTTGCGCGCCATGATCTCACCCTTGCACAGCGGGAAACCGCAGGCGTCGAGGGCGAGGTTTACCTCGCCGGCGAACGCCAGAAACCGCGCGCGCGCGGCCTGCACGTCGCCTGCCACCTCGAACATCAGTGCATTGTCCTGGTCGGTGGCCAATGTCTGCTCGAGGCGCCCTTCGCTGCCCAGCGCCAGCCAGCACCATGCGCCCGCCAGGCTGTGTTTCGGCGCCAACATCTCGATGGCGCGCTGCGCGATGCTGTCGTTCAGGGCGCTGGTCATCTGCGTCAGCTGCTCAGCCGCCACGCCCTGCGCGAGCAACGCGCCCCCCAAGGCGCGCACATCCGCCGCGGCCTCGGCCAGTTGCGGGACGCTCGCCGAGGTCTTCACACGCTCGACGATCCGCCTGAGGCTGGTGCGCTGAATGCCGAACAGGTCGCGCTCCGAAATCACCCCCGCCAGTCGGCCGTCGCGCGTCACCACGAGGTGGCGGATGCCGTGGCGCACCATGGCGAGCGCGGCATCCACCAGCGGCGCCTCCACTTCCAGCGCGATCACGTTGCCGGACATCAGGCTGGAGATCGGCGCGGCGACATCGGCCTGCGGTAGCGCGACGCGATTCAGCACATCGAGGTGGGTGAAGATGCCTATCGGCACGCCGGCTTGCACCACGATCATGGAGCCGATTCGCAGGTCGTGCATCTGCTGCAGCACATCGCGCACGGGGGTCTCCGGGGCGCAGGACACCGGTGCGCGCGAAATCACTTCGCGCAATGGCCGCAACATGCCGCCCGCCACGCCGTTGCTCGCATCCGCCCTCAGGGCACGATGCGACTGTTCCACCAGCATCGCCAGGTGGCTGGTGCAGAAGGCATGGAAGCGCGCGCTGCGTTCCATCAGCCTGCGGAAATCCTCTGCCGGCAGTTCCCAGCAGAAGCAGTCCTCGTCCGCCTTGTAGGTATAGACGGTGGCGCGCCCGCCCGCCAGCGCGCCCAGCGGAAAGCACTCGCCCGCGCCCATCACCACATCCACCGTCCCGGGCAGCGCCCCTCCCGCACCGCCGCGCACGTGTCCCTGTTTGAGGATGTGCAGGCGCTGCACCACGCCACTCTCCGGCGCCACGATGGTCGCGCCACGCGGGTAGTACGCCAGCTGCAGGCGCGAGGCGAGGAATTGCAGCGACTTCGACCCCATCTGGTCGAACGGCGGGTGCGCCCTGAGCGCCGCGACGGTCGCGTCCTGCAGCGACGCGGACATGCTGCCTCCCTCTATCTCCTGGTTCGCTCGGCCCGCAGGTACGCGGCCGACTGCATCTCGTGCAGCCGGCTCACGGTGCGCTGGAACTCCGAGCTTTGCTCGCCCTCGGTGAACAGCTGTTCCGGCTGCGCCGCGGCCCCGACGACGAGCTTCACCCGGTCATCGTAGAACACATCCGCCAGCCAGGTGAAGCGCCGTGCGGCGTCCGCTTGCTTCGCCGACATGCGGGGCACCCCCGACAGGATCACAGTGTGAAAGCGTTTCGCCAAGTCGACGTAGTCGGCATAGGAGCGCGGCCCGCCGCACAGCGCCTCGAAATCGAACCACACCAGACCGCCAGCGCGTTTGCGGTAGCCAATCTTCCTTCCCTCGACGTCCAGCGGTTGCCGCTCCTCCTCCACGTCCTTCAGCTCCCCGAAGATCCGCTCCAATTCGGCCTCGGCGGCCGCGCCGACATGGTAGACCTTGAGCTTCTCCATCTTCAGGCGCCGGTAGTCGGTGCCGTTGTCCACCTCGATCACGTCCAAGCGTTTGTGCAGCAGTTCGATCGTCGGCAGGAAACGCTCGCGCTGCAGGCCGTCCGGATAGAGCCGGTCGGGGTGGTAGTTGCTGGTCATGACGAAGGCCACGCCCCGCTGCATGACCTGCTCCAGGTAGCGCCCGAGGATCATCGCGTCGGCGATGTCGGCGACGTGGAATTCATCGAAGCAGACCAGCCGATAGCGGCGGGCGGTGCGCTCCGCCACCGCCGCGATCGGGTCCTCGGTGCCCTTCAAGTGGTCCAACTCGCGGTGGATCTCGCGCATGAAGTGGTGGAAGTGCACCCGGCGCTTTCTCGTCAGCGGCACGCAGAGGTAGAACGCGTCCATCAGGAAGCTCTTGCCGCGGCCGACCGAACCCCACAGGTACACGCCTTTGGGCAGCGGGGGCCGGACCAGCAAGCGTTTGAGCGCGCTCGAGCGGCGCGCTTTGTAGGCGCTCCACTCCTCGTACAGGCGCTGCAGGCGCTCGACCGCGCGCCACTGCGCAGGATCCGAGACGAAGCCGCGCCTGGCGAGGCTTTGCTCGTACAGCGAGACGACGCCGGAACTCAATTGGTCAGGAAAGCAGCGCCGCTGCCTTGCCCAGGACTTCCTGCAAGGTCCGCTCCGACACGCGCCCCTTTCTCTTCGCGCGCCGCGCGCGCCAGTCGAGGCTGCGCAGCTGATCGGCGAGTGCCGCGCCGGCGACATCGGCATCCCCCAGGATCGGCACCACGAACGGATAAGGCTTCACCTTGCTGGTGATCGGGCAGCAGAGCATGAGGCCGCTGCGAGCGTTGTACGAAGACGGCGAGAGCACAAGCGCCGGCCGGTGCCCGGCTTGCTCGCGCCCCTCGATCGGGCTGAAGCTCACCCAGACGACGTCGCCGCGATCGGGAACATATCTCGGCGCTACCACGCTTCGCGCCCCTCGGGCTTGCCGAATTCCTCCTCCTGGTACAGGTTCGCGCGGGTAATGCGCTTGACCAGATCCTTGAGCTCATAGCGCGTCGCCTGCGGCGCGATCGGGGTGAGCACGATGCGGCCCTTCACCACCCGGATCTCGACCAGATCGCCGGGCTTGAGACCCGCCTGCTCGCCCACGCCGCGCGGCACGCGTACCGCCAGGCTATTGCCCCACTTCTGCGCCTTGGTCTTCATGGTCGTCCGCTGGTGTGATGTATCTACGGCGTAGATACTAGCCGCTGGCGACTCGGGCGGCAAGGAAACGCTATGATTGATGCCTGGGACGAGAAGGAAGGCCAGACAGTGGGACAGAAAATGCTCGGGCGGTACCGCATCCTGGAAGAACTTGGCCGCGGCGCCATGGGAGTCGTGTATCGCGCGATCGATCCGCTCATCGAGCGCGAGGTCGCCCTCAAGACGCTGCTCGCCGACCTGCCGGAGGATGTGATCGACGAGGTGCGCGTGCGCTTCCTGCGCGAAGCGCGCTCTGCGGGCCGGCTGAGCCATCCCAACATCGTGACGATATTCGACGTCGGCCAGGAAGGCGGCGCCGCCTACATCGCCATGGAGTTTCTCGAAGGGCGCTCGCTGCAGCAGATGCTCAAGGAGCCCCAGCGCATCCCCTTGCATACCGCTGCCGACATCATCGCCCAGGTGGCCGACGCACTGCACCACGCCCACCAATTCTCGATCGTGCATCGCGACGTCAAGCCGGCCAACGTGGTGGTGGCGCCTTCCGGGCGCGCCAAGCTCACCGATTTCGGGGTCGCCTATGTGCCCGCCTCCGACGTGACCCAGACCGGCTCGACGCTCGGCTCGCCGCGCTACATGGCCCCCGAACAGGTGCTCGGCCAGCCGATCGATGCGCGCGCCGACATCTTCTCGCTCGGCGTGGTGCTCTACGAGCTGCTCGCCCGGCGCACGCCATTCGAATGGCCGGGCGACACCACGGTATATGCGCTCATGCAGCGCATCGCTGGCGAACCGCATCCGCCGCTGCGGCAGATCGACCCGCAGATTCCGCCCGGATTCGACCGCATCGTGGACCGCGCGCTGGCCAAGCGGCCGCAGGACCGCTACCAGAGCGCGAGCGAGTTTGCCAACGACCTGCGCAACTACCACAGCCTGGGCGGCGGCACCGAGTTCGCCAGGACCGTACCCCAGGCGACCCTGCCGAGCACGGCGGTGGCGGCCGAAGAGCAGAAGATGCGCAATCAGCTGATCGATGATCTCGACCAGTTCGCGACGGACTTCGAGGCTCAGGACACGCAGCGCCTGCGTGCGGAACAGGAGGCGCGCCTCAGGAAGGAACAGGCGTTGTCCGATTGGGGCACGGCCGAAGAGCAGAAGCGCGCGGCATTCGAGCGCGGCGAGCGTGCCGCGCCCGAGAGCGACCCGAAATGGATGACCACCACGCGCCGCATGGAGGCGGTGGAAATCATGCGGCAACAGTCCGCCTTCAGAAAGGAACAGGCGGACGAGAAACCGAAGGCGATGGCGGCGCTGGATGCCGCGATGCGCGCAGCTTTGCAGTACCTGACCGAGTTCGGCAGGGAGATGAACGCGCACCAGCCGCATGCGGGCGCGCCGTACGAATTCATTTATGTGGGCAAGCTGCCCTCGGTGACGCTCACCCAGGCATCGGTGGGCAACCGCACGCTCAAGCTGCCGGCAGGCAAGGAGCTCTGCGCGCAGGTCCAGTTCCGTTTTTGCGTGCGCGCGGCCGAACCGCCGAAATTCATGCTGCTGGGCGAAGACGTCGGCCGCTGCGAGCAGTACCTCAAGACGCTGAGCATCGAGTTCCAGCAGCGCTCGCGCAATGACGACAAGGAACGGCCTGTGCAGTTCGTCGTCACCGGACCCCTGCCCTGCGAGGTCAACATCCGGGCCGATTTCGAGGCGGCGACGGCCACTGTCGAGCTGATCAACGTGCGGCGCTTCGGTCGCGTCACGGTGCGCCTCGCCACGGAAACGTTCAAGGGCGCGATCGACGACCTGGCGCGCTACGTGCTCGGCGTCGACGACGATTTCACGAAGCTGATCGCAAAGGCCTGA
>CAZVZV010000020.1:0-9529 GCA_964631735.1 uncultured Enterobacteriaceae bacterium
GCTTTTCAGGGACGGCGCAGCGTTCCCGGGAACACGCAGGCTGCCGTGGGCGCGCCGCCTTTCACCAGCTCGGTGGCGAGCTGCTCGCACTCCTGGCGCACACGCTCTTTCGGCCCTTCGATCGCGAGGCGCAGCCCGGGCGCGATCACCACATGCATCGGCATCGAGTCACCCATGAGCAGCGCCAATTCCACGCCCTGCAGCTCGCGCTCGCAGCGCGCGTACAGCACGTCGCACTGCAGGCAGCGCGCCTTGATCGGAGCGAGGAAGCGGTCGTTGGCCTCGCCGCAGGCGTTCCTCTGCGCAAGGCGGTCCTGCACCATGTGAAAGGTGTAGCCGTCGGCCGAGGCGAGCTTGGACACCGGGTAGTAGCTCTGGTTGGCGACGTGGTAGTACGCGAGCACCGAGCCCACGGCGAGCAGCACCAGGATGACGATCGCCTGCTTCATGGAAAAATGGGGTCAGACCCCTTTTTCAAAAGACCCCCGGCACCAGCCGCGCGGTGCGCGCGCGGTAGGTCGCGTAATCCGGGAACTCCGCTTCAAGCACTTTCTCCTCCTCGCGCATGCGCCAGAGCTGCACTGCAAACTGCGCCGCGACAAGTAGCGCCGCGCCCGTCGAACGGTACAGCAAGAATACCCCGAGCGTGGCCACGGCTTCTGCCATGTATAGGGGATGGCGGATCCTCGAGTAGAGCCCCACGGTGACGAGCTTGCGCGCCTCGGGCATCACGGAAAACGATCGGCCGAGCTGCAGCAGGGTCACGGCGCACAGGAAATGGCCCGCCACCAGCAAAGCGAGCGCGGCGGAGTCCCAGGCCGCCGCCGGCGCCGTGCGCGGAAATAGCAGCAGCCCGTAGAGCATGAGCAGTCCCGCCAGCGCCGCGAGGCGCGGCAGCCAGCCCTTGGACTTGCGCACCGGCCGCAGGCGCGCCAGCGTCATCGCGGCGATCAGAGCGAGGAACAACATGGTCGCCACATGCGCCGCGATGCGCAGCCAACCCTGTGCGATTTCGAGCGCCTCCCATTCGCGCCAAAGAAAATATCCCGCCAGCACCGTCAGCGGCAGGCGCATCAGGGCGTCAAAAAAAGGGGTCTGACCCCATTTTGTTACCAGCACGGCGTCCATCCCGTCGGCGCATCCCACACCACGTCGCCGGCGCGCAGCTCCACGCCCGCCACCACGTGGCGGTTCACGCCCAGCTCGTCCACGCGCACGCCCACCTGTTCTCCGGAGACGCCGACCACCATGCCGCGGATCCATTCGCCGTGCGCGATGCCGATGGGCATCTCGCGACAGACTTTCTGGCCTTCCTTCGCTACCGCGCTCTTGGACTCCTCCTCGAACTTGCGCCGCGCGAGCATCATCGGCGTGGCATAGCCGCTGATGGTGTCCTCCGCGAAGGGTCCCTTGTACACGTCGCCCGACGGCCAGCGGTAGACGCCCTCGCCGTGGCGCTTGTCGTTCAGGTAGGTCCCCTCGTAGCTCTCGCCTGCCCAGGGCCCGCCCCCCCAGTTGTACTTGCCGCGGCCCTCGCGGCGATCCTCGGCGAAACCGCCCTCGTAGCGGTCCCCGTTCGGCCACGCCTTCACGCCCTGGCCGTGTTTCTTGCCGGCCTGGAACCCGCCGCGGTACTCCGCCGTGCCGCGCGCCACGCCATCGCCCTCGGCGAGACCGTCCTTGCACTGGCCGGCGTAGGTGTCCTTCAACTCAGGGTCGAGGACGCCGCAGTCCTGCGCCCCGAAGGTAGCGGCAGAGACGAGGAGGATAAAAATAGGGACAGACCCCATTCTTTTCACCAAGCCCATGCCACGCTCACCGAGTCCATGCCCACCGCGATCCTGGGCGCATTCTTGCCGAGGCGCGAGTCGCGGCGCGCTTCCCAGGCGAGGCTGCCGAGCGCGTAGCCAAGCAGGCTTCCCGCCACCGTGTCCGAGACCCAGTGCTCGCGGCTGCCGGCGCGCGCGAGGTTGGTGATCGCCGCCACGCCGTAGAGCCAGGGCGCGTCGAATTCCTTCGCGTAAGGGGTCACCGCCGCCCACATCACCGCGGTGTGGTTGGAGGGCATGGAGTGGAACCGGTCCGCCGTCGAGCCCGGCTCGAATTCGCCAGGCCCAAGGCCCGTGTTCGGCCGCGCGCGCCCGATGCCGTACTTGAGGACTTCGGAGGCCGCGAGCGCCACCACGCCCGCCTCGAGCGCCGCCAAGCCCGCATCCGACAACCTCGGCCGCGACTCGTCGAAGGCGAACACCGCCGAGAGCCCCATCGCCGCGATGGGCAGCGCGTCGCCCCACTTCACCGTGCGTTTCATCCACTGGGAATTGGCGTGCTTCACCGCCCAGTCGTCCACCGGCTTGTCGAGCAGGGCCGAGCCCAGGATCAGCCCGCCCCCCAGCACCGCCGCATCCACCCAATCCACCTTGCCCGAGGCGCGCCCCATGCCCACGGCGTCCTCGGCGACGAAGTCCGGCCAGACACGGTCGCGTGGCCCGGTGCCGAGGTTGGGCAGGTCGTAGTTGTCCTCCCTGTCGCCAATGTTCACCAAGCCGTCCAGCCCATGCAGATCGAGTACCTGTCGCTCGACCAGGCGCGCCAGGTCGCCGGGGGACTGCACCATCTGGCCGACGTCGCGCGTCCACGGCGCGAGCGAGAAGTTCGCCGTGGCGCGGGTGTCGCGCGTGAGCATGGTGTTCAGCGCCATCTGCATGAAGATGCCCTTGTCGTAGTACGGGCTCTCGGGCGTGCCGGGCGAAGTGATGTCGTTGCCGTTGGTCCACGTGTACCAGGCGCCCACCTCGAAGCCAGAGGCGAAGCGGCGCTTCACCTCCGCGCGCACGCCCTCGTCCTTGGCGAGGAACCTGCCCGCCCGCAAGGTGCCGGTGACGCCTTGCGCCATGCGGTAGTTCAGGCTCGCGATGGCGGTCACGGTGTCGTAGTCGCGAAAGCCGAACCAGCCCTTGAAGTCGCGCTGCTTGAGCGCGTCCACCGCCAGGTCGGCCGACCAGCCGCCGTCCTTCGACAGGTACAGCGCCTGGCCGCCGGCGCCGCCGTACATTTCTTCGTACAGGCCCGCCGAGGCGCGCGCATACACACGCTGCGCGGGGTGCCAGAACTGCTGCGCGAGCGCTCGCAGCAGCTTCACGTCGTTGCCGGCCTTGTACTCGGCGATGTCGGTGCGCACGTGCGGCAGCGTGCTGTTCGAGGCTTGCGTCACGTCGCTCACGTTTTCGTAGAGCGTGAATTTCATCTCCGCGTTGAAGAAGCGGTTGCCGGCGAAGGGGCGATCGTAGGTGGCGAGCGCCGAGAGGTCGAATTTCAGCGCGCCGCTCGGGTCGTTGAAAAAAGCTGACACGCCAGGCCGCAGGCGCGCCACGCCTCCCGCGACCTCGCGGCGCAGCACGAGGATCTGCGTCGCATCGCGCCGGCCGGCGATGATTTCCTCGGGCAGCGGCTCCTCGAAGGCGGCGAGCGCTGCGTCACGGTCCCTTGCTTCTTCCTCGCTGGTTTGCGGCCGGGCGTACTCGATGGCGACGGTCTGCGCGAGGTCCTGCCGCGTCGCCATGCCGTTGAAGTAGCGCTGCAGCGTGGGCACGTGGATGAAGCTGTAGGTGGCGACAGTCACGCCCACCAGCGCGTAGGTGACGCGGATCTCGCGCACCTGCAGCGGGGCGAAGGAGAGCATGGTGCGCGCGGCGCGGCCCACGGCGCGCGGCATCGCGGCGATGCGTGTGTTGGCGAGCGTGGCGTCCAGTCGCCCGTTGTCGTAGCGGATGCGGATCTGATGGAAATCCTGCGCCCTGAGGGCTTGCTCCAGGCGCTGCTGGTGCGCCGGGTCGGCGGCCCACTGCTCTTCGGTGGGGCGCGGGTTGATTTTCGTGTACGCCGGCGGCTCGTCGAACTTCGGCACGAACTCCTTCGCCTGCAGCGGCACCGAGACCCAGGCGTTGAGGCCCGCTTCGCCGTGCGCGGCGAACGCCTTCGCGCCCCACCATTCCGCGCGGTACTCGAGGCCGGCGCCGACGCCCTTCGTGTAGCTCGCCGATCCGGAGAGCTGCGAGCCGTAGTCCTGCTTGTAGTTGTAGGCGTCGTATTCGGCCACCAGGCTCCACTTGGGCAGGCTCGCGGGCGACCAGCGCACGCCGCCGAAGGCGCCGTCGAGCCGCTGGTTGCCGTAGCCGAGGGTCAGGTCGAACTCGCCGAAGCGCTTGGAGGCCACGCCGTAGGCGGCGCTGAACACGCCTGTGCCCTCGAGGTCCTGGACCCCCAGCGCCACCTGCGGCCACCAGCCGCGCTCGGGCAGCACTCGCAGCTTCAAGTCGAACTCCTTGTCCTTGAAGTCGCCGTAGTCCTCGCCCGGCACGCCCGGAAAGCCGGGCACGTACATGATCCGCGTGTAGCGGAACGAGCCTTCGAGGAACGGCATGATGGTGAGGCTCGACCAGATCGCCTGATACGGCTTCAGGTAGCTCAGGCCGGTACGCCAGGTGCCGTCGGGCGCCAGGCGCGCGTCGGGCATGCTGATCAGGCCGGTCTGTCCGCTGGTGGACGGCGCCGTGGGGACCTCTTGGCCATGCGCGCCGGCGGCAAGGAAAAGAAAAAAAATGGGGACAGACCCTATTTTTCGCATGGTGAAAATTGGGGTCAGACCCTATTTTCTCAGCAACTCCGGCCGATGCGCCTTGAGCCACGCGACCAGGTTCTTGTACAGCCGGTCCGCCGCCGTCACCAGCGCCTCGACCTCCGCCGCCGAAGGTTCGAATTCCGCCAGGTAAAGGCCGGCGGAGCGCCGCTTGCGGAATTCATCCAGCGTGCGTACCTCGCCGGCTGGGATGCCGATGGTTTTCGGCAAGGCCTGGATCGCCAGTTGCTGGTGGCCGGCGCCCGAGGTGGTGCGGTAGCCGCGGGCGCGCAATGCGGCGATCGCGATCTGCAGCAGTGCCTCGAAGGCGACGTCGAAGCGGCTGTCGAGGCTGATGTTGGTCTGGCGGCTGTCGGCCAGCTTGCGCCGGATCCTGTCGAGGTAGCGGGTCACCTCCTCGCGGTCGGCTTCCGCCTTTTCCAGTCCGCGGCCGACAAGGTTATCGAGGGTCATCGACTTGTCCGATCAGCAGCGTGTGCGGCCCCTGCAGGACGGATTTCAGGAAGCGCTCGCCGCGCGCGAGCCGCTCGCGAAAGTCCTTCTCGCTGAACAACCGCGGGCTTACCTCGCGCCCGATGCGCCGCTCCACCGATGCGAGCAGGCGCACTAACTCGCCGAAGGCGATGCTGCCCACCACCAGCAGGTCCACGTCGCTGCGCGCCCGGTTGGCGCCCTTGGCGACCGAGCCGTAGATCAGGGCGAGTCGGATGCGCCGCGCCGCAGGCTGCAGCGCCTTGCGCACCAGCTCGCCGATGCCGCTGGTCTTCTCGACCAGGGTGCGCAGTTCCTCGAACACCGGACTTTCCGCGTTGGGACGGTAGGTGACTTGGCCGTCCTGCTCGCGCCGCCGCACCAGGTCCGCCGCCACCAGCTGCTTGAGTTCATGCTGCATCGCGCCGGCGCTGATGCCGGTCAGCCGCGCCAGCTCGCGCAGGCGGAACTCGCGCGCCGGCTCGAGGTAGAGGCGCGCGAGCGCGGCGCGGCGCGTCTTGCCGAACAGGGTGGCGGCGATGCGTTCCATGCGCGGCGCCGAGTGTACTTGAAGTTAGGTCACTTGTACTAATATCTGGTACACAAAAAAGGCCCTGCGCGGGGGCCTCTGCCGGGTTCGCTGCGACTAAGGCGTGGCCGGATGGTGCGTGGTGGTGGCGTTGTCTTCGCTGGCTGCGGCCACGCCGATCACCACCACCGCGCCGACCGCCACCGCCGTCCCGGTCGACATGCCCGCCACGGTACCGCCGCCTGCCGCGCCGGGCGCCATGCCGCCCGCCACGACTCCGGGCGCCGCGCCCATGCTGCCGAAGGCGGCCGCCGCCGCCGGCGGCACCGCCGAGGCGGGAATCGCGACCGCAAGCGTGCTCGAGGAGGCCACCGAGCCGAAGCTGCCGGCGCCGAACACCGCCGTGCCGCCGGCATTGGTCGCCCCCACGGCGCCGGTGCCGACGCTGATGATCGCCGGGTTGACGATCGCCACCATGAAGTCGGTGCCCCGGATGCCGATGGTCGACTGCGGCACGCGCAGCTGGAAGGAGGCCTGGCTCCTCGAGGCCACCGCGCCGGAAATGATGCGCAGTGCGCCGCGCAGCAGGTCGAAGATGGCGCGGTCGCCGCCCGGCTTTTCCTTCTGGAACTGGAAGTCGGTGACGCGGAAGGTGGTGTTTTCGTTGAGCACCACCACCTGGCCGTCGTCGAACTTGAGCACCGCCTGCGCGCCCGCGCCGGTGGTGATCGAGGCGCCCGAGGTGATGCGGTCGTTGGCGTTCACCTTCGCGGTGCCCGCGCGCACGTCGCCGCGCATGGATTGCACGTTGGCGGCGGAGTGCACCGCGGTGGCGAAGGCGGCGCTGAATGCAAGGAGCGTCCAGCCAAGCGTGCGAAGGAATTTTTTTTGTTTCATGGCTTGCCTCCCTGTGTGCCTGGACCGCGCCCTGTGATCCTGCCGCCATTGTGCACCGAACCCCGGGCCGAGAGCCAGCGCGGGAAGCGGAACCTCACCAGGCCCCGGTAACAAATCACGTAAAACACGACGAAGGCGAGCGCGATCCCCTGCAGGGCGAGGGTGTCCTCCCACATGATCATGGCGGGGAGCACCACCGCGGCGCACAGGACCGCGAGGTACACCGCGGCGAAGGCGTTCTGCCCCGTGCCGCCCTTGCCCCGGCGGCGCACCAGGCGCTTGTAGACGAGCGTGTGCAGGTGCAGGCCGTCGGCGTCCATCGCGTGCTGGCCTTTGAGGATCCTGCGGCGCCAGGCGGAGAACAGCGTCTCGCACACGGGGTAGGAGAGCACCGTGAGGGCGAACCAGGGCGAGACGTCTGAGTTCCGGTGCACCAGCAACACCGCCAGCTCGGCGATCAGGAAGCCGAGGAAGTAAGAGCCGCCGTCGCCGAGGAAGAGGGCGCCGCGCGGGAAGTTCCATACCAGGAACCCCGCCACGCTTCCCGCGACGAGGAGGGCGATCAGCGCGACGGGCTGGTCGCCCACCTGCGTGGCGACCCAGGCGATCGCCCCGAGGACGAGGAGCGCGGTGAAGCCGGCGAGGCCGTTCAGGCCGTCCACGATGTTGATGCCGTGCGCGAGCCCGCCCACGGCGAACATGGTGAACAGGAGCGAGGGAATCGCGAAGCCGAGGAGCCAGGCGCTGCCGGGGAGGCGGAGGTCGGTGATGCTCGCGTCGAGGACGAAGAAGGCGATCGCCGCGGCGATGAAGGTGAAACAGAGGCGCGCGGTGGAGGAAACTTTGTGGGTGAAGTCTTCGCCCAGGCCGCCGAGGAGGGCGGGGATGGCGCAGAGGGCGAGGGTGACTGCGGTAGTGCGAGTTTCGGAAGGGAGGGCAAAGGCGCCGGCGGTTACGCCGGCGACGATGGCGAGGCCGCCGATGCGGGGGGCGGAGATGGTGTGGATCTTGCGGCGGGCGGGGGAGGTTGCGTCGAGGGTGAAGCGCTGATGGAAGCGGCGGGTATAGACCAGCAACGCGCCGGTCAGAACCGAGAAGAGAAATGCGCCAACTAAAGCGTCCATGGCCCGCAGGTCATCTGGTGTTTGACCCCTGTCAGACTGGTCTATACACTAGTCTGACACATTCAGGAGTGAATCCGCATGAAAATCGAAATCGGCGCCTACGAGGCCAAGACCAAACTGCCCGAGCTGCTGCGGCAGGTAAAGGCGGGCAAACGCTTTACCATCACCAATCGCGGCGAGGCGATGGCCGACCTCGTTCCCAGCGAGAGCGTGGCACCGAAAGACAAGTCCGCCGCGGTTGAAAAGTTCAAGGCGTTCATGCGAGAAAACCCGGTGCGCGGCGTCGTCAACGTCAAACAACTCATCGACCAGGGCCGCGCGTGAACTTCGTGCTCGACGCCTCGGTGACGATGTGCTGGCTGTTGCTCGACGGCAAACCCGCCAACCGCGCCTATGCCCTGAAAGTCCTGGATACCATGAAGCAGGCGCAGACGGGCGCGCGGGTGCCGGTGACGTGGGGGCTTGAAGTATCCAACGTCATTGCCAATGCGGAACTGAAGGGGTTGGTCAGGGAGGTGCAAAGCGAAGCCTTCCTCGAAATGCTGCAGGTCGTGGACATCGGGGCGGACTCGGCGACGTTTTCCAGGGCGCTTGCGGATACGCTGCAGATCGCACGCCGCTACCGGCTCTCGGCCTACGATGCTTCGTATCTGGAGCTTGCCATGCGCGAGGGGTTGGCGCTGGCGACGCTCGATGAAGATTTGCAGAAAGCCGCCAATAAGGCAGGCGTGAAACGATTTGCGGTCAGATAACAGGGAACGGGTTTCGGATCAGGACCGACGCCACCGATCTTTTCGTGCGGGTGAAGCGGCAGTCGATCTCACGTGGTGGTTCTCCTGCGCCACCCAGCTCAGCGTGGGCTACACGCGCCAGTACCTGAAACTGGTCTCGTGTTCAGCCGGTTCGAAGCAGGACCTCGGCGAGCGAGCGCGGGGAATGAATAGCCGTGCCCTGAATCGTCTTGCCGAAAAGCTTGCCGAAATGCGTGCGGTCCCCGGTGACCAGGGCCGCACAGCGATGGTGGATGGCCGCTGCCAGTACCGGCCAGTCCATTTCGGGCAGTGGCAGCGTTGCCTCGAGCGCCGTATCGGCATGGTGGGCACCTGCCCCGTGCAAGCGCGGCAAAAGGCGTTGCAGAGCGGCGAGGCCGTCCGGGGATTTCGCCGCGAGGTTGCGGCGCGCTTCCTCGACAACATAGCCGTCCACGCAGCATTCGTGGCCGGCTCCGATCAGCAATTCGAGCAGCTTGCGTACCGCGCCGTCGGATTTCGCGGCCGAGAAAAGGATATTCGCGTCGAGGAATATCCGCATCCGGGCGCAGCGTCAGCGCGCGCGCTTCTTGCGGCGCAGCGCCTGGTCCAAATTGGCGGGCAGGGTGACGACGCCGCGGCTGGTGACGGTGAGGGTGGTTTTCATCGCCGCAATTTGGCAGAAATGCAGTAATGCAGCAACGTCTCCGGGGCTGCGGGGCCGCCTGCGCCGATCCTTGAAATATCGAAGCGCGATATCGAAATTTCACGGGCCTCCCGCAACCCGGTCCGCGGGTGCCGGCGCAGACGCTGCACCGGCTCCCCGGCGTTGAGACGCGGGACGCGCTGGTGCGGCAGCCCCAAGCTCGGCGCCGAGCTCGACCTGCTCGTCGCTCGCGGCGAGCGCAGAATCGGGTTCGAGTTCAAGCGCACCGTGGTCCCCGAGCTCACCAAGTCGATGCGCATCGCGCTCGCGGACCTGCGGCTGCAGCGCCTCGACGTGATCCATGCGGGAGAGCGCATGTCTCCGCTCGCTCCGCGCGTGCGCGCCGTGGCGCTCGCTCGCGCCTTGCAGGATGTCCCGACGTTGTGACAAGGCGCGGCCAGCGTCCCGCCGGCC
>CAZVZV010000021.1:0-11985 GCA_964631735.1 uncultured Enterobacteriaceae bacterium
GTCTTCGGGCACCGACATCACGGCGCTCGCGCCTTTCACGATGGTGTCCCTGAGAGACGGCGCCTGCACCAGGACCTGGTCGGCGTAGAAGCGCGCAGTGGCGATCTTGGCTGCGTAGAACGCCTTGTCACCGGAATCAAGTTTCCTCTCCGCTGCCAGCGCGGCGCGCGCCATCTGCCAGCCGCCGGCGACAATGCCCATGAGTTTGAGGAACGGCACCGCGCCGGCGAACGCCGCCATCACGTCCTTGCCGGCGTTCGCCACGATGTAGTCCACGCTCTCGCCGACCGCGGCAGCACCCACCGCCAGCGCGACGCGGATGGCCTTCAGGTCGACACTGCCAGACTTCGCCAACTCGGCGTCGAAGCCCTTCAGCTGCGCCAGCCAGGCCTTGGCGGTCGCCCCGCCTTCGCGTGCGATCTTGCGCCCGACGAGGTCGTTGGCCTGGATGCCGGTCGTGCCCTCGTAGATGGTGGTGATCCTCGCGTCGCGCAAATGCTGCGCGGCGCCAGTTTCCTCGATGAAGCCCATGCCGCCGTGCACCTGCACGCCCAGCGAGGCGACCTCGAAGCCGGTTTCGGTGCTCCAACCCTTTACGACCGGGATCATCAGATCGACGAAAGCCTGATTCTGTTCGCGCATCTTTGCGTCGGGATGCCGCGCCGCGGCGTCGAGCGCGGAGGCCACCACGTAGGCCAGCGCGCGCATCGCCTCGGTCTGCGACTTCATCAGCATCAGCATGCGGCGCACATCCGGATGTCGGATGATCGGCACCGCGCCGCCGCCGGCGAGGTCGCGGCCCTGCACGCGTTCTCTGGCATAGGCCAGCGCGCGCTGGAAGGCGCGCTCGGCGATCGAGACGCCCTCGAGTCCCACCGCGAACCGCGCCGCATTCATCATGATGAACATGTAGGCGAGGCCCTTGTTCTCCTCGCCCACCAGGTAGCCGAGGGCGTTGTCGAACACCATCACCGCGGTCGGGCTGGCGTGGATGCCGAGCTTGTGCTCGATCGAGGCGCAGCGCGCCTCGTTGCGCTTGCCGAGCGAGCCGTCGGCATTGACCAGGAACTTCGGCACGATGAACAGCGAGATGCCCTTGACGCCCTCGGGCGCGTCCGGCGTGCGCGCCAGCACCAGGTGCACGATGTTGTCCGTGAAATCATGCTCGCCGTAGGTAATGAAGATCTTCTGCCCCGTAATGCGGTAGTGGTCGCTTTCACGCACTGCGCGCGTCTTCACCATGGCCAGGTCGGATCCCGCCTGAGACTCGGTCAGGTTCATCGTCCCGGTCCATTCGCCGCTCGCCATCTTGGGCAGGAAAGTCCTGCGCAGGTGCTCGGAGCCGCGCAGCTCTATGGCGTGCAGCGCGCCCTGCGTGAGCATCGGGCAGAGTGAAAAACTCATGTTGCCGCTGCACCACATCTCTTCCACGGGCGTAGCGACGATTCTGGGCAGACCCTGTCCACCGAATTCCGCCGACACCGGCAGCGCGCCCCATCCGCCTGCCACGTACTGGCGATAGGCTTCCTTGAAGCCCTTGGGCGTCGTCACCACTCCGTCTTTGCACTGCGCGCCTTCTTCGTCACCCGTGTGGTTGAGCGGGTCGAGCACGCCGCTGGCGAACTTGGCCGCCTCCTGCAGGATCGCCTCGACGGTATCGGGCGTCGCTTCCTCACAACCCGGTAATTTCGCGACTTCGGCCAGGCCCGCCAGTTCGTTCATGACGAAGCGCATGTCCTTCAGGGGTGCGGTATAGGCGCTCATCGCTCAATCTCCACCGTACGGTGGGCCAAGGCCCACCAACTGGTGGGCCAGGGCCCACCCTACTTCTTCAATTCCTCGATCAACTGAGGCACGATCTGGAACAAGTCCCCCACGATGCCGTAATCGGCGACCTGGAAGATCGGCGCTTCTTCATCCTTGTTGATGGCCACGATGACGCGGCTGTCCTTCATGCCGGCGAGATGCTGGATCGCGCCCGAGATACCGACTGCGATGTAAAGATCCGGCGCGACGATCTTGCCGGTCTGGCCGACCTGCCAGTCGTTCGGCACGAAGCCCGCATCCACCGCCGCGCGTGAAGCGCCCATCGCCGCGTTGAGCGTGTCGGCGAGCGGTTCGAGCAGCTTGAAGTTCTCCCCCGAGCCCATGCCGCGGCCGCCCGACACCACGATGCGCGCGGAAGTCAGCTCCGGACGCTCCGTCTTTTGCACTTCGCGGCCCACGAACGCCGACAAGCCGCTGTTCGCAGGGGCCGCCACACTTTCCACCGGCGCAGCACCGCCAGTGGCCGGCACGGCATCGAAACCCGTGGTGCGCACAGTGAGCACTTTGATCGGGTCGCCCGACTTGACCGTCGCCAGCGCATTGCCGGCGTAGATCGGGCGCACGAAGGTATCGGCGGACTCCACCGCGATGACGTCGGAGACCTGCTGCACGTCGAGCAGCGCCGCGGCGCGCGGCATGACGTCCTTGCCGGTGGAGGTTGCCGGCGCAAGAACGTGCGAGTAACCCCTGGCCAGAGACACCACCAATGCGGCGACGTTCTCGGCCAGGAATTCCCCCAGATGCGGCGCATCCGCGTGCAGCACCTTGGCGACGCCGGGAATCTGCGAGGCGGCCTTGGCCGCGCCGCCCGCGTTGTGGCCCGCAATCAATATGTGGATGTCGCCGCCGATCTTCTTCGCGGCCGCGACGGTATTGAGCGTGGCCTTCTTGACCAACTGATTGTCGTGCTCGGCGAGGACCAGGACGCTCATCAGATCACCTTCGCCTCGTTGCGCAGCCTGTCCACCAGGGTCTTCGCGTCCGGTACCTTGACGCCGGCCTTGCGCTTGGCCGGCTCGACCACCTTGAGCGTCGCCAGGCGCGGTTTCACGTCGACCCCCAGGGTTTCCGGTTTCAGGTTCTCGAGCACCTTCTTCTTCGCCTTCATGATGTTCGGCAGGGTGACGTAGCGCGGCTCGTTCAGGCGCAAGTCGGTGGTGATGATGGCCGGCAACCTGATCGAGATGGTCTCCAGGCCACCGTCCACCTCGCGCGTCACCTGCGCCTTGCCGTTCTCCACCTTCACTTTCGAGGCGAAGGTCGCCTGCGGCCAGCCGAGCAGTGCGGCCAGCATCTGTCCGGTCTGGTTGCAATCGTCGTCGATCGCCTGCTTGCCGAGAATCACCAGTTGCGGGTTCTCCCTGGCGCAGACGGCCTTGAGCAGCTTGGCTACGGCGAGCGGCTGCAGCTCCGCGTCGGTCTCGACCAGGATCGCGCGGTCGGCGCCGATGGCGAGCGCGGTGCGCAGGGTCTCCTGGCAGGCCTGCACTCCGGCGGACACGACGACGATCTCTGTTACCACGCCGGCTTCCTTCAGCCGCACCGCCTCCTCCACTGCGATCTCGTCGAACGGATTCATCGACATCTTGACGTTGGCGGTCTCCACGCCAGTGCCGTCCGCCTTGACGCGCACCTTGACGTTGTAGTCGACCACGCGCTTGACGCTGACCAGGACTTTCATTGGGGGAACGGGTGATTGTGGGAGCGTCAAATTATAGCTTGGCGTCGCAAGGCGACGGGGCGTTTCAAACGGTGCATGCTCGCGCCATGCGCGCCTTGCTCCTTTGCTGCCTGCTCTGTGGCTGCGCTTCTTCGCCAGTCGCTGTACTGCGGGAGTCCCCCGCGGTCGCCTCGATTTTCCTCGTTCCACAGGGTGGGCACACTGGCATCGCCGTGCGGCGCGCCGACATCCCCGCGCCCCTTTTGCCGGAGAAGCGCGATTTCCCTGCCGCGAACTTTCTCGAGGTGGGCTGGGGCGAGCGCGATTTCTACATGGCGCAGACTGCCGGGTCGTGGCTTTCGTTCAAGGCCGCGTTCCTTCCCAATCGAAGCGTGCTGCATGTCGCCGGCGTGCGCGGCGACCTGGTGGCGTTCTTCCCGCAGAGCGACATCGTAGAGATTCGGCTATCGCAGCCGGCGCTGGACGGACTGATGCGCTACATCCACGATGCCTTCGAGCGCGACGGGGAGATGCCGGCCGCGTCGCTCGCCCCGGGCCACTACGGCGACAGCCGCTTTTATCCCGGGCGCGAAACCTTCTACCTGCTGCGCACCTGCAATGTCTGGACCGCCGGCGCACTGCGCGCCGCCGGACTTCCGGTACGCGACGCCATCATGCTGGACGGGCTCATGTCCCAGGTGCAACCGCTGCGCGCTCGATGAGCGCGTCCACCGCCACGGCGCCCGCGCCGGAATCGAACACCATCACCGGGTTGACGTCCACCGACGCCACTTTGCCGCCCCAGCCGAGCATTGCATCGCCGAGCGCCACCGCCATGCCCGCGTAGGCAGCGATGTCCAGCGGCGGCTCGCCGCGCACTCCTTGTAGCAGCGGCGCGATGCGCAATTGCGCCAGCGCCGTCCTCACTTCGTCTTCACCGAACGGCGGCAGCAGCAAGCGGAAGTCCTTCAATGCTTCGAGGTAAATACCGCCGTCGCCCACCAGAACCACCGGTCCGAATGCCGGGTCGAGGCGCGCACCGAGCGCAAGTTCCCGGCGGCCGGTCGCGTGGCGCGCGACGAGTACGCCGTCGCCGGGAGGAATGCGCGCCTTGAGGTCCCGAAATACCGCGGCGACGCTCTCCTCGTCCTGCAGCCCCAGCTTCACCAGCCCCTGCTCGGTCTTGTGCGGCACGCTGCTCGAGCAGGCCTTGGCCACCACCTTCGGCCCGAGCGCGCAGAATGCCGCACGTGCCTCGGTTTCGTCGCGGCACAGCCGGTGCTCGATCACCGCCATACCCGTCTGCGCGAGCAACGCGAGACTCTCGTATTCGTTCAGGAAACGTTCCTTGCCCCCGGGAAGCGGCGGTGCCGCACGCGCCCCGCCAGGCTTCGGTTTGCCGCGCAGAAGCGCGCTGTGCTCGGCGAGCTGGCGCAGCGCTTGCATCGCCTCGCGCTCGCGCGCAAACGTTGGCAGCCCCAACTTCTCGAATTCCGCGCGCACCTCGGCCTGCGGTGCGGCCACCGCCACGCTCTTGCAATGGCGCGTTCGGAACTCCGCCGTGTCGCGCGCAAAACGCGGCACGTCGTAGCCCGCCCCCGCCACCGGAACGGCGAGCATCAGCAGGTCGCAAGCGTCCTCCTCGCCGAGGATCGTCATCGCGGAACCGAACAGGCCGCTGTTGGTGAGCAGCGCGCCCGTGACGTCGAGCGGGTTGGAGGCCGTGGCGAACGCCGGCAGGACTTGCTTCAGCCTGGCTTGCGTGGATTCGGCAAATGCCGGCAGTTCGAGTCCGAGTTCCTCCGCCGCGTCCGCTGCCATGACGCAGCTCGCCCCCGAATTGCTCACGGCGATAAAGCGTCTGCCTTTGGGCCGTCCGCCGTCGAGGTAGAGCTGCCCCGCCATCACCAGTTCCTGCGGGTCGGCGGCGCGCCAGATGGCGTGCTTGGCGAAAAACGCATCGATGACGCGATCCTCACTCGCCAGTGCGCCGGTGTGCGACGACGCGGCCTTGACTCCGCTCGCGGTGCGGCCGGCCTTCACCGCGACGATGGGAAGGTCCCGAGAGCGCGCGAATTCGGCGGCCTGCGCCAGGACCTCGGGTCGCTGGATCGCCTCCATGTAGAGCAGCACCAGCCGCACGCCCTCCTCTTGCACGATCTCCGCCGCGAGGTCGGCTACGGTGACGTCCGCCTCGTTGCCGGTGGCGTGCACGTGGCGCACGTCCAGCCCTCGCTGGCGCGCGAGGATGTAGATCGCCTGCGAGCAGGCGCCGCTCTGGCTGATGATGGCCACCGGCCCGTCGCGCGCCTCGATCTCGTGGAAGATGGTGGAGAAATTGGCCACCGCGCCAGTGGCGAAATTCGCCAGCCCCTGGCAATTGGGCCCGACCAGACGCATGCCCGCGGCGCGCGCCGACGTGGCCATGCGTTCCTGCGCTGCCTTGCCTGCGGCCCCGATCTCGCCGAATCCCGAGGTCATGACCACGGCCACCTTCACGCCGCGGCGCGCGCAATCCTCCACCGCGCGCACCGCATCGTCGCCCGCCACCGCGATCACGGCGAGGTCGGGCGCTTCGGGAACCTCGCCAATGGACGCATAAGCTTTGATGCCCTGCACCTCGGCGCGGCCAGGATTGATCGGGTAGATCGCGCCGCGGTAGCCGTAGCGCTTCATATAGAGGATCGGGCGCCCGCCCACCTTGTGCGGGTTGTCCGAAGCGCCGACGATGGCGATGGACCGCGGCTCTAGCGCCGCGCGGAGGGTCATGGGGTCATGGACGGTAGCCGAAGCTCGGCGGGCCGGGCGTCCTGAGCGGCGCTGCGAGCGTCGCGAACTCGGTGAGGATGGCGCGCGTGTCGCGCGGGTCGATGATTTCCTCCACGATGAAAGACTCCGCGCTGCGAAAGGGCGAACTCAGCTTGCCCAGTCGCGCCTCGATCTCGGCCAGCTTCGCCTTCGGGTCCGCTGCCGCTTCGAGCTCCGACTTGTAGGCCGCCTCCAGACCTCCGGCGATCGGCAGCGAGCCCCAGTCGCCCGAAGGCCAGGCGTAGCGCATGCCGTAGCGCGCCGGGTTCATGTGCGCCGCGCCCGCCACGCCGTAGACCTTGCGCACGAGGATCGCGCACCAGGGCACGGTGGCCTGGTAGATGGCCTGCATGGCGCGCGCGCCGTGGCGGATCGTCCCGGCTTCTTCCGCCTCGCGGCCGATGAGGAAGCCCGGCACATCCACCAGGTGCACCACCGGCAGGTGAAAAGTTTGTGAGAGGTCGACGAAGCGGATCACCTTGTCGCAGGCGTCCGCGTTCCACGCGCCGCCGTAGTGGTAAGGGTCGCTCGCCATGACGGCGACCGGCCAGCCATCCAGACGGGCGAACCCCGTGATGACCGGCCTGCCCCAGCGCCGGCCCATTTCGAAGAAGCTGCCCTCGTCCACCAGTGCCTCGACGATCGGGCGCATCTTGTAGACCTTCTTCGCATCGCGCGGGATCGCGTCGATCAGCCATTCGGGCCGGCGCTTCGGGTCGTCCTTCGGCTCGGTGCGCGCCGGCAGCTCGTGCACCGAGCTCGGCAGATAGGACAGGAACCGCCGCGCCATGGCGAAGGCATCCTGTTCCGAAACCGCTTCGTCGTCGATGGCGCCGTTCCGCGTGTGGATGTCGCTGCCGCCAAGCTCGTTTTTGTCCAGGATTTGCCCGATGCGTGCCACCACCGGCGGGCCGGCGACGAACATCTGCGCTGTGTCTTTCACGATGATCGAGTAGTGGCTGGCGGCGACGCGCGCGGCGCCAAGGCCCGCCACCGAGCCGAGCGCGAGCGCCACCACCGGCACCTGCGACAGGTTGTCCACGCAGATCTGCCACATGGCGATGCTCGGCAGCAGCGTGCGGCCCTCGATCTCGATGCTCTTCACCGAGCCGCCGCCGCCCGTGCCGTCCACCAGGCGCACCAGCGGTATTCGCAGGTCGAGTGCCATGCGCTCGACCGTCACCAGCTTGCCGCGAATCGCTGCGTCGGCCGCGCCGCCGCGCACCGTGAAATCGTCCCCGGCTACCGCGACCGGCCGGCCGTCGATCCTCGCGCGGCCCATCACCAGGTTGGCCGGCGTGAAGCCGGCGAGATTGCCTTCGGCGTCGTAGCTCGCCTTGCCCGCGATGCTGCCGATCTCGTGGAAGCTGCCCGGGTCCGCCAGCGCGTCTACGCGCTCGCGCACGGTGAGCTTGCCCAGGCCCTTGTGGCGCGCCACCTTCTCGGGGCCACCGAGCTCAGCGGCGAGCGCTTTGCGCCTGGCCAGCTCGTCCAATTCCTTCTGCCAGCTCATTTCGTCCCCTGGCCCGATTCTTTCACAGGCGCCATCGCGCGGCTCTCGTGCCTGGCGAGGAGCAAGGTACTGACGAGGATGACCACGCCGCCCGCCACTGTTTCGCTCGCCGGGACCGTGCCGAAGACCAGCACGCCGAGCATCGCCGCCCACACCAGCTCGAGGAACTTCACCGGCTGCACGGCAGAGATGTCCGTCGCGCGGAACGCGCGCGTCATGCAGTAATGCCCGCCGGCGCCGAGAAAACCGCACACCACGAGCAGGGCCCATTGCCCCGGGGAAGGATTCGCCCAGTAGGCGGCCGCGAAGCCGACCAGCAACACCGACACCCACAGGTGCTGCCACAGCACCACCACTTCCGACCGCTCGTGCCGGGTCAGCGCCTTGGCAACGAGGAAAGAACCGGCGAATACCGGCGCGGAGGCGAGCATCAGCAGCATCCCCGTGGAGATGCCCCCGAAGCCCGCGCCCTCCCACGGCTTGACCACCAGGAACACGCCGGCAAAGCCGACCAGCACGGCGCTCCAGCGTGCGCCGCTCATGCGTTCGCCGAGGAACAGCCAGGCGCCCAGGCAGATGAACAGCGGGCCGCTGAAGCTGATGGCCGTCAGTTCGGCGAGCGTCACTAGCGGAAGGGCCGCGAACCACAGGATCATGCCGCCCGCGTGGAACACTCCGCGCAGGAACTGCAATCCTGGCGCCTTCGGCCAGAGCGTGCGCGGCCCCATGCGCAGCGCGGGGCCGAGCATGACCAGCGCGCCGAGCAGATATCTCAGGAAGCCGACCAGCCAGGGATCGAGGTCGTGGGAGAGCCACTTCATGATGGCGTTCATCACCACGAAGATGAGGCCGGTGGCCGCCATCCACAGCATGCCGCGCACGACCGGGGGAGGATTCGAGAGCATTTCAACTTCCGGCTCGATTGTTGCACAGGAGTTCTGCAATAATCCTCCACCCATGGCGAGCGTCCGTGTCTGCTGCGAAATCGCGGGGAAGGTGGTGCGCATCGAGGCGCGCGCCGGCGCGCGCCTCGCCGCCGATGACACGCTGCTGCTCATCGAGTGCATGAAGATGGAGATTCCCGTGCCCGCACCCTCCGCCGGCGTGCTCGAGGCGCTGCACGTGGCGCAAGGCGATCAGGTCAAGGAAGGTCAGCATGTCGCCACCATCCGGGCCTGAAAAGCAGTACCTCGACAAGCTTGCCAGGGGCAGTTTCGAAATCCAGCACTGCGCTGCCTGCAGCAAGCATGTGTTCTACCCGCGTGTGCTGTGCCCGCACTGCGGCGGGGAGCGCCTGGACTGGGTGGCGCCGAGCGGGCGCGGCGTTGTCTATTCGACCACTGTCGTGCGGCGCAAGCCTGCCGATGGAGGCGACTACAACATCGTCCTGGTCGACCTGGCGGAAGGCGTGCGGCTGATGAGCCGCGTTGCCGGCGTCGCGCCCGGGCAGGTGAAGATCGGCATGGCGGTCAGCGCGCGCATCGCCGACGGTCTGGTCGAGTTCGTTCCCGCATGAGGGGCTCGGTCGCGATCGCAGGGGTGGGCCTGGCCGGCTGCGGCGAGGCGCCCGGCTGGACCGAGATCGAGATCGCGGCGCAGGCGGCAAGGAACGCGCTCGCCGATGCAGGAATGACGACGCGCGACGTGGATGGCCTGGTCATCGCCAGCACCAACATCTTCATGTCGGGCCTCGCGCTGGCCGAGCACCTCGGCATCCGGCCGAAGTTCACTGAGTCCAGCATGATGGGCGGTTCGTCGTTCGTCGGGCACTTGATCCCGGCCGCGCTCGCGCTGAATGCGGGCCTGTGCGACGTGGTGCTGGTCGCCTACGGCTCGAACCAGCGCACCGGCGTCGGGCGCGCCGAAGCCGGCAAGCACAAGGCGGCGCTCGACCCGCAGCCGTTCGAACAACCCTACAGGCCTTTCAATCCGCCTACAGCCTACGCCCTTGCCGCCGCGCGCCACATGCATCAATACGGCACCAGGCGCGAGCAGCTCGCCGAGATCGCGGTGGCGGCGCGCAAATGGGCGCAACTCAATCCGGAGGCGTTCTCGCGCGAACCATTGAGCGTCGAGGACGTCCTCAAGTCGCGCATGATCTGCGACCCACTCACGGTGCGCGACTGCTGCCTGGTGACCGACGGTGGCGGCGCCTACGTGCTGGTGCGCGCCGAGCGCGCGAAGGACCTGCCGAAGAAGCCCGCCTACCTGCTGGGCGCCGGCGCAGCGCACTGGCACCGGCAAATCTCCTCGATGCCGGACCTGACCGTCACGGCCGCGACCGAGTCCGGCCAGCGCGCCTTCGGCATGGCGGGCCTCGCGCCCGGCGACGTGGACGTGGTGGAACTCTACGACGCCTTCACCATTAACACCCTGCTGTTCCTCGAGGACCTGGGCTTCTGCAAGAAAGGCGAAGGCGGCGCTTTCGTCGGCGGCGGGCGCATCGCCCCCGGCGGCGATCTGCCGGTGAACACCAACGGCGGGGGCCTGTCCTGCGTGCATCCCGGGATGTACGGCATCTTCCTCATCGTGGAAGCAGTGCGACAATTGCGGGGCGAGGCCGGCGCGCGCCAGGTGAAGAACGCGCAAGTGGCCCTCGCGCACGGCAACGGCGGGGTGCTCTCCAGCCAGATCACCGCGCTGCTCGGAACGGAGGCAACACTATGACCGACCTGTCGAACCTGAAGATTCCCTCGCTGCGCTCGAAGGTGAGCGCGGCCGAATGGCAGGCGCGCGTGGAACTCGCCGCCTGCTACCGGCTGATCGCGCATTTCGACATGAACGACCTGATCTACAACCACGCGACCGCCGGTGTGCCGGGCGAGGAAGGCCACTTCCTCATCAACGCTTACGGCTACGCCTACGAGGAAGTGACCGCTTCGAGCCTGGTGAAGATCGACTTCGACGGCAAGGTGGTGCTCGATTCGGGCACCGGCTACGGCATCAACCAGGCGGGCTTCGTCATCCACAGCGCGGTCCATCGCGCACGCAAGGATGTGGGCTGCGTGATCCACACGCACTCGCCCGCGGGCATGGCGGTTTCCGCGCTCAAGTGCGGACTGCTGCCCCTCACGCAGAACGCCATGTTCTTCGGCGAGCTCGCCTACCACGACTACGAAGGCCCGGCGATCGACCTCGACGAGCAGCAGCGCCTGGTGCGCGACCTGGGCACGGCTTCGGCCATGATCCTGCGCAACCACGGCCTGCTCACCGCCGGGCGCACCGTGTGCGAGGCCTTCGTCGTGCTGCATTGGCTCGAGCGGGCCTGCCAGGCGCAAGTGATGGCCATGGCCTGCAATACGGAGCTCAACCATCCCAGCGCGGACGTGATCCGCACCACCAACCAGCGCTACGCCCCCGGCCAGCGCCGCAAGATCACCGAAATCGAGTGGCCGGCGCTGCTGCGCATGCTCGACCGGCGCGATCCCTCCTTCCGGGAGTAATGAAGCCCGCCGATCCTGTCGCGCAGGCCGCGCTGCCAGACAGTCGCGGCATCAATCTGTTCCACGCCGACCCGGACTATGCCGGGCTGCTGCAGCACTATCTCGAGCCCAAGCTTTACGCGCACCTGCTGCCGCACTTCGAGCGCCTGGGCGCGCTCGCCGGCGACGAGCTCGACCGGCTCGCCGCCACCGCCGATCGCAACCCACCCGTGCTGCACCAGCGCACGCGTTCGGGCGGGGACCGCCAGTGGATCGAGAAGCACCCGGCGTACCGGCGCCTGGAGGAAATCGCGTTCGGCGAGTACGGCCTCGCGGCCATGTCGCATCGCGGCGGCGTGCTCGGCTGGCCGGAGCCGCTGCCGCCGGTCGCCAAATACGCGCTGACCTACCTTTACGTGCAAGCCGAATTCGGTGCCTGCTGCCCGCTGTCGATGACCGATTCGCTCACGCGCACACTGCGCAAGTTCGGCGACCCGGCGCTCGTCGCGCGCTACCTGCCCGGCCTCACGCAGCAGGACCTCGACGCGCTGACGCAAGGCGCGATGTTCATTACCGAGCAGGGCGCGGGCTCGGACGTAGGCGCCACCGCCACGCGCGCGGCGGAGGAAGGCGGGTCCTGGCGCCTGTACGGCGATAAGTGGTTCTGCTCCAACGCGGACGCGGGACTGGCCCTCGTGTTGGCGCGGCCGGACGGCGCTCCGGCCGGTACGAAAGGCCTGTCCCTCTTCCTGCTG
>CAZVZV010000022.1:0-6270 GCA_964631735.1 uncultured Enterobacteriaceae bacterium
TTCGGCGCCTGCGCGAGCGCCAGACCGGGCAGGAGGGACAGGATCAGGAAAAACGTCGTCTTAGCCATTGCACGGTCCTTTCGTCGAGCAAGCCGCGCGGTCGCCACACCAGCAGTAGCGCGACCAGTCCGCCGAAGACGATCATGCGGTAGCCGTGGAAAATTCGGCTGCCCTCGAGCGCGCCGATGTCCAGCACCACGCCGAGCAACGGCCCCACCGCCGTCCCGAGTCCACCGATGAGGGCATAGGCGAGGCTGTGCACTCCCAGCATGAGGTCGAAATTGCGCGGCTCGATGTAAGTGTTGTGGTGAGCGTAGAGCACGCCGCCGAGCGCGGCCAGCGCGCCCGCGGCGGCGGCGGCGCCGAGCTTGACCCGGTTCACGTCCACGCCGAGCGATGCCGCCAGCTCCGGGTCCTCGCCCACGCCGCGCAAGGTGGCGCCGAGTCTGGAACGCTCGACCAGCAGGAAGGCCGCCAGCGCGAGCGCGAGCATGGCGTAGATGATGCCCATGTACTCGAGCGGCTCGACGCCATGCGCGAATACCCAGCGGATGCCGCGGAATCCCTGCGAGCCGTCCGGGCCGACCGGTTCGCCTTCGACCTGGCGCTGGAAGTGGAACAATTCGAACAGGATGCGCGCCATCTCGGCAGCTGCCAGGGTGGCCATGGCGAAATAAAGGCCGCGCAGGCGCAGGGTAGGCAGGCCAACCAGGAACTGCGCCAGCGCGCCGAGCGCCATGGCGGCCAGCGCGGCGAGCGGCAGCGGCCACCCGTACATCGCCGTAAGCATCCCGCCAGCGTAGGCGCCCACCCCGAAAAACGCCTGCTGGCCGAAGGACATCTCCCCGGCGATCAGCAACAGGTAGGCCGACAGGGCGAGAAACGAGATCAGCCCGATGTTGGTCAGGACGCCGATCGCGTAGTCATCCATGGCACCCTCGCGGCGAGAAGGACGAACAGCAGCAGGTAGGCGAGCAGGTCCCGGTACTGCGGCCCGAGGAACCACTGGCTGTGCGCCTCCAACAGTCCGAGCGCAAGCCCGCCGAGCACGGCGCCGGGGAGCGAGCCCAATCCTCCGAGCATCATCGCCAGCAAACCTTTCAGCGTGGACCACATGCCGAGCATCGGCGTGACCTGCTCGTGGCTGGCGGCGATCAGGAATCCGGCGAGCCCGCCGATGGCCGAGGCGAGGGCGAAGGTCAGCACGAAAACGCGCGGCACGTCGATGCCCGCGAGTTGCGCTGCCTGCGGCTGGTCGATCACCGCGCGCACCGCAACGCCAAAGCGCGTGCGATACAGCATCCACCAGAGGGCGGCGCATACCAGGATCGCGGCGAGGAGCATTACCAGCGATTCGACGCGCAGCATCAAGCCGCCGAACTCCAGCGGCGTGCCGCCGTGCAACGGCGGAAATTCGTAGATGTGCCGGGGCAGGGCAAGGGTCGCCAGCTCTTCGAACTGCATCCACAGCGCGAAGCTCGCCACCATCGCCGCGATCGGGGAACCGTTGCGGTGCGGCGCGAAGCACAGGCGTTCTACGTAGGTGCCGGCGAGCGCCGACCCGGCAAGCGTGACCAGCGCCAGCACCAGCAGCCCGGCGCCATGATTGAGGTGGACCCAGGTCGCCGCGTAGCAGCCGAACATGATGGCCGGGCCGAATGACAGGTTCACCCGGCGCAGCACGCCGAAGATCAGGGTGAAGCCGAGCGCCAGCAGCGCGTAGGTGGAGCCCAGGAACAGGCCGTCGAGCGTGTTCTGCGCGAGGTCGGTCAAGCCTTGCTCGAACCCAGGTAGGCCCGGCGGATGACCTCGTCCTCGGCGAGTGCGCCCGGCGTGCCGCTGAACGACACCTTGCCCTGCTCCATGAGGTAGAAATGCTGCGCCACCTTGAGCGCCATGTGCGCGTTCTGCTCGACCAGGAAAATGGTGGTGCCGTCCCGGTGCAGCTCGGTGACGATGCGAAAGATTTCCTCCACCACCAGGGGAGCGAGCCCCAGGGACGGCTCGTCCATCAGCAGGAGCTTGGGTCGGCTCATCAGCGCGCGCGCCACCGCGAGCATCTGCTGCTCGCCGCCGGACAGAGTGCCGGCGTGCTGTGCGGCGCGCTCCTTCAGGCGGGGGAAGCGCCCGAACATTTTTTCCAGGTCATCGGCGACGGTCTTCTTGTCGCCTTGCTGGTATGCGCCGGCGTGCAGGTTCTCCAGCACCGTCATGGTCGGGAACACCAACCGGTTCTCCGGCACCAGCGCCACCCCTTTGGCGACGATGGCGTGCGGGGGGCGGCCGGCGATGTTCTCGCCGCCGAACTGGATTGCTCCTTTCCTCGGCTTGAGGATGCCGGCGATGCTCATCATCAGCGTGGTCTTGCCGGCCCCGTTCGGCCCCAGCAGGCAGGTGATCGAGCCCTGCGCGACTTCCAGCGACACTCCCTTCAGTGCCTCGATCTTGCCGTAGGCGGTGACCACGTCCTGCACGCTGAGGAGGCTCATGCCTTGTCCCCGCCCAGGTAGGCCTTGCGCACGTCCGGATGCGCCTGGATCTCGGCCGGCGTGCCCTCGGCGATCTTCTGGCCGAAATTGAGCACGGCGATGCGGTCGGTGACGCCCATCACCAGCTCCATCACGTGCTCGACCAGCAGGATGGTGACGCCGCCGTCGCGCAACTTGAGGATGCGCTCGCGCAACTGGCCGATCTCCTCGCTGTTCATGCCGGCGGCCGGCTCGTCCAGCAGCAGCAACTTGGGCTTCGCCGCCATGGCGCGCGCGAGCTCCAGGCGCCGCTGCTCACCGAAGGCGAGGTTGGCGGCCAGTTCGTCCTGCTTGTGCGCCAGGCCCGAAAACTCCAGCAGCTGCGAAATCTCCTGTCGCACACCGGCCTGTCCTCCTAGCCAGCGCGCGAAAAAGCCCTGGCGTGCCTGGTCCTCGGCAGAGTTCTGCGCCACCCACAGGTTCTGCCAAACGCTCATTTGCCCGAACAGGCGGATGTTCTGGAAAGTGCGCGCGATGCCCGCGCGCAGCCTCAGGTGCGTCGGCAGCGAGGCGAGGTCCCGGCCACGGAAAACGATCCTGCCCAAAGTCGGGGGCAGCAAGCCGGTGATCACGTTCACGGTGGTGCTCTTGCCCGAGCCGTTGGGGCCGATCAGGCCGAAAATCTGCCCCTCCGTCACCTTGAGGTCGAGACCATCGACCGCCTTCACGCCGCCGAAATGACGCGACAGGGCCTGCAGCTCAAGCACGGCGCCGCGCTCCGAGGAACCCGCTGGGGCGCAGATTCATCGCCAATACGATCAGCGCGCCGAACAGCAGGTTTCTCCAGTCGCCGAGGAAGCGCAGCCCCTCGATCAGGAAAGCCTGCACGAAGATCACTGCCAGTACCGTCCCGAACACGTTGCGCAGGCCGCCGACGATCGGGTAGGCGATGGCGAAAGTTGCCACCAGGATGTTGAAGCTCGAGTGCTCGATGTGCGTGGTGGTGTGCGCGTACAGCCCGCCGCCGACCCCGGCGATGGCGCCGCCCACGGTCATCGCGCTGACCTTCACCGCCGTGAGGCTGATGCCCACCGATTGGGCGGCCAGTTCATCCTCGCCCACCGCGCGCAGCACCGAGCCGTAGCGCGAACGGTCGAACCACCAGAGCAGCGCCATCGCCGCCACGGTGAACGCCCAGATGAACAGCATCACTTCACCGGTGGTCCAGCCGTGCTCCGGGAAAAAGCGGATCTGGCGGAAGCCTTCGCCGCCGAGCGGCCCCACCTTGATGCCGCCCTTGGCGATCTGGTAGTCGAAGTTGAAGAAGAACAGGCGCACGCCCTCGCCGAAGGCGAGCGTGGCGATGACCAGCATCAGGCCCTTGACGCGCAGCGCGGGAAAGCCGACGGCGCAAGCGACCGCAGCGCCGCTGAGCGCGCTTGCACCCAGCGCCGGCACCAGGTGCCAGCCGGCGAGCACGGTGAGCATGCCCGCCGTGTAGGCGCCAATGGCGAAGAACCCCGCCTGCGCCAGGCTGACCTGGCCGGTGAGCAACACGATGTAGGCGGACAGGCCGAGCAAGGTGTGCACCCCGATGATCTGCGCCAGGCCGAAATAGAAGTCCATTGCCTAGTCCCTGCCGCCTTTGGGCGAAAAAATTCCGCCTGGGCGGAACACGAGGAACACGAACAGCAGCAGCATCACATACAGGTCGCGTTCCGTGACGCCACGGTAGAGCTGCAGCACGTTTTCGAAGCCGCCCACCAGCAGGCCGGCCACGATGGCGCCGGGAATGCTGCCCAGACCGCCGATCACCGTGACGATCAGGCCCTTCACGGTGAGCGGCATGGTGAGCAGGGGCGACAGCATGCCGACCGAGGCGCCGATCAGCGCCCCGGCGATGCCGCCGAGCAGCCCGGTGATGATGAACGTGGTGGCGTTGACCTGCTCCAGGCGGATGCCGCACAGGCGCGCCGCCACCGGCTGCTGCGACACCGCGCGCGTGGCGAGGCCCAGGCGCGTGCGGTACAGAAGCAGCAGCAGCCCGACCATGCACACGACGGCCACGCCGAACACCAGCAGCAGGTCGCCCCGCAGCGTGAATTCGCCCACCCGCAGCATCTCGTCGTCGAAGGCGGCAGGATAGTTCTGCGGAATGCCGTCGGTGACATGCACGATGATCTCGTCGATCAGCAGCAGCATGCCGACCGTGGACATCAGCGTGGCGAGCGGGCTGGACAGCGGAATGAAGTGGAAGCAGGCGAGATACACCAGCCAGCCCAGCAGCCCTCCCGCGGCGAAAGCGCCAAGGAATACCAGTGCTGGCGGGGCAGCCGACATCACCTTGAGCACCAGCAACCCGGCATACGCGCCGCCGACCGAGGCAGCGGCATAGGCCATGTTGATCTTGTGCATCACGCCGAACACCAGCGTGAAGCCGATGCCGATCAGCGCGTAGGTTGCCCCGAACAGCACGCCGTCGGATACCGCTTGCAGGAAATCCAGCATGGGCAAAAAAACGGGCGCGGATTCACCGCGCCCGTTGGCTCCCTCTCCTCGCGCTCAGAGCGGGTTGTGCAACACGACCCATTCGTTGCCCTTGGCCTGCACGAACAGGTAGGGCTTGTCGGCTTCGCGGTCGTCAGTGCGCTTGGTCACGCCCATCAGGCCGTTGGTCTGGCGCAACTTGGCCAGCCCGTCGCGGATCTTGCGGCGGTCGCCTTGCACGTCCTTGCCAGTGATCTTCTCGGACTCCATCACGTCCTTCAGGATGAACATGTTCTCCCAGGCCGCCATCGAGTGCAGGTCGGCCGCGCCCTTCTTCTTCGCGGTCTCCGCAGAGGCGAACTTGCCGTCCTTGGTCACCGGCGCGAACGAGGTCGGGATGATGATGCCTTGCGCCTGCTTGGCGCAGCCCTGCAGCGTCTCCATGCTCGAGGAGGAGGTCAGGCCGATCAGCACCTTGGGCTTCACGCCCTGTCGCGCCATTTCCTTCAGCGCGCCACACAGGCTGAACGGATGCGCCGAGATGGCGATGACGTCGGCGTTGGCCTTTTTCATCTCACGCACCTGGGTGGCGAAATTGGTATCCGCCAGCAGCCATTTGGACTCGCCCAGCACGTTGAAGTTGTTGGCGTTGGCGCGATCCTTCATCACCGCGTGCCAGGAAGCGCGCGAGTGAGCGAAGTCTTCCTCGACGCCGCCGTACACCGTCTTCAGCTCGGGGCGCGTGGTGCGCAGCCAGTAGAACACGGACGAGTACATCGTCATCTCGTTGGGCACGTTGCGGAACGCCCATTCGGAGATGCGCGCCAATCCCACCTTGATCGCCACGTCGGTGAACACCGGGAACTGCAACCCGGAATCGCTCGCATCGCCGACCTTCTTCTGCAGGATGCCGAACAGCGGCTCCGCGACGTTGGAGCAGGTCGGGCCGACCGCCACCAGCGCGTCGCTGCCCGCGATGCGGCGCACGACGGAGATGCCTTCCTCCGCGGTGCAGCGGTCGTCGTAGAAGTCGACGACGATTTTCGCCTTGCCGCCGTCGGCAAGTTTCACTCCGCCGGCCTTGTTAATCACTTCGGCGGCGGCAAGCATCGCTGCTTCGCTGTTCACGCCGAAAGAGCGCACCGGGCCGGTCTTGGCGCCGAAGCCGGAAATACGGATGGTCTTTTCCTGTGCCATGGCGCCGCTGGCTGCAAATGCCAAGGCGATGGCGAAAGCGAGCTTCTTCACTGTGTCCCCCTCGTTGCGGTAGATTGGTGAGAACAGTGTAAGGCGAGGAGTGGCGGATGGCCAAGCG
>CAZVZV010000023.1:0-6683 GCA_964631735.1 uncultured Enterobacteriaceae bacterium
GCAACCCCACCGAACACCGTGCCCTTCTTGCCCTTGGTCACGTGCTCCCACGCGACGCGGTAGGCCGAGTCCGGCAGCGGCACGTACTTCACTTCCTTCGCCAGCTTGGCGCCGTGGGTCATGTAGTACTCCACGAACTCCTTCACCTCCGGCTTGCCGAGCGACTTGGCGTTGACGTAGATGAAGATCGGCCGCGCGAGCGGCGTGTAGGTGCCGGCGATCACCGCATCGAACGAGGGCAGCACGGGCTGGCCCTTCTCGTTGACGATCGGCACCGCCTTCAGCTTGTCCTTGTTCTCCACGTAGTAGGCGAAGCCGAAGTAGCCCAGGCCGTTCACGTCGCGCGACACGCCCTGCACCAGCACGTTGTCGTCCTCCGACGCGGTAAAGTCGCCGCGCGAGGACTTGGACTTGCCTACCACCGCTTCGGTAAAGTAGTCGAAGGTGCCCGAGTCGGCGCCCGGCCCGAACAGCTTCATCGGCTGCGCCGGCCAGGCGGGGTTGACCTGGTTCCACATCGTCACCTTGCCCTGCGCGCCCGGCTCCCACATCTTCTTCATCTCGGCGATGGTGAGTTGCTTGACGAAGCTGTTTTTCGGATTGATCACCACGGTGAGCGCGTCGAAGGCCACTGGCAGCTCGAAGTACTCGATGCCCGCCGCCTTGCAGTCGTCCATTTCCTTTTTCAGGATCGGGCGCGAGGCGCCGGAGATGTCGGTCTCGTTGCGGCAGAATTTCTTGAAGCCGCCGCCGGTGCCGGAGATGCCGACGGTGACCTTGATCTGGTTCTTCTTCGCCTTCTGGAATTCCTCGGCCACCGCCTCGGTGATCGGGAACACGGTGCTCGAGCCGTCGATCTTGACTATCTGCGCGTAGGCAGGGGCCGCGGCGGCCAGCGCCGCGGTAATCAACCAATGTTTCACTTGTAGTCTCCTTGTCATGGACCCGCGCAGCCTAGAGAGAGATTGTTACCGCTTCATGACAGGGTAGGGTGGGCCTTTAGGCCCACCACATCGTTGACTCATTCCCGACCTACGATATCCACGCGACAACCAGATAGCGCGCCAGGCGGCCCGCGGCCATCCAGCCGAGCGCGGCGAGCCAGTTCACCCGCAGCCAGCCGGCGGCCGCGCAGAGCGCATCGCCGACGACAGGCAGCCAGGCGAAGAGCGTCGCCGGCGCGCCGAAGCGTTGCAGCCAGCGCAGCGCTTTCGAGTCCGGCTTTTTCTCCGGCAGCAGTCGGCCAATGCAATAGGTCGTCATGCCACCCGCCGTGTTCCCCGCGGTGGCGAGCGCGACCGCGAACGCCGTGTGCTCGGGGTGAAGCGTGAGGTAGCCGAACAGCACCGCTTCGGAGGAGAACGGCACCACCGTCGCGGCGAGGAAGCTGGCGACGAACACGCCGACGAGGCCGCCTTCAGGTGTCAGCAGGGTTTCCACGGATCGGTGTGCTAGGCTTTTCGCGATGAAACGCGAAGCTTATCTCGAGCGCATCCTGCGCGCGCGGGTCTACGATGTTGCGATCGAGTCTCCCCTGGAACTGGCGCCCGCATTGTCCAGGCGCCTGCGCAACCGGCTGCTGCTCAAGCGCGAGGACCTGCAGCCGGTGTTCTCGTTCAAGCTGCGCGGCGCCTACAACAAGATGGTCAACTTGCCGCGCAGGAGGCTGGCCAAAGGAGTGATCGCGGCGAGCGCGGGCAACCATGCGCAGGGCGTGGCGCTCGCGGCGCAAAAGCTTGGCTGCCGCGCGACCATCGTGATGCCGGTGACCACGCCACGCATCAAGGTGGACGCGGTGTTGGCGCGCGGCGCGCGCGTGGTGCTGCACGGCGACTCCTACGATGAGGCCTATGCGCACGCCATGAAGCTCAAGCGCCGGCTGGGCTTGAGCTTCGTGCATCCCTACGACGACCCTGAGGTGATCGCAGGCCAGGGCACCATCGGCATGGAGATCCTGCGCCAGAGCGCGCGCCCGATCGACGCGGTGTTCGTCCCGGTGGGCGGCGGCGGCTTGATCTCGGGCATCGCTTCGTACCTCAAGCACCTGCGTCCCGGCATCAAGGTGATCGGCGTCGAGCCGGACGATGCTGACGCCATGGCGCGCTCGCTGAAGGCGGGCCGGCGCGTCAAGCTCGATCACGCGGGCCTGTTCGCCGACGGCGTGGCGGTAAAGGAAGTCGGCAAGGAGACCTTCCGTCTGTGCCGCAAGCTGGTGGACGAGATGGTGCTGGTGGACACCGACGAAATCTGCGCCGCGATCAAGGACGTGTTCGAGGACACGCGCGTGGTGCTCGAGCCCGCGGGCGCGCTGGCCATCGCCGGCGCCAAGGCCTGGGTCGAGCGCCATGGCGCGCGCGGCAAGACCCTGGTGGCGGTGGCCAGCGGCGCCAACACCAACTTCGACCGCCTGCGCTTCGTCGCCGAGCGCGCCGAAGTGGGCGAGCACCGCGAGGCGGTGCTCGCGGTGACCATCCCCGAGCGGCGCGGCAGCTTCCGGCGTTTTTGCGGCGCGATCGGCGCGCGCAACATTACCGAGTTCAACTACCGCATGGCCGACGCGGACAGCGCGCACATCTTCGTCGGCGTGGAGGCGCGCGGTCGCGCCGAGGCGGCGCACCTGGTGCGCAGCTTGCGCCGCGCGGGCTTTCGCACCTCCGACTTGTCGAACAACGAGGTGGCCAAGGCGCACGTGCGCCACATGGTGGGCGGCCATTCGACGCTCGCGCGCCACGAACTGCTGTACCGCTTCGAGTTCCCGGAGCGCCCGGGAGCGCTGATGAAGTTCCTCACTGCGATGAACCCCACCTGGAACATCAGCCTGTTCCACTACCGCAACCACGGCGCCGACTACGGCTCGATCCTGGTCGGCATCCAGGTGCCGCCGCGCGAGATGGGCGACTTCAGGCGTTTCCTCGCGCGCCTGGGCTATCCGGCAAGCGACGAGACGCGCAACCCGGCGTATCGGCTGTTCCTCAAATGAGCGCACGCACGCTGCCGCTCGACGACCGCTTGCAGCGCTACGTGGTGGCGCACGGGGCGCGCGAGACTGCGGTGCAACGCGAGTTGCGGCGTGTCACGCAGCGCATGCCGCGTGCAGGCATGCAGATCGGCGCAGAGCAGGGCGCGCTGATGCAGGTGCTGGTGCGCGTGATCGGCGCGCGCCGCTGCCTCGAGATCGGCACCTTCACCGGCTATTCCGCGCTGGCGGTGGCGCTCGCGCTGCCGCGGGGGGGCCGCATCACCTGCTGCGACGTGAGTGAGGATTGGACGGCGCTTGCCCGGCGCTACTGGGCGAAGGCCGGCGTGGCCGCGAAGATCGACCTGCGAATTGCGCCGGCGCTGCAGACGCTCGATGCGCTGCTCCGGGAGGGGAAGGCCGGCAAGTTCGACTTCGCTTTCATCGACGCGGACAAGGCGAATTACTCGAACTACTACGAGCGCTGCCTCAAGCTCGTGCGCGGCGGCGGCCTGATCGCGGTGGACAACACCCTGTGGGGCGGCAGCGTGGTCAATGCGCGCAACCAGACGGTGGATACGCGCGCGATCCGCGCCTTCAATCGCAAGCTGGTCCGCGACCGGCGCGTAGAAATCGCGCTGGTGCCCGTCGGGGACGGCCTCAGCCTTGCCGTAAAGCGCTGAAAGGGTAGACCGCGCGCTCGGTCACGACGTAGTCCATCGGGATGTCCCAGGGCTGCGGGTAGATCGTCTGCATGCGCGCCATCTCGTAGCTCACCCCGATCACCAGGGGCTTCTCCTTCTGCTTGGCGAGCGTGCGGTCGATGAAGCCGCCGCCATAGCCGAGGCGATAGCCCTGCGCGTCCCAGCCATTCATCGGCAGCAGCAGCGCCTGCGGTTCGAGTTCCCTCGAGCCGAGCGGGTAGGGGATGTCGAGGGGGCCGTCGGCGAGTTCTACTCCCGGATGCCACTCGCGAAACACGAGCGGCGCCTGCGGCGCGATCACCACCGGCAACGCGGTCAACGCGCCGGCCGCGCGCAGCGTTTTCGCGAGGTGGCGCGCGTCGTACTCATTGCGGATCGGCCAGCAAAAGGCGATGGTCATTGACTTCAGCGCGGGGAAGGCGCGCTCAAGGTGCGCGTCGATCTGGCGCCGGCGGTCGTCGACGGACTGCGCATCGAGCGCCTCGCGCGCGGCGATCAATCGCTGGCGCTCCGACTTGCGCCAGGCGTTCAGCTCATCGGGGCTCATTGCGCGTGCTATGCTTAGTACATGATTTTTAGGCGTTTCCTGACTATAGCACCGGCCTGCGCGACGCTCCTCGCCGGTGCGGCGCTGGCCAACGACGAAGCGGTGCTCGGCGCCTACGCCGCGTTCCGGGCGGGCGACCCGGAAAAGCTTGCGCGCCACGCCGCCGTGCTCTCGGGCCAGGTGCTCGAACCATGGGCCGAATACTGGAAGCTCCGCCTGCGCATCGAGGATGCGAAGAGCGCCGACGTGCAGCGCTTCCTCACGCGCCACCAGGGCAGCTTCCTCGCCGACCTGCTGCGCGGCGACTGGCTGAAAGAGCTCGGCCGCCGCGGCGACTGGCTGGCCTTCGAGCGCGAGATCGGGCCGCTGGCGCAGGAAGACCTCGAGGTGCGCTGTTACGCCTGGTCCGCCCGGCTGGCGCGCGGCGACGGCGACGCCGCTATCGAAGCGAACGCGGCCTGGCTCGAGCCGCGCGAATTGCCCGACGGCTGCGTGCCGCTGACCAACAAGCTGCTGAAGTCCGGTGCCATCGACCACGCGCGCATCTGGCAGCGCGTGCGGCTGCTGCTGGACAACAGCCAGGTGAGCGCGGGTCGCCGCGCGCTTGGCCATCTCCCGATGCGCGAGCAGCCCGACGAGTACCTGCTGACGCAGGCGGCGATCGCGCCGCAAAAGCTCCTGGCGCAGCCGCCGAAGAACCTGGAGCGGCGCGCCACGCGCGAGATGCTGCTGTTCGCCGTATCGCGGCTTGCGCGCAGCGATGCGCGCGCCGCCGCAGCGGTGCTGGAAGGGGCGCTCGGTCGGCTGTTGACGGCGCAGGAGCGCAGCCACCTGTGGGCGCGGGTCGCCACGCAAGGGGCGCTGGAGCACATGCCGGAGGCACTCGACTGGTTTGCGCTCGCCGTCGACGCGCCGCTTGCCGACGAGCAACTCGCCTGGAAGGCGCGCGCGGCGCTGCGCGTGGGGCACTGGAAGACAGTACGCGAGGCGATCGATCCGATGTCGATCCTCGCGCGGCAGGACCCGGCCTGGACCTACTGGTACGGCCGCGCGCACGCCGCGCAGGGCGACGCGGACGGCGCGCGCGCCTACTACCTTCGCATCGCGGGGCAGCCTTACTACTACAGCCTGCTCGCCACCGAGGAACTGGGGCAGGCAGCGAGCATCCCGCTGCCCTTCCACGTGCCCACCGAGGAAGAAGTGGACGCGGCGCGCCGGCACCCGGAACTCGCGCGCGCTCTGGCGTTGTTCCGCCTCGGCCTGCGAGCGGACGCGACCAGGGAATGGATGTTCGCGGTGCGCAGCATGGAAGACCGCGAGCTGCTGGCGGCAGCGGAGCTGGCGCGGCGCGCGGCGGTGTACGACCGCGCGATCGGGACCGCCGGTCGCACCGAGCAGCTGCACGACTACCGCATGCGCTACCTCGCGCCGTTCCGCGAAGTGTTCAGCACTTATGCCGGCGCCAATGACCTGGAGGAAGCCTGGGTGCTCGGCGTGGTGCGCCAGGAAAGCCGCTTCATCGTGGATGCCCGCTCGGGCGCCGGCGCTACCGGCTTGATGCAGCTGCTGCCGGACACGGCGCGCTGGGTGGCGCATAAAACCGGCTATCGCGGCTACTCCACCAAGCGAGTCACCGAAGTCGAACCCAACATTACCCTCGGCACGCGCTACTTGAAGTTCGTGCTCGACGGCACCGGCCACCCGCTGCTCGCCTCCGCGGCCTACAACGCTGGCCCGAACCGCGCGCGGCGCTGGACGCCGGCGCATTCCCTGGAAGGCGCGGTCTTCGTGGAGTCCATCCCCCTCAACGAGACGCGCGAGTACGTGAAGCGCGTGATGGCCAACACGGTCCTTTATGCTCTGCTGCTGGAAGGTCGCAGCACGTCGCTCAAGCAGCGCATGGGCATGGTGCCCGGCCGCGGCGGAGCCGTTCTGGCGGTCGAGGAGATCCCGTGACTCCCGGCAACGTGCTGGTGGTGGGCGGATCCGGCTTTGTCGGCCGGCACCTGGTTGCGGCGCTCGCAGCACGCGGCTGCCACGTCACCGTCGCCACGCGCCGGCGCGAGCGCGTCAAGCACCTGTTGCTCCTGCCCACGGTCGAGGTGATCGAGGAAGACGTCAACCTGCCGGGAGTGCTGGAGCGGCTCGCCGCGGGACGCGACACGGTGATCAACCTCGCCGGCGTGCTGCACAGCCGGCGCGGGCCGCGCGACCAGCGCGGCCCCAACGACTACGGCCCGGATTTCGCGCAGATGCACGTCGAGTTGGCGCAGGCTGTGGTCAACGCCTGCCGCGCTGCGGGCGTGAAGCGGCTGCTGCACATGAGCGCGCTCGGCGCCGAACTGAAGGCGCCTTCGGAGTATTTGCGCTCAAAGGGCGTCGGGGAGCGCGCGGTGCTGGCCGCCGAGGACCTGGCGGTCACGGTGTTCCGGCCGTCGGTGATCTTCGGGCCCGAGGATTCGTTCCTCAACCTGTT
>CAZVZV010000024.1:0-19309 GCA_964631735.1 uncultured Enterobacteriaceae bacterium
AGACCAGCACGACGAGCGCAGCATGAGCATCAATGGCGAAGCATGAGCATCCAGAGCGAATCATGAGTATCAAGAACGAACCATGAGTATCAAAAGCGATAAGTGGATCCGCCGCATGGCGACGACCCACGGCATGATCGAGCCGTTCGAGCCCGGCCAGGTGCGCGAGGTGAATGGCCAGCGCATCGTCAGCTACGGCACCTCGAGCTACGGCTACGACATCCGCTGTGCGGACGAATTCAAGATCTTCACCAACATCAACCACACGATCGTCGACCCGAAGGATTTCGACCCGAATTCATTCGTCGATGTCAAAAGCGACGTCTGCATCATCCCGCCGAACTCGTTCGCGCTGGCGCGCACGATCGAATACTTCCGCATTCCGCGCAACGTCCTCACCGTGTGTCTGGGCAAATCGACCTACGCGCGCTGCGGCATCATCGTCAACGTCACGCCGCTCGAGCCCGAGTGGGAAGGCCATGTGACGCTGGAGTTTTCCAACACCACGCCGCTGCCGGCGAAGATCTACGCCGGCGAAGGCTGCGCGCAGGTGATTTTCCTGGAGTCCGACGAGGTCTGCGAGACCTCCTACCGTGACCGCGGCGGCAAGTACCAGGGCCAGCTTGGCGTCACCTTGCCGCGCATCTGACCCACAAGTATTAGTGGTCCGGCGGGTTAGCGTTCCTACCTATAGTGGTTTCTCAGGGTCAGCGGCCCGCGCTCCCCAGTGTGACGCTGCCGCATCCCGTTACAAAGCGCTTGACTGCCGGGGGGTCATCCCTATAATCGCCCCAGGAATTCGCTGTCGGCTCAACGAACTATGAAGAAAGGGGAGGTCATCATGTTGACAAGCCAAAGGAACTCGTGCCCGGTGTACGCCGTCGTGGTTCGCGACATCCCTGAGACCTAGAGACAGCCGGGAGAACGTTGATGGGCGAACGCCCCAGTAGCCTCGTACGCAACAGACAGCAGACCCCGCTTCCGCAAGAACAGCTCTTCGACACCCACGCCGAAGTCAGCCTCGACTTCGAGATCGTCCGCCAGGCGGCACGGCAGAAATACACGCGGCCGTTCCTGATCATCGATACCGCCATCGTGCGTGAAAAACTGCGCCGCTTCCGCGCAGCCATGCCGCGCGTGCGGCCGCATTACGCGGTGAAGGCCAATCCCGACCGGCGCGTGGTGAAGGCGCTGGCGCAAGAGGGCGCGGGCTTCGAGATCGCCTCGACCGCCGAGCTCGACCTGCTGCTGTCGCTCGGCGTACCCGCCGCGGAAGTGTTCTTCTCCAACCCGATGCGCTCGCGCGAGGCGGACGGCTACGCCGCGGCGAAGGGCATGCGCTGGTTCGTCGTCGACAGCGTGGACGAGCTGCGCCGCATGCACGGCGTGGATCCGACGGCACAGCTTTACCTGCGCATTGCCACCCCGAACATCGGCAGCGACTGGCCCCTGTCGGGCAAATTCGGCGCCGGTGGCGGCGATGCGCGCGAAATCATCGCCACCGCTTCCAAGCTCGGCGCGGACCTCGCGGGCGTCACCTTCCACGCCGGCTCGCAGTGCCGCAACCCGGAGAACTGGCGCGTCGGCATCGAAAAGGCGCGCACCCTGTTCGACGCCATGGGCAAGGCCGGGCTCAAGCCGCGCCTGCTCGACATCGGCGGCGGCTTCCCGGTGCGCCACGTCAAGCCCATACCAGCGATCGAAGTGATCGGCGAGGTGGTGAACGAGGCGCTGAAGGCGTTCCCGGAGGACGTGCAGGTGATCGCCGAACCGGGCCGCTACCTGGTATCGGACGCGGGATACTTCGTGTGCCGCGTACTCGGCACCGCCACGCGCGCCGGCAAGCGCTGGATGCACTGGGATGCTGGCCTGTTCGGCGGCGTGATCGAAACCACCGAGGGGCTGAAATACAGGATCCGCTCCGACCGTTCGGGGCCTGACATCGCCTGGAACGTCGCCGGCCCGACCTGCGATTCGGTGGACGTGGTGATGCGGGACGAGCCGCTGCCTTCGGACCTGCAGGCAGGCGACTTCATCTATCTGCGCAACGCCGGCGCCTACACCACTGCCTATGCCAGCGAGTTCAACGGCTTCCCGCTGCCGGAAGTCCGGGTGTTCGAGTCCGAACCGAAGTAGGGTGTGCCTGATGGCCCGCCATCGGTGGGCTGCCAGCCCACGCTACGCTTTCTCGTACAGCACGAAATCGAACCGCAGGCCGTCGGCGCCCGTGTGTGCCTTTCGTTGCGTCTCGCGCCAGGCCGCGCGGTCGTAGGCCGGAAAGCGCGCGTCCCCGGCGTAGTCGCGCTGAATCTCGGTCAGCACCAGTCCGTCAGCGACTGACAACGCCTCGGCATAGAGTTCGCCGCCGCCGATGACGAACACCGTTGGCTCGCCCGTGCAGAGCGCCAGCGCCCCATCCAGGGACGAGGCAACGCTGGCGCCGGGCGCCTCATAGCCGGGCGCGCGCGTGACGACGATGTTTTCGCGGCCGGGCAGCGCCGTACCCAGCGATTCCCAAGTCTTGCGTCCCATCACCACTGGGTGGCCGAACGTGAGTGTCTTGAAATGTTTCAAGTCCTCCGGCAGATGCCAGGGCAGCTTGCCGTTTGCCCCGATGACGCCGTTGGCCGCCACGGCCGCGACTAAATACACGCGCGGTCGTGCGGGCTCATTTGCGGCCTGTGACATATGGCTCGTCCTTGCATTGTCTTACGTGAGATTATAGGGACATGGCACCTCAGGACACCTCCCCGAGGGCGGCCCTGCGTTTTCCGCGTTCCTTCCTCGGCTTGCTGGTGACGGGATTTCTGCTTGTCGCGGCGCCGCTCGCCGGGGCGTTGCTCTACTCCGCATGGCATACGCAGCACCTGGCGGAGCAGAGCCGCAGCGCGGTGTACAACGCGGCGCAGGCCGCCCGCGGCAGCCGCGCACTGGTCAACCGCATCGGCTCGATCGAGCGGCTGGCGCAGCAGGTCGCGCTGCTGCCCGATGCCGAGCTGCTGCAGGACTACGAGCGGCTTCACGTCGGATTCAAGCAACTGACGCAAGAGCTCGAGCGCCTGCCGCTCGACGCTACGCAGCTCGCCGCACTGCGCCGCACCATCGGCGAGGAGCAGTCCCTCTACGAACTCCTCGCCCCACACGCGGCCGTGCCGCCCGACGCACGCGCCGTGGCGGCTCGGGTGGCCGAGCTTGCCGAGAGCGCGCACGAAGTGCTGGCGATCAGCTATCGCGTGGCCGACGGCGAGGTCGAGCGGCTGCGCGCTGCCGCGGAAGGCGTGCAGCGCCGGCTGCTGCAACTGGTGCTCGCCACAATCGCCGTGGCGCTCGTCATTGCGCTGGCGCTGACGCGCGTCATCGCGCGCCCGATCGCCGAACTTGACGCCTCCATCCGCCAGCTCGGTGGCGCCGACTTCGCGCAGCCGATCCGCGTCAGCGGGCCGCAGGACCTGCGCGACCTCGGCGAACGCCTGGACTGGCTGCGGCGCCGGCTGACCGAACTGGAAGCGCAGAAGAACCGATTCCTGCGCCACCTGTCGCATGAGCTCAAGACGCCGCTTGCCTCGCTGCGCGAGGGCGCGGAATTGCTCAACGACCAGGTCGCCGGCCCGCTTTCGCCCCCGCAGCGCGCGGTGGTTGGCATCATGCGCGACAACAGCGTGAAGCTGCAGAAGCTGATCGAGGAACTGCTGGACTACCAGCGCGCGATGCACGCCGCCGCCTCTCTTGAGGTGAAGCCGGTGCAGCTCGATGCGCTGGTGCGCGAGGTGGCCGAGGCGCACCGGCTGTCCGCGCTCGCCAAGGAGCAGCGCGTGTCGCTGGAGTTGGTACCGCTGGCGGTGGACGCCGACCCGGAGAAGCTGCGCTCGATTGTCGACAACCTGCTCGGCAACGCCATCAAGTTCACGCCGCGCGGTGGCAGCATTTCGGTGCTGGCGCGCGAGACCGACGGCCGCGTCACCATCGAGGTGATCGACTCCGGCCCGGGCGTCCCGCTCGAGGAGCGCGAGGCGGTGTTCGAGTCCTTCTTCCGCGGCCGCGCCAAGGCCGGCGGGCGCGTGGCAGGCAGCGGGCTGGGCCTGGCCATCGCGCGCGAGTTTGCCGAGGCGCATGGCGGACGCATTTCCCTGGTCGCGGGCGGGCCGGGCGGGCATTTTCGCGTCATCCTGCCCAAGCGGCCGGAGCCGCTGATGGTGGCGGAGGCGGCATGAGGCTGCTCGCACTCCTGATGGTCCTGCTGCTCGCCGGCTGTGCTGGCTTGCGGCCAGGCGCCGGCGAAGCGGTGCAGATGAGCGAGGTCGTAGGCGCGGCGGTGACCGCGTCGCGCGCCGCGACCGAGGAACAGCGCCGGCAGCTCAACCTCGCCCAACAGCAGTTCGCCGTGGTGCAGGATGACATGAACCGCCTGCGCCTCGCGACCCTGCTGGCGACACTGCCGGCGCCATTGCGCGACGACGCGCGCGCCGCGGCATTGCTCGAGCCGCTCGCCGCGCGCCGCCCGGAGACGGTGCTGGTGCAGTTTGCCGGGTTGCTTGCGGCAGGCGCGGCGGAGCGTCAGAAACTCACGCGCGACCTGCGCGCGACAGAGAAGCGCGAGGAGGAACTCACGCGCGACCTGCGCACGACGGAGAAGCGCGAGGAGGCCGCCGAGGAACGCGCCAACACCCTGCGCCAGCAGATGGATGCGCTCAAATCGATCGAGCGCGGCATCCTCGAGCGCGAGGAGCGGCGCCGTGCAACGAACAGGTGAACCCATGAACCACGAATCCCCATCCATCCTGCTGGTCGACGACGATCGCGATCTGCTGCAATTGATTTCGATGCGGCTGAACGCCGCCGGTTACCGCGTGACCGCGGTCGAGTCGGCCGATGCGGCGCTGGCGAGTTTCGCGGTGCAGCGCCCGCAACTGGTGATCACGGATCTGCGCATGCACGGCATGGACGGCCTGGGCCTGTTCGACGCCATCCATCGCCAGGCACCCTCCCTGCCGGTGGTGATCCTGACTGCGCACGGTACGATCCCGGACGCGGTGGCAGCGACGCGCCGCGGCGTGTTCAGCTTCCTCACCAAACCCTTCGAGCCAAAGGTGCTGCTGGAAACGGTCGCCAGCGCGCTGCGCCTGTCGAGCGAGCCGAGCGGCTACGACGAGCACTGGCGCGCCGAGATCATCACGCGCTCGGCCTCCATGGAGGCGCTGCTCGGCCAGGCGCAGCGCGTGGCGGCATCGGACGCCAGCGTGTGCATCTTCGGCGCAAGCGGCACCGGCAAGGAGCTGCTGGCGCGGGCCATCCATCGCGCGAGCCGCCGTACGGCCGCCGCCTTTGTCGCCATCAATTGCGGCGCAATTCCCGAGGGCCTGCTCGAGTCCGAATTGTTCGGACACAAGAAGGGCTCGTTCACCGGTGCGATCCAGGACCGCCGCGGCCTGTTCCAGGCAGCGGCAGGCGGCACGCTTTTCCTCGACGAGGTCGGCGACATGCCGCCGGCGCTGCAGGTGAAATTGCTGCGGTCGCTCGAGCACCACGTGGTGCGCCCGTTGGGCTCCAACGATGACGTATCAGTGGACGTGCGCATCATCTCCGCCACTCACCGCAAACTTGAGGAGCGCATTGCCACTGGGGAGTTCCGCGAAGACCTTTACTACCGCCTCAACGTGGTGAAGCTCGAACTGCCGGCGCTGGCACAGCGGCGCGAGGACGTGCCCTTGCTTGCCGGGCATTTTCTCTCGCGCCTCGCGCAACGCTATGGCCGGCCGCGCGTGGGGATCTCCCCGGAGGCGATGGAGCTGCTGGTGTCGGCGGCCTGGCCGGGCAACGTACGCCAGTTGCTCAACGTCGTGGAGCGCGCGGTCGCGCTTACCGCGACCGAGATGATCCCGGCCTCTCTCGTGCGCCAGGCGCTCGATGCAGGTGCCGGCTCCCTTACGCCTTTGGACGAGGCGCGGCGCGCCTTTGAGCGCGAGTACCTGGTGCGCATCCTCAAGATCACCGGCGGCGGCGTCACGCAGGCCGCGCGCCTCGCAGGCCGCAACCGCACGGAGTTCTACCGGCTGCTGGAGCGCCATGCGCTCGAGCCGGCGATGTTCAAGGCCAAAGCCGGCGCCGAGTCCTGAGCGTCGCTTCCCGACGACAGCAATTCCCGCGTCCTGTCAGTAGGTTGACGACAACGTGCATTCGTTCGTCGCCACGGGGAGACGATTTTGCCGTTTCCCGCCGCGCCAATTCAGTCACACGGATCCTTCAAGCCATTGATATCGCTAACGCGCTCCTGCCTGGCACGGCAGTTGCAAGGAAGTGTCAGCCGATGGAACAGACCAAGACCAAGTTCGAGACCCCGGTCTTAGCGCAAGCGCTGACCGGATTCGCCATCAGCGCCTGTGTGCTGATCGGCATCGGCGGTTCCATCTATAAATTGATCGCGCCGGAAGGCTGGTTCGTGCAGGCCTTCGGACACAGTTTCGGCCTTGGCGCGGCCCTGCTCGCCGCGCTGCTTGGCGCCGCTGCGGTAGTTTGGGCGCTGCCGGGTTGGCTACCCTCACAACGCGCGCGCGTCGCGGATGTGGTGGTCTACGGATTTGCATCGGCCGGAATTCTGTATCTCGGCCAGTTGCTGGTCTCCGGGGGTTTCTAGGGCTCCCGCCAAGGCCAGCACGCCAACTGCTCCCCTAGGCCCGCCGCTTCCCCCTACAGGCGGGCCTTCTTTTTCTTACACCGCAATCGGCGCTTTGATGGCCGGATGCGGCTCGTAGCCCTCGAGTTCAAAGTCCTCGTAGCTGAAGCCAAATACGTCCAGCACCCTGGCATTGAGCCGCAGGCGCGGGAACGGCCGCGGCGCGCGTGCGATCTGCTCGCGCGCCTGCTCGAGGTGGTTGAGGTAAAGGTGCGCGTCGCCAAGCGTGAGCACGAATTCGCCCGCCGCGAGGCCGGTGACCTGGGCGATCATCAGGGTCAGCAGCGCGTAGGACGCGATGTTGAACGGCACGCCGAGGAACAGGTCCGCGCTCCTTTGGTACATCTGGCAGGACAGCCGCCCCTCGGCGACGTAGAACTGGAACAGCGCGTGGCAGGGCGGCAGCGCCATCTTGTCCACGTCGGCCGGGTTCCAGGCGGTGACCAGGTGGCGCCGGGAATCCGGCCGCGCCCGGATTTGCTCCACCACCTGGCGCAGCTGGTCGATTTCGCGGCCGTCGGGCGTTCGCCAGTGGCGCCACTGGTAGCCGTAGACCGGGCCGAGTTCGCCTTTGGCATCGGCCCACTCGTCCCAGATGCTGACGCCGTGCTGCTGCAGCCAGCGCACGTTGGTATCGCCGCGCAGGAACCACAGCAGCTCGTAGATGATTGACTTGAGGTGCAGCTTCTTGGTGGTGAGCAGCGGAAAGCTCTCCGCCAGCGCAAAGCGCATCTGCCGCCCGAACACCGAGCGCGTGCCGGTGCCGGTGCGGTCGGACTTGAGCGCGCCGTCCGCCAGCACTTGCGCCAGCAGTTCGAGGTACTGCTGCTCGCCGGGGTTGAGGCTCATACCACGATCATCGCAAACAGCTCGCGCGCGCTCTGGAAGCGATCGTCCGGGTTCTTCGCCAGCAGCCGGTCCATGGTCGACTGGTAGCCGGCGAGCCGCGCCGGCATGCGCGGCATCGGGCCGTGCACGTGCTGGTACACCAGTCCGGCCGGACCCTCCGCCTCGTACAGCCTGCGGCCGGTGACCATCTCGTAGAAGATCACGCCCAGGCTGTAGAGGTCCGAGCGGTGGTCTGCCGGCTTGCCCAGGCACTGCTCCGGGCTCATGTAGCGCGGCGTGGCGATCACCTCGCCGTGGCGCGTGAGGGTCGTGTGCGCGCTGACGCTCTTCGCCAGACCAAAGTCGACCAGCACCGGCCTGTCGCTTTCGCGGAACAGGATGTTCTGCGGCTTGAGGTCGCGGTGGATCACGCCGCGCGAGTGGATGGCGTCGAGCGCGCGCGCGATCTGCGACGTGATGCGCAGCGCTTCGCGCGAAGTCAGCCCCTCGTGGATGCGCGCGGCGAGCGTGCCGCCCGACAGGTACTCCATCGCGATGTACGGATGCTCGCCGACGAAGCCATGGTCGTAGATCTGCGCGACGTGCTCGTTGTGCAGGCCCGCGATCAGCCGGAACTCCTGGGCGAAGCGCTTGCGGAATGTCTCGTCCTCGCGCAGCTTGGGATCGAGTACTTTGAGCACCAGCTGCAGACCGTCCTGCACGCGCTCGGCGAGATACACCTGCGCCATGCCGCCCTCGCCGATCTTGCGCAGGTTGCGGTAGCCCGGAATCGGCGACTCGCCGCCCTCCCCGCCCGGCGCGCCGGCGCGGCGTACCACGGGCCCACGCCGTGCATCGCTCTCGCGCACGGCATCCTCGACCGAGCGCACCAGGACTTCACCGAGCAGTCCGGCTTTACGCACAAAATCCGCCGCGCCCGCTTTCAATCCCATGATCGCCAGGCTTTCGGCGTGACTATCCGCCAGCAAGAGTATCGGCGCGACGTCCGGCTCGCGCAGCACGTCGGCCATCCAGCTCAGGGCACCGGCGTCCGCCGGATCGAGATCGACCAGCACCGCGGTGTAGCGGTCGCGCTGCGGGGCGGGCGGGCGGCCGCGCTCGCGCGGATCCCACTGTTCGATTTCCGCGACCGGCCAGCGTGCGCGCAGCATGCCGGCGACCGCGCTGCGGAACTCGCGGGATTCGTCCACGATGAGGAATCGCATAGGGCCTGCGTGGTAGGATTTTCGCATGATTAAGCTGTTCGGCAGCGCTGGTCCGGACCATCCGATGGCGGATGCGAAGGAGGCGAAACGCCTCCTCGACGAGTTGCCGGCGCAGGACCCGGTCAAGGCGCTGGAGGAGCTCGGCCACTGGCACGAGTCGGTGTCCTTGGCCGAGGGTTTTCGCCCGGATCGGCGCATCCAACTCCTGCTGCAGGTCGACGACGCGGCGCAGGGCCGCGTGAAGAAGATCACGCGTGACTACCTGGCGCCTTCGCGCCAGTCCCGCGTGCAGGAAAACAGGCTGTGGACGGCGGTGCACGGCTACTGGCGCCAGGCTGGCCTTGCCCTGGCGCGCAGCGTGGACCTGTTCATGCAGGGCGGAAAAGGCGCGGAAGGCGCCAAGCCGCTGTTGCCGCAGCTGCTGGTCCGCTGCCTGCGCTCGCTCGCCCAACAGATCAAGTGGATGCACTTTCGTTACGGGCCTTACGACCTGACGGTGTGGGGCGTATTCAACAGGGTCTACGGCTATGCCGAGGCGCGCAACCTGGCGCAAGCGAAGGCTCCGGCGCAGGCCGGCTCGCAGGGCGAAGCCACACCGCAGCTCGCGTATCTGCACGGTCTCATGATCAGCGCCAGTTCGCCAGAGGGACTGTTGCCGGTGGAGATCGAACTCGCGGAGCAGTTGATCGCGCAGTTCGCACCGCACTTCTCCCTGGCAGCGGCGAGCGCCACCGAACTGCCTTACTGGATCGACATCAGTCAGCCGATGGCACCGCTGCGCGCCGTGCGGCCGCCCGCGCCGGCCCCCGGCCTGCGCTGCTTCGGCGCCGGCGCGGCGCTGGGCGAAGTCAACGCGCTCGCCGACCGGATGCGCGCCACCGCTGCCGTGCCCTCAAGCCTGAACCTGGGTGCCCCGGTTGAAGCAGACGAAGTGCTCGAAGTGCTCGAGCACCTGGCGATGTACTGGTCGCCGCTGGCGCCCGAGCGCAAACACCAGCGCCACAGCGTCAAGTCGCGCCTCAGCGTGGCCAACGGCTTGAAAGGCGTGATCGAGGCGCTGGGCGAGCCGGTTTCGCTCGGCGTCGACAGCCGCACTATCGAGAGCTGGATCGTGGAGAACGTGAGTGCCGGCGGCTTCGGCGCCGTCGTCTCGCCAGTGAAGGGTGACTGGTTGCGCGTCGGGGTACTGGTTGCGATGCAGCCCGAGGGTGGCAGCAATTGGGTGGTCGGGTTGGTGCGCCGCGTCAACAAGACGGCCGGGCAGCAAGCGCGCGTCGGTATCCAGACGTTGTCGCGCTCGCCGGCAGTGTCGCAGTTCTCCATCAGCGGGTCGCGCGCCGGCGCGGGCGAGCAGGGCGTGCTGCTGAAGGGCAACGACCCTGCCTCGGCTGAGGTGCAGATTGCGCTGCGCCCCGGGGTGTTCGCGCCCGGCCAGAACCTCGAAGCGACGCGGGCCGGGCGCCAGTACATCTATATGCCGACCGGCTTCGGCAAGCGCGGCGAGGATTACGAAATCGCCAGGTTCAGGGAGATGGTGCGAGAAGCCTGAGCAACCAGGCGGCGATATCGGCGACCTCCTCGCCGCACACCGAGTGCGCCATGGGGTACTCCTGCCATTGCACGGGGTAACCCAGCGATTCCAGCGCCACGCGGGATGCGCGCGCCCGCTCGATGCCGATCATCGGGTCCTGCGTGCCGTGCGCCATGAACACGGGCAGGTCCTGGTTGGCGGCGCTGTGTTCGGTAGTGAGCTTACCCGCCAGCGGCAGGTAGGTGGAGAGCGCCAGAACCCCTGCCAGGCGTTCAGAGTGGCGCAGCCCGGTATGCAGCACGACGGCGCCGCCCTGGGAAAAACCGGCCAGCACGATGCGGCGCGGGTCCACGCCGCGGCCTTTTTCCCGCTCGATCAGCGCGTGGACCAGCGCCTGCGAGGCGCGGATGCCGGCCTCGTCTTCCTTGCCGCCCCCCATCTGCAGGATGTCGTACCAGGCGCGCATCGGCATGCCCATGTTGATGGTCACCGGGCGCACTGGTGCGTGCGGGAAGACAAAGCGCACGCGCAGCTGAGGCGCTAGGCGTAGCTCGGGGACCAGCGGCTCGAAGTCGCGACCGTCGGCGCCAAGGCCGTGCAGCCAGATCACGGCCGCGTCGGGCGCCGGAGCAGTTTCGATCTCAATCACGTCAGGCGGTTGCGTCATGCGCGGAATTGTAGCCGCGCGCGCAGCTTGACTTAATGACTATAAGTCATTTAATCTTGCATATAAATGACTAGAAGTCAGTTAAAGCCGAAGAACCGCACGCGCGCCGTAGCCCCGGCAGACAAGTCCGCACGCCGCGCAGCGATCCTGCGTGCGGCCGAAGACCTACTGCACGGCGACCCGAGCGGGGCCTTTGCGGTGGAAGACCTGGCGCGCCGCGCCGGTCTTGCCAAAGGCACGGTATACCTCTATTTCCGCACTCGCGAAGAGGTGCTGCTGGAGGTGCATCTGGCCCGGCTACAGGGGTTCTTTGACGCGCTGGAGCAGGCGCTTGGTACCACGCAGATCAACATGGCGTACGGGACGGTGCGCGCCACGTTGCTCTACCTGCAAGCCCACCCGGAGTTCCTGCCCCTTGCCACCAACAGCCGCGGCATGCTCGAGCCCAATACCAGCGCCGACGCGGCGCTCGAATTCAAGCTCGCGCTGGGCGCCCGGCTTACGGCGATCGGCGCGCGCATCGAAGCGCTATACCCTGGTCTGGCGCCGGGCGACGGCATGGCGCTGCTCATGAGCTCCTACGCGCTGATGATCGGCCTGTGGCAGCTGACCGACCCGCCGGCCTGCCTGCGTGGAGCCATGCAGCGGCCGGAAATGAGCATGTTCCGTATCGACTTCAACAAACAACTGGCGGCAGCCCTGCTCGCACTTTGGGCGGGTGTGGTCGGCACGCAAGGAGGCACCCCATGAGGTCGGGGTCGGCGGCAGAATGCTAGAGCGATCAGTCTAAGTGGGTGCTCACGTGCCCGCGCTCAGGCCGGCTTCGCGCGCTGCGCCGATTTTGGCCGGAAGGCCCTGACGAGCGCCTCGTCAGTCTCGATGTAGGGGCCCCCGAGCAGGTCGATGCAGTAGGGCACGGCGGCGAACACGCCGTCCAGCGTCTCCTTGATCGCTTTGGGCTGGCCGGGCAGATTGATGATTAACGCCTGCCTGCGGACCACCGCCACCTGACGCGACAGGATCGCCGTCGGCACGTACTTCAGGCTCACCGCGCGCATCTGCTCACCGAAGCCCGGCATGAGCTTGTCGGCCACCGCGAGCGTCGCCTCCGGGGTGACATCGCGCGGGGCGGGGCCAGTGCCGCCGGTGGTGAGCACCAAGTTGCAGCCTTTCTCGTCCACCAATTCCTTCAGCGTTTTCTCGATCGTCGGCCGGTCGTCCGGAATCAGCCGCTCCTCGAAGCGCAGCGCCGGTGCCACGATCACTTTCAGCAGCCACTGTTTGAGCGAGGGGATGCCCTCGTCCTGGTAGACGCCGCCCGAGGCGCGGTCGCTCGCCGACAGCAGCCCGACGATCAGCATGTCATTCATCGGCGGCCTCGCGGATGGCCCGGAATAATTCGCGGTAGGCGCGCGGCGGCTTTCCCCCGGCCTGCTCCTTGCGCGCATTGCGCAGCAGGGCACGCAGGTTCTGCAGATCGGCGCCGGTGTGCGTGGCGGCGAATTCCGTGAGCGCGCCGTCGTCTTCCATCAGCCGCGTGCGCCAGTGCTCGAGCCGCTGGTGGCGCGCGCGCTCCTGCGCCGAACCGCCTTCGACACTGGCGAGCTGCGCGCGGATCGGCTCGGGGTCGATGCTGCGCATCAGCCGGCCGATGAGCTGAACCTGGCGGCGCTTCGCCTCGTGGCTACGGAAGCGGCGCGCTTCGTGCACCGCCTGCGCCAGGTCCTCGGGCAGCGCCATGTGCTCGAGGTGCGCGGCGGACAGATCCACCAGGGCGGCGCCGAGCTTCTGCAGTGCGTGCATCTCCTGTTTCTTCCTCGTCTTGCTGGGAATTTCGTCTTGCATCGCGCTGCTATGATAGCGCGCGATGAAAAACGGCGGCCACTTCAGCTACACGCAGGCGCAGTTGCAGCAATTCGCGTCTGATGTGCTTGCGCATGCAAAGCGGCTGGGTGCCAGCGCCTGCGAATGCGACGTGTCGGAAGGACAGGGCCTGTCGGTGACGGTGCGCAAGGGCGCTGTGGACACCATCGAGCACAACCGTGACAAGGGCATCGGCGTAAGCGTGGTCCTCGGCGAGCGGCCCGGCGCGCATCGCGGACACGCCAGCACTTCGGATTTTTCCGCAGCGGCCGTTGAACAGACGGTGGCGGCAGCGCTGGCCATTGCGCGCCACACCGCGGTGGATGACTGCGCCGGGTTGCCCGAAGCCGAACTGCTCGCACGCGATATGCCCGACCTCGACCTCTACCATCCCTGGGCGCTCGCCACCGAGGAAGCGATCGGCATCGCACGCCGATGCGAGGCCGCGGCCTTCGCGTTGTCGCCCAAGATCCGCAACTCGGAAGGGGCATCGGTGTCGGCGCAGCATGCGCAATTCGTGTTCGCCAACAGTCTTGGCTTCATGGGCGGTTTTCCGACCTCGCGCCACTCGCTCGCCCTGTCGGTGATCGCCGAGGCCAAGGGCGGCATGCAGCGCGACGACTGGACCAGTGCAGTGCGGGTACCGGCACAGCTGGCGCGGGCTGAGGCGCTGGGCCGCTACGCCGGCGCGCGCGCGCTGGCGCGGCTCGGTGCGCGCAAGATCGGCACGCGCCAGGCGCCGGTGTTGTTCGAGGCGCCGCAGGCGGCGATGCTGCTGGGCAGTTTCGTCTCCGCAGCGAGTGGCGGCAGCTTGTACCGCAAGGCGAGCTTCCTTGCCGGCAGCCTCGGCCAGCAGGTGTTCGCCCGCGGGGTGAACATCGAGGAGCGGCCGCACGAGCGCAAGGCGCTCGCCAGCGCGCCGTTCGACGAGGAGGGCGTGGCGACCCGCGCGCGCAGCGTGGTGCGCGACGGCGTGCTGCAAGGCTATTTCCTGGGCTGCTACTCGGCGCGCAAGCTCGGCATGCAGAGCACCGGCAGCGCGGGTGGCAACCACAATCTCAGCCTGGAGTCCGCCGGGCCGGATTTCCGCGGCATGCTGCGGCAACTGGGCCGCGGCCTGCTGGTGACCGAGCAACTCGGCTACGGCATCAACCTGGTGACCGGCGACTACTCGCGAGGCGCCGCAGGCTACTGGGTGCAAGGCGGGGAGATCGCCTATCCCGTGGAGGAAATCACCATCGCCGGCAACCTCAAGGACATGTTCCGGGGCATCGCGGCAGTGGGCAGCGACGTGGTGGTGCGCGGCTCGCGCCGCAGCGGTTCGATCCTGGTGGAGAACATGACCATCGCCGGAGCGTGACAGCGCTCGCGCCGCGTTCGTGCATAATCGGCGCCCGGCCAATGTCAGAGGGCGCCGTGCAGGGACTGGTCTGGATCGTCTCGATGTGGCTTGCTGCAGGCCCGGCGCTCGCGCTGGACGGGGCGACACAGGCACAGATCGATCGGGGCGAGCGCGATCCCGATGTCATCTTCGTGCCCACGCCGCAGGAAGTGGTCGAGGACATGCTGCGCCTGGCAAACATCAGGCCAGGCGACGTGCTGTACGACCTCGGCTCGGGCGACGGTCGCATCCCGGTGACCGCGGCAAGGCTGTACGGCGTGCGCGCAGTCGGCATTGACATCGATCCTGAGCGCATCCGCGAAGCACAGGAAAACGCACGCCGGAACGGCGTCGAGCAGCTGGCGCAGTTCCGCGCGGGAGACCTGTTCAATGCAGACTTCCGCGACGCCACCGTCATCACGCTGTACCTGCTGCCTGACCTCAACCTGAAGCTGCGTCCGAAGCTGCTGCGCGAGCTGCGGCCCGGCACGCGCATCGTTTCACACCAGTTCGACATGGGCAGTTGGAAGCCCGACAAAAAGCTCGAGTCCAACGGCCGCACGGTCTATTTCTGGGTCGTGCCCGAGACGAAGAAGCCCGCCCAATGAAGATCGAGGTCGTTTCCGACGTGGTGTGCCCCTGGTGCTACATCGGCAAGCGCCGGCTGGAGAAGGCGCTGGCCATGGTCGGGGGCGAAACGCCGCCGGAGGTGGTCTGGCTACCGTTCCAGCTCAATCCCGCCATGCCGCCGGAGGGCATGCCGCGCGCCGAGTACCGGCGCGCGAAGTTCGGCTCCGCGGAGCGCGGCCGCCAGCTGGACGAGCGAGTCGCCGCCGAAGGGCGCGGCGAGGGCATCGAATTCGCGCTCGAGCGTATCGAGCGCACGCCAAATACCTTCGCCGCGCACCAGCTGATCGACCTGGCGCAGGAGTGCGCTGCGGGAGGCCCGGTGGTGGACGCGCTGTTCCGTGCCTACTTCGAGCAAGCGCGCGACATCGGGGATCGGGCGGTGCTGCTCGGCATTGCCGAGACCGCGGGGCTGCCGCGCGGCGCAGTCGAAGCGCGCTGGAACGACGCAGTTCAGTCGCGGCGCGTGGCGCAGCTCGAGGAGAGCATGAAGGCGCTTGGCATCAGTGGCGTGCCGACTTTCATCCTGGAGCGCAAATTCGGCGTGTCCGGCGCACAGCCGCCGGAGGCGCTGGCCGCGGCGATGCGCGAGGCGGCTACGACGTAAAGTCGAGCCGGTCGTTGCGCAGCACGCCGTAGATGCGGATCGGCGGGCGATTGTGCAGCTCGAGCGGCGGCAAGGGCTGCGCGTCCAGCTCCAGCTCCGCCACCGACAGCACGCCCAGCACGGTGTCCGACAGCACCAGCTCGCCGGCGCGCGCGCGGTGCACCAGGCGCTCGGCGATGCTGACGCAATCGCCGAACACCACGGAGTTGCGCTGGCTGGCCGGGCCGGCCTCGCCGAACACCGCGTCGCCGAGGTGCATGCCAGACGAGATCGCCACGCGCAGGCCATAGTCGCGTTGCCAGGCCTGCACCACCGGGTCGAATTCCGCCGCCATGCGTTGCGCCGCGCGCATGGCGCTGCGCGCCTGTTCCGCCGGCGTGCCGCACCGGAATGCGGCGATCAGCGAGTCGTTGTGGACGGCGATGACTTCGCCGCTGTTCGCCTGCACCGCCGCGGCGGAGCAGTCAAAAAACTGGTCCGCCAGCGCCAGCACGCGCGCCGCGTCGAGCATTTCCGACATGCTGGTGAAATTGCGCAGTTCGGCGATCAGGACCACCGCTGGCGCGCGCTCTGCGGGGTTGTCACGTTGCGTGGCGACAGCCATCAATTGGACTCCTTCAGCCGTAGAGGACGAACAAGGCCGCCGCGAACACCAGCAGCGCGCCCGCCGCGAGGAAAACCAGCGAGCGGTCGGACACGGTCGGCAGCTCCGGGTCGCGGGGCACGGGTCCCGGCAGGTGCTCGTCCTGCCCGGCGGCGCCCGGCGCGCCATGCAGCGCGCCCATCTTCTCGTTGAAGGCGTTGAAAAAGTCCTGCGAGATTTTTTTCGCCGCAGCGTCCACCAGGCGCGAGCCGATCTGCGCCAACTTGCCGCCGACGTTGGCCTTGACCTGGTAACTAAGCCGGGTAGCGTCGCCGTCGGCAGCGAGCTGCACCTGCGCCGATCCCTTGCTGAAGCCGGCTGCGCCGCCCTGGCCCTCGAAGGCGATCGCATACGAGTGCGGCGGCTTCAAATCGGACAGGCCGAGCTTGCCCTTGAACTTGGCGCTCACCGGCCCGATGCGCGCCACCATCAGCACCTGAAACTCGTTGTCCGCGATGCGCTCGATGGATTCGCAGCCCGGCACGCAGGCTTTGAGCATCTCCGGGTCGTTGAGCGCGGCCCAGGTATCGGCCTGCGACGCCGGGATCAATTGCTCGCCGCTCATCTCCATGCGCTGTCCTCTGCTTTGCGCGCCAACGGACGCCTCAGCGTGTGCGCCAGGTCGACCAGACTCTTCAGATTATGCACCGGCAGGAACAAGTCCACGTGCGGAAGCATGGCGCGCACCCCCGCCGGCTTGGCCTCGAACTTGTCGTAGCGCAGCAGCGGATTGAGCCAGACGAGAAAGCGGCAGGACTTGGACAGCCGCTCCATTTCCTCGGCCAGGCCTTCGCCTGCCTCGCGGTCCAGGCCGTCGGACACCAGCAGCACGCAGGCATTCTGGCCGAGCAGGCGCCGCGCCCAGCGCCAGTTGAACTCGCGCAGGCACACGCCGATGCGCGTGCCGCCCGACCAGTCCTTGATCGCGTCGGCCACCCGCGCCATCGCCACGTCGACGTCGCGGTGGCGCAGCTGGCGGGTGACGTTGGTGAGCCGCGTGCCGAAAACGAAAGTGTGCACCCGGTCGCGGTCGTTGGTGAGCGCGTGCAGGAAGTGCAGGAACATGCGCGCGTAGGGATTCATCGACCCCGAGATGTCGCACAGCACCACCAGCGGCGGGTGGATTTGCACCGGCTTGGAGCGCACCAGCGGGATCACGTCGCCGCCCTCGCGCAGGCTCTCGCGCAGTGTGGCGCGCAGGTGCACGCGCCGGCCGCGCAGGTGGGGCGCGTGGCGCCGGGTGCGGATCAGCGGCAGCGGCAGGCGCAGCTGGCGGATGGCCTTCTTCGCCTCGGCGAGTTCCGCCGCCGACATGGTGTCGAAATCCATGCGCTGCAGCACCTCGCGCGAGGAGAAGGTGAGGCGCGCGTCGAGCTCCACTTTCTGCTCCTCGCGCTGCTCCTCGGGCTTCCTCTGTGCGTACAGGGCGTCGGTCAGGCGCTGGCTTTGCTGCTCCTCGGGCTTGGGCGTGCGGCCGTAGGTCTGCGGCAGCAGCATTTGCATCATCTTCTCGGTCAGCTTGGGGTCGCGCCAGAACAGGCGAAACGCCTGGTCGAAAATCGGGCGCTGCTCCTCGCGCGACAGCAGCACCGCCGACATGGTCCAGTACCAGTCCTCGCGCCGGTCGGCGCCGGCGATCTCGAGCGCACGCACGCAGTCGACCACGCGGTCGGGGCCCACGCGCAGGCCCGCGCCGCGCAGCAGGCGCGCGAAGTGCATCACGTTCTCGGCGAGCTTGCCGCGCGGCGCGTCGAACTGGAGTTGCGGCAGCATCCTCAGCGTCCCGGCGGCTCGCGTCCATCGCCGGCAAGCGGGCACTCGCGGGCGAGCTTCTGTATTCCTCGCGCCGCAACCACCACGTGCTCGTTGACGAAGCGCTCGTGATTGCGCTCGACATCGCGCAGCCGGTACACGTAATTCACCATCATGCCCGCCGAACGCTTGAGCCCCTGCTCCGAGGTGTCGCCCAGCCAGTTCAGCCGCTCCAGCGAAGCGCCGTTGCCGAGATGAAACCGTGACACCGGATCGAGCGGATCGTGACCCTGCTTCGCGTGCAGCAGGTAGTGGGCGCACAAGCCGGTGAGCATGTGGCGCAGCGTCTCGTCGCCGGCCTGGTGCCAGCCCGGCGCGTCAAGTCGGGAAAGCAGCGCGAGCCGGGCTTCCCCAGCTGCGCCCGCTGCGAGCCGGACCCGCGCGCTGTCCAGCCAGGCGCGAAAGCCCGGAATTGGTGACAGAGTTGCGAACGCGCGCAGCCTTGGGAACTCGCGCTTGAGCTCTTCGGCGACTTGCTTGATAAGGAAATTGCCAAAGGAGATACCGCGCAGGCCGTCCTGGCAATTGGTGATCGAGTAGAACATCGCGCAGCGGGCGTCGCGCGGATCGGACACCGGCGCATCGGGGGCCAGCAGCGGCTGCACCACGGCGCTGACGCGGCGCGAAAGCGCCACCTCGATGAAGATAAGCGGCTCGTCGGGCAGTGACGGGTGGAAGAAGGCGAAGCAGCGGCGGTCGGCTTGCAGCCGCCGGCGCAGGTCGGACCAGCCCTGGATCGCGTGCACCGCCTCGTAGGCGATGAGCTTCTCGAGCACCAGGGCCGAGGTCCGCCAATCGATGCGCTCGAGCCGCAGGAATCCGCGGTTGAACCAGGAGCGCAGCAGGTGCAGGAGATCGGCGTCCACCGCGCGCCACCCGGGGTGGTCTTGCAGGTCACGCAGCAGCAGCTTGCGCATCTCCACCAGCCCCGCAGTCCCGCCCGGCGCCATGTTGAGCCGGCGGAACAACTCCTGCCTCACGGGCTCGACCACCCCCTGCAGGCGCAGCAGGTTCGACGGCGTAGGATCGGTGCGGTAGGCATCTGCGGCCTTGCCGACCGCCTCGGGCGAGGGCGAGAACTCCGTGGCAAGGATTTCGAAGAACTGATCCCGGGATGCCGGGCCGAGCGCGCTGAAAGCGGCGAGCGCTTCTCTCGCGAGCGCCGCGCCGGAAGCTTCACCCCTCTGGCCGAGCAAGCTGCGGCACAGCGCTATCGCCTCGCGGCATTCACGGTCCATGCCGTCGCCGCGGCCGCCAAACAGCCGCTGAAAAAACGTGGGCGCGTGCATGCTGCCGGTCAGGCCGTGGCGGCCGCGCTCTTCGCTTCGCCCACCAGGCGCGCGGCTTCCTCGCCGGCGATCCTCTCGATGTCGTCCTGGTACTTGAGCAGCACGCCGAGCGTGTTGTTGACCGTCTCCGGGTCGAGCGCGATCTTGTCCAGCGCCACCAGGCAG
>CAZVZV010000025.1:0-4264 GCA_964631735.1 uncultured Enterobacteriaceae bacterium
CCCCCGCACCGAGTCTGCTGCGAACGTGAGCTACGAGGGCTTTCGCTGCGTCACGCGCGAGCACAAGATCTACGCACGCGCCAGCCGCAACGGCGTGTGGGTCGCGGTCAAGGACCCGGGCTGGGCCGTGATCAGCGATCGCACCACGCCGATGTATCGGCGCGAGCTGTACTGGAACTTCCTGTGCCCGGCGAAGCACGTAATCAGCACGCCGCGGGAGGGGGCCGACGCGCTGCGGTTCGGCCGCCACCCGAACGCACGACCGGAAGGCTCGCTCGCCGACTGACTCAGAGGACCACCAGGTTGTCCCGGTGGATCAGCTCCGGCTGGTCCACGTAGCCCAGGATGGATTCTATTTCGCTCGAAGGCCGGCGCATGATGAGCCGCGCCTCGGCGGCCGCGTAGTTCACCAGGCCGCGCGCGACCTCGCGGCCCTCCGGGCCGTCGCAGCCGACAAGTGCGCCGCGCTCGAAATCTCCACTCACCGCCGTCACGCCGATCGGCAGCAGGCTCTTGCCGTCGCGCATCAGGGCGCGCGCGGCGCCGGCGTCCAATGCGAGCCGCCCAGCCACCGCGACGTGATCCGCCAGCCATTGCTTGCGCGCTGCCAGCGGCGTGGTCTGCGCCAGCAGCAGCGTGCCGATGCGCTCGCCCTGCGCCAGGCGCACCAGCACGTCGGGCTCGCGTCCCGAGGCGATCGCAGTGTGCGCGCCGCTGCGCGCCGCGCGCTTGGCGGCCAGCACTTTGGTGATCATGCCGCCGCGCGCAAGGCTCGAGCCGGCGCCGCCGGCCACCGCTTCGAGGCGAGGCTCGCCGGCGATGGCCTCTTCGATAAGCTTGGCCGCAGGCGCATGCCGTGGATCGGCGTCATACAACCCGGCCTGATCCGTGAGGATCACCAGGGCATCGGCCTCCACCAGGTTGGTCACCAGCGCCGCGAGCGTATCGTTGTCGCCGACCTTGATCTCGTCGGTGACCACGGTGTCGTTCTCGTTGATCACCGGAATCACGCCCAGCCTGAGCAGGGTCAGCAGCGTGGAGCGTGCATTGAGGTAGCGCTGCCGGTCTGCCAGGTCGGCATGCGTCAACAGCACTTGGGCGGTAGCGATGCCGTGCCTGCGAAAGCAGGTCTCGTAGCATTGCACCAGGCCCATCTGCCCCACTGCCGCCGCCGCCTGCAGTTCGTTAAGGGCGTGCGGCCGCTGGCTCCAGCCCAGGCGCTGCAGTCCCTCGGCGATCGCGCCCGAGGACACCAGCACGCAACGCCGACCGAGCGCGCGCAGCTGCGCAATCTGCGCCGCCCAGCGCGTGATCGCCGCCACGTCCAGGCCGCGGCCCTCGTTGGTGACCAGCGAGCTGCCGACCTTGACGATCAGCGTCCGCGCGGTCGCAAGCTGTGTCGCCATCTGCTTTTAGGCCGCGCGCCGCGCGCGCGGCCGCTTCTCGGCCTGCGCCAGGAACCGGTAGGCCGCGTTGCAAAGTTCGCGGCAGCCGGCACTGTTCAATGCGCTGACCTTGAACCAGGGGCCTTTCCAGCGCAGCGCGCGAAGCAGGCGGGCAATGCGCGCATCGGCGTCCGCCACCGCGTCGATCTTGTTGAACACCAGCCAGCGCGGCTTGCGGTACAGCGCCTCGTCGTACTTCTTCAACTCCTGCGCCAGGGCGCGCGCGTCCTGCGCTGGGTCAGCCTCCGGATCGGGCGGCGCGATGTCGACCATGTGCAGCAGCAACCGCGTGCGCGAGAGGTGCCTCAGGAACTGGTGGCCAAGCCCCGCACCCTCCGCGGCTCCCTCGATCAGCCCGGGGATGTCGGCGATGACGAAGCTCGCCTCTGGCGCGATACGCACCACGCCCAGCGAAGGGTTGAGCGTGGTGAACGGGTAATCCGCCACCTTCGGCCGCGCGCTGGAGACGGCACGCACCAGGGTGGACTTGCCTGCATTCGGCAGGCCGAGCAAGCCGACATCGGCCAGCACGCGCAATTCGAGCGCCAGCGCGCGGCTTTCCCCGGGCAGGCCGCGCGTGTACTGGCGCGGCGCGCGGTTGATGCTGGACTTGAAATGCAGATTGCCGAGGCCGCCCTGGCCGCCTTTGGCGAGCAGCGCGCGCTCGCCATCGCGCGCCAGGTCGGCGATCAGGTCACTACTCGCCGCTTCGCGCACGATGGTGCCCACGGGCACGCGCAGCTCGATGTCGCGGCCGCCGCGGCCATACTTGTCCGAGCCGCGCCCGGCATCGCCTTCTTCCGCCCGATGGATGCGCGCAAAGCGGTAGTCGATCAGCGTATTCAGGTTGCGATCGGCCACCGCCCATACGCTGCCGCCGCGTCCGCCGTCGCCGCCGCTCGGTCCGCCGCGCGGAACGGACCTCTCGCGCCGGAACGCAGCGCTGCCGTCACCGCCCTTGCCGGCATGCACTTCGATCTTTGCTTCGTCGATGAATTTCATGGCCTGGAAATGAAAAAGCCCTACCGCGACCGATAGGGCTTCGCGGGAGCGGGCTCGTCTACGCCGGGACGATGCTCACGGTCTGCCTGCTGGCGGCGCCTTTCACCGCGAACTGCACCTTTCCCGCCACCCGTGCGAACAGGGTATGGTCGCGCCCCATGCCGACATTGCTGCCGGGATGCACCCGGGTGCCGCGCTGCCGCACCAGGATCTGCCCGGCATTGACTTGCTCGCCGCCGTAGGTCTTTACGCCGAGCCGTTTGGCCTGTGAATCGCGTCCGTTGCGCGAGCTGCCGCCCGCTTTCTTGTGTGCCATGTCCTCAGCTCCCTGCTCAGGTCCCGCCGACGATGTCGTCGATGCGGACCTCGGTGTAATTCTGCCGATGTCCCTGCGATTTCTGGAAATGCTTGCGCCGGCGCAGCTTGAAAATCCTGACCTTGTCGCCGCGGCCGTGCGCGAGCACCGTGGCCTTGACAGCGGCGCCGGCCAGCAGGGGCGTGCCGACGCGCACTGCCTCGCCTTTGCCGACCGCCAGCACCTGGTCAAAGGAAACCGCGGCGCCGACCTCCGCGGGAAGAGTCTCGACGCGCAACTGCTCGCCCGACTCGACCCGGTACTGCTTGCCGCCAGTCTTGATGATTGCGTACATGGGAAACCCGTTGCCAATGTGATCGGTAAAGACTTGGAATTATAGGAGATTCCGGCCACGCCCGTCAAAGACTTGTATGCTATGGCCCGCACCCGCCGCACCCGCCGCACCCGCCATGTCCGCCATACCCGCGACCACTGCCAGCACTTTTCTAGCCCCTGTCGCCGACGACATGCAGCAGGTGGACGCGCTGATCCGCGCGCGCCTCACCTCCGACGTGGGCCTGGTGCGTCAAGTTGCCGAGTACATCGTGGCCGGCGGCGGCAAACGCCTGCGCCCTGCGCTGGTGTTGCTGGCCGCGGGTGCGGTCGGCTTCCGCGGCCAGGCGCGGCTGGAGCTCGCCGCGGTGGTGGAGTTCATCCATACCGCGACGCTGCTGCACGACGACGTCGTGGACGAATCGCAGCTGCGGCGCGGGCGCCGCACCGCCAACGCGGCTTTCGGCAACGCCGCCTCCGTGCTGGTGGGCGATTTCCTGTATTCACGCGCCTTCCAGATGATGGTCGGCCTGGACAGCATGCGCGTGATGCGCGTGCTGGCGGACGCCACCAATACCATCGCCGAAGGCGAAGTGCTGCAGTTGATGAACTGCCACGACCCGGACGTGGACGAGGCGCGTTACCTCGACGTGGTACGCAGAAAGACTGCCAAGCTGTTCGAGGCTGCGGCGCGCATCGGCGCGGTTCTCGGCGGCGCCGCGCCCGCCGTGGAGGAGGGACTGGCCGCCTACGGCATGCACCTCGGCACGGCCTTCCAGGTGATCGACGACGTGCTCGACTACTCCGGCGAGGCCGAGGAGACCGGCAAGAGCCTGGGCGATGACCTCGCCGAGGGCAAGCCGACGCTGCCGGTGATTCGCGCGATGCAGGCGGCGGGCCCGCGCGAGCGCGCGCTGGTGCGCCGCGCGATCCTGGATGGCGGACGCGAAGGCTTCGCGCCGGTGCTGGCGACGATCAGGGCCAGCGGGGCGCTCGACTATGCCCGCGAGGTGGCAACGCGCGAGGCCGAGGTGGCGGCGGGCGCCCTCCACGGGCTGGCGGCGTCACCGTACCGGAATTCTTTGCTAGAATTGGCGTCCTTTTCAGTGACGCGCCGCAGCTAGTTTTTCCTGCACGTCGGGGTGTAGCTCAGCCTGGTAGAGTACTGCGTTCGGGACGCAGGTGTCGC
>CAZVZV010000026.1:0-29698 GCA_964631735.1 uncultured Enterobacteriaceae bacterium
GATCGGCGTGATCTTCCTGATCATCGTGGCCATCAAGGTCTTGCGGGGAGATCTGGATAACGAGCGGCCAGGCTTTATGACCGGCCGGAAGGGAAAGTACGAGATCGTCGAAATCATGGGCCTGTATTGGCACTTCGTCGATCTGGTGTGGGTATTCATCTTCGCAGTTTTCTATCTCTGGTAAGGCAGATCATGGCGCACGCGGAAGGGCAGCAGCATGGCGCGCAAGTGCAACAGCAGGCGCACGCGCAAGGGCAGCAGCATCCGATCGGCATTTATCTCAAGATCTGGGGATTGCTCTTCGTTCTCAGTGCCATGTCTTATGCGGTCGACTACTTCCACTTTCAGGGTTACCTCAGGTGGACCCTGATCATCGTCTTCATGCTGTTGAAGGCTGGGCTGATCGTCGCGGTCTTCATGCACATGATGTGGGAGAGGCTGGCCTTGATGTATGCCATTTTGGTCCCAACGTTTTTGTTGATGGTGCTTCTGGGTATCGGGGCGCTTGAAGCGGACTACACCTTTTTTACGCGAGGCGTCTTTTTCGTGAAGGGATTGTTGTAGCAATGACCAAAAAAAGCTACGCGGCACACGTTTGGACCATTGTTGGCGTCACTGCAGCGTTGATGCTGTTCATATTCATTCTGGTGGGCCATCACCGCGGCATGCCCGACCGGGTCCGAATGGACCGCGGCGCGCTGCTGGCCACGGGGTCGAGTGTGGCCGAGCGGATCAAACCCGTTGGCCAGGTCGGCGTCGTTGCGGCGGGAACTCAGCGCGAGCCGGTGAAAAACGCGGTAGTCGCGCCGCAGCCCGCCCGCGACGGGCAGCAGGTCTACCAAGCGAGTTGCGCGGTCTGCCACGGTGCCGGTATTGCCGGCGCGCCGAGGCTTGAAGATAAGGGCCAGTGGGCCAAGCGCATCGCCAAAGGCGTCGATACGCTTTACGCCAGCGCCGTCAACGGCATGCAGACGAGCGCGGGAGTGATGCCGGCCAAAGGCGGCAACCCGGCGCTGAGCAACGCCGAGGTTAAGGCTGCCGTCGACTACATGGTGGTGCGGTCGAAATAAGCGCCAGAACCCGCGCAACCCCGCGGAATTCCAGGTTCATGTCGCATTGCCCGCCGCAAGCTCGCGCAGCACTTTGAAACGCCTGCTGATCGCCTCCGCATCATGGGGCGGCGTGAACACGGCGTGATAGCGGGATTGCGGATCCAGCAAAAATACCGCCGCGCTGTGATAGACGGGATAGTTTTCCAAGCCCGGCGTGATCTCAACCTGAACCGCGGCGCCCAGTTGAGCCGCCAGGTTGCCGATCTGCGCGTTGTCTCCCGTCACCCCGAGAAACGTCGTACCAAAATAGCCCACGTATTGCCCGAGCTTGCTGGCGGTATCGCGATTTGGATCTACGGAGATAAAGACGAATTGGATATCTTCGGCGCCGGCCGTATTCCTGGCGATACTGTCGCGCGCACGGGCCAGATCCGCCAGGGTCGTCGGACAGATGTCCGGGCAATGGGTGAAGCCAAAAAAGAGAAACGACCATTTACCCTTCAAACTTGCAAGATCAAATGCCCGATTCTTATGATCGGTGAGCGCGAAGGGCGTCAGTGGCTTGGGAGCAGGAAACACCGTAGTCATCTGATCCGGCAGCAACATGGCCCGCGCATCGTGTTGCCGATATATTTCAGCGAGCCACACGCCGGCAAGCATCGCGGCCAGCGCGACGGTTGTTATCATGAGGCTGAATTTGAGGGAGTTCTTATTCATGACTGCACGATGAGGTAATCCTGAATCCGCCGCCGACGCGTTGTGGCGCATGATTTCAGCATACTCTTTCCGTCCCCGCTGGTGGCCCTGCGCGCTCGCGGCGGCGGCTTGCGCCGCTGGTATCGCGCTGGGCAACTGGCAATCGGGCCGCGCGGCGGAGAAACGTGCCGCCGTGGCGAACGAGAAGCACCTGCAGCTGCGCGGCGAGTTTCTCGAGCGCTACACGGTGCTCATCGACATCAAGCTGAATCGCGGTCGCCCGGGCTACCACGTGGTGCAGCCGCTGCGCCTCGCCGACGGCCGGCACGTGCTGGTGAACCGCGGCTGGGTGGCGGCGCCGCTGCACCGCGAGCATCTGCCGCATTTGCGCACGCCGCCCGGGCTGCACGACATCGAGGGCCAGGCACTGGATCATTTCCCCCGCGCCAACGCGCCTGCCGGCGCGAAACCCGAGGGCCGCGTCTGGCAGAACGTCGAGGTGACCACCTTCGCCGTCTGGTCGGGCCTGAAGCTCGAGCCCTATGTCCTCGAGCAGCACTCGCCACTGGCCGACGGCCTGGCGCGCAACTGGCCGCGCGCCGATGCAGGCGTGGAGGAGCATGAGGGCTACGCGCTGCAATGGTACTCACTTGCCGTGCTGTCGGCGGTCCTGTGCGTCGCGCTGTGCATCCGCCGAGAGCGCAAATTCGCCGCTTGAGCGTATGAAGCGCGCGCGCGGCGAGAGTGTCAAGCTCGTGCTGCGTGTCTGCCGCGTCGGCCTCGCGGCGCTCTTCGCTCTCACGCTGGCGGCCTGCGATGGCGGGCAGCCGAAGTTCAAGAGCACCGACATCACCGGCGTGGATTACGGCAGGAGCCTCGAACTCACCGACCACACCGGCAAGCCGCGCCGCCTGGAGGATTTTCGCGGCAAGGCGGTGGTGGTGTTCTTTGGTTTCACGCACTGCCCCGATGTATGCCCGACCACACTGGCCGAGGCGGCGCAGGCGATGAAGCAGCTTGGGCCGGACGCAGACCGCGTGCAGGTGCTGCTGGTGACGGTGGATCCCGAGCGCGATACGCGCCAGGCGCTGTCCGACTACGTCACGGCCTTCGATGCGCGCTTCCTCGGCATGGCCGGCGACCTGGAGGCCACGCGCCGCGTGGCGAAGGAATTTAAGGTGTATTTCGAAAAACGCCCGGGCAAGACGCCGGACGGCTATTCCATCGACCATAGCGCGCAGAGCTACGTCATCGACCCGCAGGGACGATTGCGCCTGTTCGTGCGCCACGACCGCATCGCCGAGGACCTGGCGCACGACCTGCGCGTGCTGCTGAAGTAAGCCCTAGGCCGCGGCGGGCGCGGGTAGTGCGCGCGGCGCGAGTTGCGCCTGCATTGCCTGTTTCATCTTTTGCATCGCCTTGGCCTCGATCTGCCGGATGCGTTCGGCGGATACCTTGAATTCCGCGGCCAGGTCGTGCAGCGTAGCCGGGTTTTTCTCCTTCAGCCAGCGCGCCTCGACGATGCGGCGGCTGCGCGCGTCAAGGGCGGCAAGCGCGCCCCGCAGGGCAGCAGCGCTGACGCTTTCCTCCTGCCGCGCTTCCAGCACGCTCGAGGGCTCGGCCTGCGGATCGGCCGCGAGGAAATGCACCGGCGCGTAGGCCTCCTCGTCGCTGTCGTCCGCTTCGAAGCCGACTTCGCGGCCAGCCAGCCGCATCTCCATCTCCACCACTTCCTCCGGCTTGACCTTCAGCTCGGCGGCGACACGCTCGACCTCGGCGACGCCCAGCGGCGCGAGGCTCGTTTTCATCGAGCGCAGGTTGAAGAACAGCTTTCGCTGCGCCTTGGTGGTGGCGATTTTCACCAGCCGCCAGTTGCGCAGGATGTATTCATGCATCTCGGCCTTCACCCAATGGATGGCAAACGACACCAGGCGCACGCCGCGCGAGGGGTCGAAGCGCTTGACCGCCTTCATCAGGCCGATGTTGCCTTCCTGGATCAGGTCGGCGTGTGGCAGGCCATAGCCGAGGTAGCTGCGCGCCACCGCAACCACCAGCCGCAAGTGCGACAGCACCAGCTGGCGGGCAGCTTCGACGTCGTTTTCCTCGCGCCAGCGGCGCGCATAGTCCTGCTCCTGCTCGGCGCTGAGCAGCGGCAGGCGGTTGACCGATTGGATGTATGCCTCAAGGCTGCCCGCCGCGAGCGGCATGGGCATCGTCATTGGCATAGCCTGTGCGGAATGCATCGCCTTACCCCCTTAGGAAAATTCTAGCACTCGCAGCGTTGGAGTGCCAAAACCACCTCAGAGTTCCTCTTGGAGACTCCATTTTAAACAAATGAATAAAGGAGTTTAGCGTAAGTATTTACTCACTGCCAGTAGTGCTCCCATCCAGCCAAGGAGAGCGCACAGGCCAAGCACCGCAATCGCTTCCGTGCCGGGCAGGAAGGCCAGCTGAAAGCTGGAACCGTAGCTCTGCGCCAGCTCACGCACGCCCTGGTTCAATGTGGCGAGCCCGGCATAAAGGATTGCCAGGCCAAGGCCACCACCGGCTAGTCCCTGGAGCGTCCCGAGGTAGAAGAACGGCCGCCGGATGAATGCGTCGGTCGCGCCGAGCAGCTGCGACACCTCGATTTCGTCGAGTTGCGTGAGGACCTGCAGGCGGATGGTGTTGAAGGTCACGGCGACCAGACCGGTGGCGAGCAGCAGCGCGAGCGCCGCCAGCGCCAGCCGCCCGATGCGCGCCAGGGCCCCAAGGCGCTGCGCCCAGGCGGAATCCACCTGCACGTGCGCGATTCCGGTCATGGCGCGAACGTCGGTGGCGAGCGCTTCCAATGCAACGGGGTTGCCGTCCCGCGCGCGCAGCACGAAGGCATCCGGCAGCGGATTGCGCTCCAACGCCGCCACCACTTCGGCGAGGTCTTCGGTACGGCGCAGCTCCTTGAGGGCATCGTCGCGCGAAACGAAGCGCAGTTGAGCGACGCGGGCATCGGCGTGCAGGCGGTGTTCGAGCTCTGCGCGTTTCGCCTCCGGCTTGAGGAACACCGACAGCTGCGGCTCCAGCGCGACGCGTTGCGCCACCTCCTGCAGGTTGGCGAGCAGCGCGTAGCCACCCGCAGGCAGCGACAGCGCCACGCCGATCACCAAAGCGTTCAGCAGGCTCGCGCCACGCTGCGCAAGCAGCTTGCCAAGCGCGCGCGCGAACGCTGCACGATGCTGGCGCAGCCAGGTCATCATGCGGCGGGCAGGCCCGCAGCGTCGAGCCGCCCTTGTACCAGGCGCACAACGCGCTTGCCGTAGCGCTCGATCAGCGCCTGGTCGTGCGTGGCGATGAGCAGCATGACGCCGACCTGGTGGAACGAGACCAAGATGTCGATGATGCGGGCCGCCGACTCGGCATCCAGGTTGGCGGTGGGTTCGTCGGCCACCAGCATCGCCGGCCGGTTCACTACCGCGCGTGCGATCGCCAGGCGCTGCTGCTCGCCGCCGGAGAGCTGGATCGGGTTGGCGCGCTCGCGTGCGAGCAGCCCCACCTTGTCGAGCGCCGCGCGCGCGCGCCGCGCCGCTTCACGTGGCGGCTGGCCGCTGAAGGAGAGCGGCAGCATGACGTTGTCGTAGACCGTGCGGTCATACAGCAGCTTCTGGTCCTGGAACACCAGGCCCAGGTTGCGCCTGAGGTAGGGCACCGCCGAGCGCTTCAGCGCGCCGACGTTCTGCCCATTGACGATCACGCTGCCAGAGGTCGGCCGCTCGATCGCCGGGATCAGCTTGAGCAGTGTGGACTTGCCGGCGCCGGAATGCCCGGTGAGAAAAGCGAACTCGCCGGCCTCGAGCGCAAAGGACACCCCGCGCAGCGCTTCCTGGCCGCCCGGGTAGCGCTTGGAGACGGCGGAGAAGCTAATCAAGCAGCGCCTCTGCAAACTCCGCGGCCGCGAACGGCCGCATGTCGTCGATGCCTTCGCCGACACCGACGAACAGCAGCGGCACCGGCTGTTGCTGCGCGATCGCACACACCACGCCTCCCTTGGCGGTGCCGTCGAGCTTGGTGAGGATCAGGCCGGTGAGGCCGAGCGCTTCGTCGAAGGACTTGACCTGGGCAACGGCGTTCTGTCCGGTATTGGCGTCCAGCACCAGCAACACTTCGTGCGGCGCGCCGGGCAGCGCCTTGTCGAGCACGCGTTTCACCTTCTGAATCTCCGCCATCAGGTGCAGTTGCGTCGGTAGCCGCCCGGCCGTGTCGGCGATGAGCACGTCGATACCGCGCGCGCGCGCCGCGGCGGTGGCGTCGTACACCACGGCAGCGGCATCGCCCGATTCCTGGCTGATGACCGCGACACCGTTCTTCTCGCCCCAAGCGGCGAGCTGCTGGCGCGCCGCGGCGCGAAACGTGTCGCCCGCCGCCAGCAGTACGCTGCGATTCTGCTGCTGGAGCCACTTGGCAAGCTTGCCGATCGAAGTGGTCTTGCCCGAGCCGTTGACGCCCGCCACCATGATGACCAAAGGCTTGGCGCGGTCAAGGTCGAGCTTCCTCTCCAGCGGGGCGAGCAGGCTGCGCAGTTCGTCCCGCAGCGCGCGCTTCAGCGCCGCTGGCTCCGCGATGCCTTCACGCTTCGTCCGGGCGCGAAGGCGCGCGAGCAGCGTGCGCGTTGCCTGGACGCCGCAGTCGGCCGTGAGCAGCGCGGACTCCAGCGCTTCGTACAGCGCTTCGTCGATCGCGCTGCGCCCGAACAGCGCGCCCAAGCCGCCATCGAGCGCCGAGCGCGTGCGCACGAGGCCGTTCCTGAGGCGTGCTGCCCACGAAGTCGCTGCTAACATGGTCGCGTGGATTCTAACAAGCGCCCGCTGAAGAGCCGCGCTCGCGCGGTGGCCGGCGGCCGCGTGCGCATCGTCGGCGGGCGCTGGCGCAGCCGGTTGATCGACGTGCCTGCGCGCCCGGACCTGCGTCCCACGCCCGACCGCGTGCGCGAGACGCTGTTCAATTGGCTCGGACAGCGGCTGGAGGGTTGCGCCTGCCTGGACCTGTACGCCGGCAGCGGCGCGCTTGGTTTTGAGGCCGCCTCGCGCGGCGCAGCGCGCGTGGTGATGGTGGAGGCCGACCGCGCGGTGCTGGCGGTGCTGCGCCGCAGCCGCGAGCGGCTCGGCGCGGACGAAGTGGAAATCGTGGCGGGCGACGCGCTGGAGTACCTGGCACGCGCCGGCGAGCGCTTCGACGTGGTTTTCCTCGACCCGCCGTTCAGGCAGAATGCCCTGCCGGCGCTACTTGTGAAACTGCCGCCGCGCCTGCGACCGGGCGCGCGCGCGTATCTCGAAGCGGCGGACGCCGTGCAAGCCGCGGCGCCCTGGCGCGAATTGAGATGCGCGCGTGCAGGGCAGGTGAGCTACCAATTACTGCAATGGAGCGCCAATGATCCGAGCGGTGTACCCGGGAACCTTTGATCCTCTCACCCGCGGCCACGAGGACCTGGTGCGGCGCGCCGCGACCCTGTACAGCGCCCTGATCGTCGGCGTTGCCGACAGCAAGGCCAAGCGCACCTTCTTCACGCTGCACGAGCGCGTGGAAATGGCACGCGAGGTGCTCGGCGACCTGAACAACGTGCAGGTCGTGGGCTTCGGCGGCCTGCTGATCGATTTCATCCGCCAGCACGACGCGCGCGTGGTGCTGCGCGGCCTGCGCGCGGTGTCGGACTTCGAGTACGAATTCCAGCTCGCCGGCATGAACCGCAGCCTGTACCCGGATTTCGAGACCATGTTCCTCACGCCCTCGGCGCAGCACATGTTCATCTCGGCCACGCTGGTGCGCGAGATTGCCACGCTCGGCGGCGACGTCGCCAAGTTCGTGCATCCCCTGGTCGGCAAGCGGATCGCCACCAAGGTGAAGTCCCTCGGCAAGGTCTGAACTGTTCTAGCGCTGGCAGCGCGGGCAGTAGTAGGTCGAGCGCTGCCCCTGCACGATGCGCCGTACCAGCGCGCCGCAATCGCGGCAGGGCTTGCCCGCCCGGTCGTACACCCGGGTGCGCTGCTGAAAGCAGCCGTGAGCGCCGTCGCTGCCGACGAAATCGCGCAAGCTTGAGCCGCCGGCGCGGATCGCGGCGCGCAGCGTGTGCTTGATGGCGTTCGACAGTCGCGCGCATTGCGCAAGCGACAGGCGACGTGCCGGCCGGCGCGGGTCGATGCCGGCGCGATGCAGACTCTCGCTGGCGTAGATGTTGCCGACGCCGGCCAGGCGACGGCCGTCCATGACGAACAGTTTGATTGCCGAGCGGCAAGCCCGCGTGAGCGCGTGCAGGCGCCGGCCATTGAGCGCACGCGACAGCGGCTCGACGCCGAGGTGGCGCAGCAGCGGGTGCGCAGCCGGCGCCGCCGTCGTCCACAGCACGGCGCCGAAGCGCCGCGGGTCGCGCAGCCGCAGCATCCGGTCGCCCAGCACCAGGTCGAAGTGGTCATGCTTCTGCGGCGCCGTGTCCAGCGGCAGCACGCGCAGGCTGCCGCTCATGCCCAGGTGCAGGATCAGGTGCCCGTCGCCGCAGTCGAGCAGCAGGTACTTGGCACGCCGGCCTACTGCGCGCACGGTACGTCCGGCCAGGCGCCGAACCTCGTTGGACACGCGCCAGCGCAGGCGCGGCTCGCGCACCGCCACCGCCGAGATTCTGCGGCCGGCGACTTGCGACGCGATACCGCGTCGCGTGACTTCCACCTCGGGCAGCTCGGGCACGGGAACCGGTTGCTTGTGCAGGGCATCGAATATACCTACACTCGACGCGCAATGTCCGGTGCAATGAGACTTCTTTCACTGCTGGTCGCCATGCTGCTCGCCAGTTGCGCTGCGCTGGCGCAGACCACCGACGGCGACGGCGACGACGACGATGACGAGGGCCCGGCGCCCGCTGTCGCAACCGACCCGCGCCTGCCGCAACCCAAGCTGCCAGCGCTCGAGCTGACCGAGCAGATCCTGTATGAAATGCTGCTCGGCGAGATCGCGCTGCAGCGCGGCAGCCCGGATTTCGCGGCACAGACCTACGCCGAGCTTGCCAAGCGCACCAAGGATCCGCGCATCGCGCGCCGCGCCATAGAGATCGCGAACATTGCGCGCACGCCGCAGTACGCCCTGGAGGCGGCCCGCGCCTGGCTCGAGGCGGACCCGGCCTCATTGCAGGCGCTGCAGGCGCTGGCCTGGCTGCTGGTCGGCGCAAGCAAGGTGGACGAGGCTGAGCCCTACATCGCCAAACTGCTGGCGAGTGACGGCACCGCTGCGGCCAATGGGTTCACGCAGCTCGGGCGGTGGCTTGCCGGCAATCCCGACAAGCAGGCCAACCTGCGCGTGGCGCGCAGCCTGGCGGCGAAGTACCCGGACTTGCCGCAGGCGCACCTGGCGGTGGCGCAAGCTGCCCTCGCGGCGAATGACGAGGCGGGCGCCCTGGCCGGCACGCGCCGCGCGGCGCAACTGCAGCCGGACTGGGAAGCAGCGGCGATCTTTGAGGCGCAAATCCTGCAGCGCAAATCGGCCGCGGCGGCCGGCAAGTCGCTGGCGGGATTTCTCGACAAGTACCCGCAAGCGCGCGAAGCGCGGCTCAGCTATGCGCGACTGCTGGTGTCCGAACGCAAACTGGCCGAAGCGCGCGTCGAGTTCGAGCGGCTGCTCGCCGCGAATCCGAACAACAGCGACGTGATCTACTCAGTCGGCCTGCTGGCGGCGCAGCTGAAGGACTATGCGACGGCCGAAGCCAATCTGAAGCGCCTGCTCGACCTGGGCTTCCGCGACCCGAACGCAGTGCGCTTCACGCTCGGCCAGATCGCCGAGGAACAGAAGGACTGGAAAGCCGCCACTGACTGGTACCTGAGCATCCAGCGCGGCGAGCAGTACCTGCCGTCCCGGCTGCGCACGGCGGGCGTGATGGCCAAGCAGGGAAACCTGGCCGAGGCGCGCGCATTCCTGGCCACGGTGAATGCAGGCGGCGAGCAGCGGGTGCAGCTGTTGATTGCGGAGGCGCAGCTGCTGCGCGAGGCGAACCAGCACCGCGAGGCTTTCGAGCTGCTGGGCAAGGCGCTGGAGGCGCAGCCGGAGCAACCCGAGCTGCTGTACGACCACGCGCTTACCGCGGAGAAGCTCGAGCGCTTCGAAGTGCTGGAAGGCAACCTGCGCAAGCTGATCCAGGTGAAGCCCGACCATGCGCACGCCTACAACGCGCTCGGCTACTCGTTCGCCGATCGCAACCTGCGGCTGCCCGAAGCACGCAAGCTGATCGAGCGTGCGCTCGAGATTGCGCCGGAGGACTACTACATCGTCGACAGCATGGGCTGGGTGTTGTACCGCATGGGAGACCTGAAAGGAGCCGCAGAGCAGCTGCGGCGCGCCTACCTGGGCCGCCCGGACGGCGAAATCGGCGCGCACCTGGGCGAGGTGCTGTGGAAGATGGGCGAACGCGCCGAAGCCGAGCGCATCTGGCAGGAAGCGCTGAAGAACTACCCCGACAACGAAACCCTGCATAAGACGGTCAAGCGCCTGCGGCGCTGAGCTGCGCGCATGAATCTCCTGCTGCGCGTGCTGGCCGTCGTCGCGGCGCTGTTCGGTGCGGCCTGCGCCGAGCTGCCGCGCGCCCCCGAGGGCGGCTTCGAGTTCGAGCTGACGGGCCGCTTCGCCGCGCGCTACCGCGACGAGGCGGCCACGGGCATCCTCGCGTGGCGCCACCAGGCTGGGCGCGACGACCTGCTGCTCAGCTCGCCGTTCGGCCAGGGCCTGGCGCGCATTTCGCGCGATGGCCAGAGCACGACGCTGGTGGCGGCGGACGGCAAGCGCTACAGCGCTGCCGATGCCGAGACGCTTACCGAGCAGGTGCTGGGATTCCGCTTTCCGCTCAGAGGGCTGGCCGACTGGGTGCGGGCAAGCCCGGCGACCGACGCGCCAGCGACTGCCGAGTACACGCAGGACGGCCGCCTGCAGTCGCTGGAACAGCACGGCTGGCGCATCGAGTACTCCAGCTACGAAGGCGCGCGCCCGACGCGCCTCAAGCTCAGTTACCCGGGACTTGAGCTGAGGCTGGCGATTTCCGAGTGGAAATGAACTGGTTTGCAGCGCCCGGGAAACTGAATCTGTTGCTGCACGTGCTCGGCCGGCGGGCCGACGGCTACCACCTGCTGCAGACCGTGTTCCGCCTCATCGAGTTCGGCGACCGGGTCGGCATCGCAGTGCGTGGCGACGGCCAGATCCGGCGCCTCGAACCTTTGCCCGGCGTGCCGGTGGAGCAGGACCTGTGCGCGCGCGCCGCCAGGCTGCTGCAGCAGCGCTGCAGCACGCGGCAGGGCGCCGACCTGGCGCTGGAGAAGAACCTGCCGATGGGCGGTGGCCTGGGTGGCGGCTCCTCGGACGCAGCCACCACGCTCATCGTGCTGAACCGGCTGTGGAATGCCGGCCAGTCCCGTGGCGAGCTCCAACTGCTGGCCGCGCAGCTCGGTGCCGACGTCCCGTTCTTTGTGTTCGGCGAAAATGCGCTGGGCGAAGGAATCGGCGAACTGCTGACGGCCCTTGCTTTGCCTCCCGCCTGGTACCTGGTGCTGGTGCCGCCGCCGGCGCTTTCCACGGCCGAGGTTTTCAGCGATAACGCGTTGACACGAAATACTAAACCGCTCAAAATACCGCCCTTTTTCTCCGGCCTCGGAGCAAACGATCTTGAGGCCGTGGCGCTCAAGCGCAGGCCGGAGATTGCGGCGCACCTGCAGTGGCTGCGGGCGCGCCGCCCGCAGGCGCGGATGACGGGTTCGGGGGCTTGCGTGTTCGCAGAGTTCGCAACGGAGGTCGAGGCGCGCGCGGCGCTGGGCGAGTTGCCCGGTGCGATGCGCGGTTTCGTCGCGCGGGGCCTGGACCGGCACCCGCTGTATGAGTTTTGATCCATTGGGGAGTCGCCAAGTTGGTTAAGGCAGCGGATTTTGATTCCGCCATTCGAGGGTTCGAATCCTTCCTCCCCAGCCATTCAACGGCGGGAGCGTGACACGATGAACAAGCTCGCGAACTCCCCGGCCTCGGCGATGGACCGCCTGATGGTATTCGCCGGCAATTCCACGCCGCGCCTCGCGCAGGAAGTGGCCAAGCACCTCAACCTGTCCCTCGGCCGCGCCATCGTGGGCAAGTTCTCCGACGGCGAGGTGATGTTCGAGATCATGGAGAACGTGCGCGGCAGGGACGTGTTCGTGCTGCAGTCCACCTGCGCGCCGACCAACGACAACCTGATGGAGCTGCTGGTGATGGTGGACGCGCTCAAGAGGTCGTCGGCCGCGCGCGTCACCGCCGCGATTCCCTATTTCGGCTATGCGCGCCAGGACCGGCGCCCGCGTTCGGCGCGCGTCGCCATCAGCGCCAAGGTGGTGGCCAACATGCTCACTTCGGTGGGCGTGGCGCGTGTGCTGACCATGGACCTGCACGCCGACCAGATCCAGGGTTTCTTCGACATGCCGGTGGACAACGTCTACGCGGCGCCGGTGCTGCTCGGCGATGTGTGGAAGCAGCGCTACGAGAACCTGATCGTGGTGTCGCCGGACGTCGGCGGCGTAGTGCGCGCGCGCGCGCTCGCCAAGCGGCTCGAATCCGACCTGGCAATCATCGACAAGCGCCGGCCGCGCGCCAACGTCTCAGAGGTGATGAACGTCATCGGCGAAGTGACGGGCCGCACCTGCGTGATCATGGACGACATGGTGGACACCGCGGGTACGCTGGTGAAGGCGGCGCAAGTGCTGAAGGAAGAGGGCGCGACCAAGGTGGTGGCTTACTGCACCCACCCGGTGCTCTCGGGCGCTGCAGTGGAGCGCATCGCCAGCTCCGATATCGACGAGCTGGTGGTGACCGACACCATCCCGCTGCGCGAGGATGCGCGCGCGTGCAAGAAGATCCGCCAGCTTTCCGTGGCCGGGCTGCTGGCGGAGACAATCCTGCGGATCTTCAACGAGGACTCGGTGAGTTCTCTGTTCATCGAATAGTCTAATAAGGAGCAGTGCATGAAAATCGAGATCAGCGCTTCCCAGCGCAAGGTGCAAGGCACGGGTGCGAGCCGCCGCCTGCGCCGCTCGGGCAGGGTGCCGGGCATCGTGTATGGCGGAGAAACTGGTGCGGTCAACATCGAGCTCGACCACAAGGAGCTGTACCGCAACCTGACCAACGAGAAGTTCCACGCGTCGATCCTGACGCTGAAGCTGGAGGGCGGCGCCGAGCAGGTGTTGCTGCGCGCCTTCAACATGCACCCGTTCAAGGCGCTGGTGCAGCACGTGGACTTCCAGCGCGTCTCCAAAGACAAGAAGATCCACATGAAGGTGCCGCTGCACTTCGTCAACGCCGAGCAGTCGCCGGGGGTGAAAGAGCAGGCCGGGGTGGTGAGCCACGTGCTGAACGAGCTCGACATCACCTGCCTGCCGGACGACTTGCCCGAATTCATCGAGGTCGACCTCGCCAACCTGTCGGTCGGCAAGTCGGTGCACGCCAGGGACCTGGTGCTGCCCAAGGGCGTCGAGTCGACGCTGCACAAGGACGAGAACCCGGTGGTGGCCACCTGTATCCTGCCGGCGCTGATCGTCGAGGAAGAGGCTGCGGTGACCGAAGCGGTTCCGGCAGCGGCCGACGTGCCGACCACGGCACAGGCTACCCCGGACAAGGCCGCGGAAGGCGCGGCACCAGCTGCCGCGGGCGACAAGGGCAAGGCCGGCGACAAAGGTGCGGACAAAGCGGGCGACAAGGCCGACAAGGCCGACAAAAAAGACAAGAAGTAACAGCTGGCCAAGATCCGCCTCATCGTCGGCCTGGGCAACCCGGGCAAGGAGTACGAGCGCACCCGGCACAACGCCGGGTTCTGGCTCGTGGAGCGCCTTGCCTTGGCCCGGGGCATGTCGCTCAAGAAGGACAATCACTACCAGGGGCTGGTGGCGCGCGACGCGGGCCTGTGGCTGGTATTGCCGCAGACCTTCATGAACGCCTCGGGGCGCGCGGTGCAGATGCTCGCCGGGTTCTTCAAGATCCCGGCCGAGGAAATCCTGGTGGTGCACGACGAGCTCGATTTCCCGCCAGGCACCGCGCGCATCAAGCAGGGCGGCGGCATCTCCGGCCACAACGGCCTGCGCGACATCTCGCAGCGCCTCGGCTCGCACGATTACTGGCGGCTGCGGCTGGGGGTGGGCCGGCCGGCGGACAAGGATTCGGGCGCGGACTATGTGCTGCAGAAGCCTCCCGCAGAAGAACGCGAGGGCATCGAAGGCGCGATCGCGCGTTCCCTTGAAATCATGCCGCTGATGCTGGAAGGCGACATGCAGGCGGCGATGCTCAAGTTGCATAGCCAGGACAAGCCGGTCGCAGCGAAGGTTGAGGTCAAGAAGCCGGAAGCGAAGAAGGCCGAGCCGATGCCCGCGCCGCAGGTGAAACAGGAAGCGAAAGCCGAAGGCGGGCTCAAGGGATTCTTCAAGGGCCTCACGGGCTCGAAGAAATGAGCCTCAAGTGTGGCATCGTGGGCCTGCCGAACGTCGGCAAGTCCACGCTCTTCAATGCGCTCACCAAGTCGGCGATTGCCGCCGAGAACTACCCGTTCTGCACCATCGAGCCGAACGTCGGCATCGTCGAGGTGCCCGACCCACGCCTGGCCAAGCTGGCGGCGATCGCCAAGCCGCAGAAAGTGATCCCGGCGGCGGTCGAGTTCGTCGACATCGCCGGGCTGGTGGCGGGCGCCTCCAAGGGAGAGGGCCTTGGCAACAAGTTCCTCGCCAACATCCGGGAAACGGATGCCATCGCGCACGTGGTGCGTTGCTTCGAGGATCCCGACGTGATCCACGTGACCAACAGGATCGACCCGGTTTCCGACATCGAGACCATCAACACCGAGCTTGCGCTGGCCGACCTGGAGACGGTAAGCAAACAGCTGTCGAAGAACAACAAGCTGGCAAAGACCGGCGGCGACAAGGAAGCGCAGCGTCTGGTGGCGGTACTGGAGAAGGCGGAGGCTGCGCTGGACCAAGGGCGCCCGGCGCGCTCGGTCGACTGGTCGAAGGAAGAGCTGGCGGTGCTGAAACCGCTGTTCCTCCTCACCATGAAGCCGACGCTCTACGTCGCCAACGTTGGCGAGCACGGCTTCAAGGACAGCCCGCGCCTCGCCCAGGTCGAGGCGTTGGCGCAGCGGGAGGGCGCGCAGGTGGTCGCGATCTGTGCGGCGCTGGAAGCGCAGATCGCCGACATGAGCGATGAGGACCAGAAGCTGTTTCTCGCCGACATGGGGATGACCGAGCCGGGGCTGGACCGCGTGATCCGCGCCGGCTACGCGCTGCTGAGCCTGGAGACCTTCTTTACCGCGGGACCGAAGGAAGCGCGCGCCTGGCAGCTGCACATCGGCCAGACCGCGCCGCAAGCGGCGGCCGCCATCCACACCGATTTCGAGCGTGGCTTCATCCGCGCCGAGGTGATTTCCTGCGAGGACTACATCGCGCACGGCGGCGAGCAGGGGGCGAAGGACAAGGGCAGGATGCGCCTGGAGGGCAAGGACTACGTGGTGCGCGACGGCGACGTCATCTACTTCCGCATTAACGTTTGAGCAAAACGTCTGATTTTGTCAGGCCTTCACGCTGCTCAAGCGCAGCATGAGCGTCATCGGATGTGTCGGCGAGGACTGAAACCCGTAGTGCTCGTAGAACTGTTTGGCCTTCTCGTGAAGGGCATGCACGAGCAGTGCTCTCACCCCAGCGTTTTGAGATACGGCGACTGCGCGATTTACAGCGTCCTGCAGTAGCGACGCTCCCAGATGCTGTCCTTGCACCCTGCGGTCTACCGCGAGCCGGGCAAGCACCATGACAGGAGCGGGATCAGGCATGTTGCGGCGAACGCCGCTTGTTGCGAGTTGGTGCGAAACGGCGCCGGCTGCCATGGCGTAGTAGCCGCAGACGCGACCGCCCTCATCGGTGACGACGAAGGTGCGGCTCGCACCGCTAGCCTGGTTGGCCAATGCCCTGCGCTGGAGCCAGTCATCGAGCACGGCCTCGCCGCACTCGAAGTCATCCAGTCGATGCGAAGCCGCCAAGGGCTCCGGCGGACCGAGTTGCAAGCTCAGCCCTTCGCGGACTTTTTGCCCCAGGGCGCCTTGACCGCCATGAGGCGCTCAAGCCCCGGATTGCGGGCGGGCGGCGCGTCGAGCAGCTTGTTGAACTGCCGGAACTTCTCGGCATCGAGACTGAAAAACACCTGGTCGAGCAGCACCGACTGGGCCTTGTCGCAGGCGGCCTCGAGCATGAAGTCGGAGCGGTTCTTGCCCAGCAGCTGCGCAGCCTGATCGATCAGTTCGCGCTGCTCGGGTCGTGCCCGCAGGTTGATGGCGGCGTCGCGCATGAGTTTCTCCTGGTTCGTACACACAACAGATATACGCATCTTATGGTGGCGTATAGCAGTTGTCAACACACGACCGGTCCCGGACAATAGTGTTTTCCCACAGAGCGATTGCTCGGCAATGCACAGAGAAGGAAGTGACGCTGGTTGGCGCGGATGAAACCCGGGTTCGGCACGGCGCAGGCCGCCGACACACTGCAGCTGGTCGAGCTGCTGGGAATTCTGTTCACGCAGGAAACCGAACTGTCCCCCGATCCGCAAAAGCAGCGCCGCGCGCTGGAGATCATCCTAGCGGACCCGTCGCGGGCGCGAATTTATGTTGCGCGCGACGCCGGTAAGGTGATCGCCATGGCCGCGCTGCACTTCACCATCAGCACCGCCGAGGGCGGCAAGGTCGCCTGGTTCGAGGACTGCATCGTGCGGCCCGAGCACCGGCGCAAAGGAGTCGGCAAGGCATTGCTTGAATTCGTCATCGCACAGGCGCGCGCCGAAGGCGCGCTGCGCGTGATGCTGTTGACCGACGGGGACAACGAGCGCGCGCAGGCGCTCTACCGCAAGGCCGGTTTTACCGACTCATCGATGCTGGCGATGCGTTTGAAGTTGTAGGTGGGCCAAAGGCCCACCCTACGCCTACTAACCGTACGGTGGGCCATTGGCCCACCCTACGCCGGGCGAATCACACCCCGCCCATGCAGATGTACTTCACCTCGACGAACTCCTCGCAGCCGTACTTGGAGCCTTCGCGGCCGAGCCCGGACTGCTTGACGCCGCCGAAGGGCGCGACTTCCGTGGTGATCAGGCCGCTGTTCACGCCCACCATGCCGTACTCGAGTGCCTCCGCCACGCGCCACACGCGCCCGATGTCGCGGCTGTAGAAGTAGGCCGCCAGGCCGTACTCGGTGCGGTTGGCGAGCTCCACCACTTCGGCGTCGGTCTTGAAGCGGAACAGGGGCGCCACCGGGCCGAAGGTCTCCTCGCGGAAGATCTTCATCGAGGGCTTCACCTCGGTGAGGATGGTCGGTTCGTAGTAAGTGCGTCCCAGCGCATGGCGTTTCGCGCCGGTGAGCGCTTTCGCGCCCCCGGCCAGGGCATCCGCCACGTGCTCTTCCACTTTCGCCAGCGCATTCTGGTCGATGAGCGGGCCCTGCGTGACGCCCGCCTCGGTGCCGGCGCCCACCTTCAGCGCCTTCACTTTCTCCGCGAGCTTCGCGGCGAACTTGTCGTACACGCCATCCTGCACGAAAAGCCGGTTCGCGCAGACGCAGGTCTGACCGGTATTGCGGTATTTGGAAACCATCGCACCCTCGACCGCGGCGTCCAGGTCCGCGTCGTCGAACACGATGAACGGCGCGTTGCCGCCAAGTTCCAGCGAAATCTTCTTCACCGTTGGCGCGGCCTGCTTCATCAGCAGGCGCCCGACCTCGGTCGATCCGGTGAAGGAGATCTTGCGCACCGTCGGATTGGCGCATAGTTCGCCGCCGATTGCCGGCGCATCGCCAGTGATGATGTTGAGCACGCCTTTCGGCAAGCCGGCGCGCTCGGCCAGTTCCGCCAGCGCGAGAGCGGAGTAGGGCGTCTGCTCGGCGGGCTTGAGGATCACGGTGCAACCCGCGGCGAGCCCCGGGGCCACCTTGCGCGTGATCATCGAGTGCGGGAAGTTCCAAGGCGTGATCGCTGCGCACACGCCCACCGGTTGCTTGATCACCAGGATCCGGCGATCGGCCCAGGGGGTCGGGATCGTGTCGCCGTAGATGCGCTTCGCTTCCTCCGCGAACCACTCGATGTAGGCGGCGCCGATGGTGACCTCGCCTTTGGATTCGGCGAGCGGCTTGCCCTGCTCGGTGGTGAGGATCAGCGCCAGATCCTCCAGGTTGGCGAGGATCAGGTCGTTCCACTTGCGCAGGATCGCGGCGCGCTCCTTGCCGGTCTTCGCGCGCCAGGCGGGCAGCGCGGCCTCGGCGGCGGCGATGGCGCGGCGTGTCTCGTCGGCGCCCATGTCCGGCACCGTGCCGAGCAGCGCGCCGCTCGCCGGGTTATGCACCGGGAAGCTCTTGCCGCCCGCGGCGCCCTGCCAGGCGCCGTCCACGTAGCATTGCTCACGGAACAATTTCGGGTCTTTGAGGGGAAGGGCCGGCAGGCCGGCGCGCGAGGGGGCGTTCATTGGATTCCTCACTGGGGTTCGGACGGGCATTCTAACGCCGCGACCCGGGCGGCTTGCATGAACCACTGTTCAAACGTAAAGTCCTAAAAGAACAAAAGAAATATCACGGCCCGCCGCTGGAGGCCATCCCAACCAAAGGAGAATGAAATGGCAACCACGAGCTTCATCAAGCGTGCAGCATTGGGCGTGCTCGCCGCGGCAACGCTTGCGCCGGCGTTCGCGCAGGACGCGCCGGTGCGCATCGGCTATGCCATTTCCCGCACCGGCCCGTTCGCTGCAGGCGCGCAGATTTCGCAGGAGCCCAACTACATCATGTGGGCGGAGCAGGTAAACGCCGCCGGCGGCCTCAGTGTCAAGGGCAAGAAGCGCCAGATCGAGTTGATCGGCTTCGACGACCGCAGCGAAGTCGAGACCATGGTGCGCACCTACGAGAAGCTGATGACCAGCGACAAGGTGGACCTGATCCTGCCGCCCTGGGGTACCGGCATGAACTTCGCCGTGATGCCGCTGGCGCAGAAGCACGGCTACCCGATGCTCTCGCCGACCGCCACGGGCCGCAAGCTCCTCGGCATGAAGAACCCGTACTTTTTCGCGCTGCTGCAGCAGCCCGACTCGATGATGAACGCGCTCGCCGAGTTCATGAAGGCGCGCGGCGTGAAGACTGCCGCGGTGATTCACGTCGACGAACTGTTCGGCCTGGAGCAGATGGGTGCGCTGGAACTGGCGCTCAAGGAAAAGGGCATCCAGATCATCGAAAAGAAGAGCTACCCGATCGGCGTGAAGGACCTGCAGCCGGTGCTGAGCGACATCAAGACGAAGAACCCGGATGCCTTCGTCAGCCTGAGTTATCCGCCGGATACGTTCCTGGTGACCGGACAGGCGCGTGCAATCGGCTTCAACCCGAAGCTGTTCTACGCGGCGGTGGGCGCGGCGTTCCCGGTGTACCGCGACAAGATGGGGCCGGCGGCCGAAGGCGTGATGGGGCTGGGTACCTGGAACCCGAAGATGAGCCCGCAGGCCAAGGCGTATTTCGACGCGCACGTGGCGCGCTGGAAGAAGGAGCCCGATCGCTGGGCGAGCGCGCATGCCTGGGCGGGGCTGCAGATCCTCGAGCAGGCGGTGGCCAAGGCGGGCCTGGACCGCAAGGTGTTGCGCGACACGATTGCGAAAGACGAATTCACGACCGTCATCGGCAAGATCCGCTTCAAGAATGGGGAGAACATTTCCACCCCCGGCGTGGTCAGCCAATGGCAGAGCGGCGAATTCGAGGTGGTGTGGCCGCCGCAGAACGCTACCTCGCCGGCGTACTTCCCAAAGCCGAACTGGAAGTAGCCTAGCTGGCTTACTGGTTCGAACTGGCCGCAGGCGGCCTGATCACCGGCGGCATCTACGCCGTGGTGGCGCTCGGCCTCAACCTGCAGTATGGGCTGATGCGCATCATGAACATCTCGCACGGCGAGTTCCTGATGCTCGGCGCCTATCTCACGTGGCTCGGGCATACCGTGCTGCAGGCGAATCCTCTGGTTTTTCTGCCGGTGGTGGCGCTGGCCCTGTTCGTGCTGGGCGTCCTCGTTTACTGGCTCTGCTTCCAGCGCATCACGCGCACCGCGCCAGCGGTCGAGGTGATCGAGGCGAGGAGTCTGCTGGTGGGCTTCGGCTTGATGTTCCTGGTGCAAAACATCGCCTACCTCGCCTGGGGCGCTGACCTGCGCGGCTACTCTTTCCTCACGGATGCGCTCGACATCGGCGGGGCCCGCCTAATGACCAACCGCCTGGTGGTGTTCGCGTTTGCGGTGGGCGCAAGCCTGCTGCTGCTGGCGGTGTTGCGCTGGACGCTGATCGGCAAGGCGGTGCGCGCCATGATGCAATCGCCCACCGGCGCGCAACTGGTCGGCATCGACACGCGCTTCCTGCACCCGGTGGTGTTCGGCGCCGGGATCGCGCTCGCCGGCGTTGCCGGCGCGCTGCTGTCCATGGTGTACGAGATCTCGCCCGGCATGGGTGAGCCCTACACGGTGACCGCGCTGATCGTCATCGTACTTGGCGGCCTGGGCAGCGCGGGCGGCTGCCTGCTCGGCGGGTTCCTGCTCGGCCTGGTCGAGACCTTCGGCATGCACTTCACCAGCCCGTCGCTGAAGATGTTGTTGTCCTACGCGGTGCTGACCGGCGTGCTGCTCGCGCGCCCGAAGGGCCTGTTCGCCCGATGACGCTGCGCGACTCGATTCTCGCCACCCTGCTTGCAGCGCTCCTGCTGTCGGCGATGCCCTGGCTGCTGTCGGATTTCGGCCTGTCACTGACGCTCACCTGCCTGATGTACGCGGGCCTCGCGGTGAGCTGGGCGATGTTCTGCGGCGCAACCAACTATCTGTCGCTCGCCACCGCGGCGTTCTTCGGCCTGGGCGCCTATGTCACCGCCTGGGGCGCGGCAGACTTGCCGTACGGCATGGCAGTTCTGCTCGGCGGCCTGGTGGCGGCGGGTTTCGCCGGACTGGTGGGCGCTGCGGTGCTGCATTTGCGCGGCGCGTACTTCGCGGTGATCACTTTCGGCCTGGGCGAGCTGGTGCGCCACGCCATCACCTACTACGAGAAAGCCTACGAAGGCACGGTCGGTCGCATCATCGCCGATCCGCCGGAGTCGGTGACCATCTACCACACGGTGCTGCTGCTCGCGGCGCTCGCCGTGATCACCGCGCTGCGGGTGCGCTCGAGCCGGCTGGGACTCGCGCTGCGCGGCATCGGCTCGGACGAGGAGCGCGCACAGACGCTGGGCGTGAACGCGAAGCGAGCCAAGATCCTGGCGTTCTCCCTGTCGGCATTTTTTGCGGGCGCGCTGGGCGCCGCGATGGCGGTGCGCTGGACCTACATCGACCCGCCCACCGTGTTCAATCCGTTCATCGGATTCCAAACGGTGCTGATCGCGATGGTGGGCGGCGCGCACACCGTCATCGGGCCGATCGCCTCCTCGGTGCTGTTCAGCCTGCTGACCGAATTCCTGCGGCTGCAGTTCCCTTACCTGTTCCTGATCCTGCTCGGCCTGCTGCTGATCCTGCTGGTGCTGTACCTGCCGGGCGGGCTGGCTTCCCTGCTGACCCGATGGAAGCGTAACAATGCGTGAAGCGCTCCTTTCGGCAAAGGGCGTCAGCGTCCGCTTCGGCGGGCTGGTCGCCGTTGATGGCGTCGACCTTGACGTGCACGGCGGCGAGCTGGTCGGCATCATCGGACCGAACGGCGCGGGCAAGACCACCTTCTTCCACACTCTCTCCGGCGTGCTGGCGCCGAGCGCGGGCCGCATCCTTGTGGCAGGTGATGACCTCACAGGCAAGCCACCGCACGACTTCGCCCTGCACGGCGTTGCCCGCACTTTCCAGACCCCGCGCGTGTTCAAGGAGATGCCTGCGCTCGACAATGTGCGTTTCGGGCTGGAGTTCGCGGGGCGCACGCGCCGGCATGCGCACGACGCCTTCGATGATCCGCGCGCGATCCTCGAGTTCCTCGGTCTAGCCGAAGTGGCGGCGGTGCCGGCGGGCGGCCTGACACCTTCCAGGCAGCGCCTGCTCGAGATCGGCATGGCGCTCGGGGCGCGCCCGCGCGTGCTGCTGCTGGACGAGGTCGCCGCGGGCTTGACGCACGCCGAACTGGACCTTACGGCGCAACTGATCCGCCGCGTGCGCGACGAGCTGGGACTGGCCGTGATCTGGATCGAGCATGCGGTGCGCGTGCTGATGCACCATGTGGAGCGCGTCGCAGTGCTGCACCAGGGCAAGAAGATCGCCGACGGAGACCCGCGCGCCGTGGCGCGGGATCCCGTGGTGGTGGAGGCTTACCTCGGCGAAGAGGGCGAGACGGCAAGGCGGGCGGCATGAGCGGACTGTCGATCAAGGGGCTCAGTGCCGGCTACGGCCCGATCCGCGTCCTGCAGAATGTGGACCTCGAAGCGCCCGACGGGGAGATCACGGTCATCGTCGGCCCGAACGGGGCCGGCAAGACCACGCTCCTGAAAGCGGTCTCCGGGCTGATCCCGCGCGAAGGCGCTGTCCTGCTCGACGGCGTGCCGCTGCCCGCTGAGCCTTCGGCGATCGTGTCGCGCGGCCTGGCACAGGTGGCCGAGGGCCGCCAGCTGTTCCCGCAGATGACGGTACGCGAAAACCTCGAGCTGGGAGCGTATCTCCTGCCCAGGGGCGAGCGCGGCGCGCGGCTGGACCGGGTGTTCGAGTTCTTCCCCCAGCTCGCGCAGCGGCGGGAACAACTCGCCGGCACCATGTCGGGCGGCGAGCAGCAGATGCTGGCCGTGGGGCGCGCACTGATGGGCAAGCCCAGGCTGCTGATGCTGGACGAGCCCTCGCTCGGACTCGCGCCGAAGTTGATCGACGAGCTGCTCGGCATCGTGCGCCGCATCCGGGACGACGGCGTGACCATCCTGCTGGTGGAGCAGAACGTGGCCAAGGCGCTGGCGATCGCCGAGGGCGCCTACGTGATTGAACGCGGCGTGGTGGTGATGAAAGGCCCGGCGGGCAAGCTGCTCAAGTCCGAGCGCCTGCGGGCGGCCTACCTTGGCGCCGAGCACAAACCCGGAACATTGACCTGGAAGGGGGGACTTTTCATGACCCAGCAGCAGACCACCGCGGTCACCATCGCCGCCGAGAATGCCTGGAAGGGGAAGATATTCACCGGTCGCTGGCAGATGGCGAAGGGCGGAACACGCGAGGTGATCGAGCCGGCCACCGGCAAGGTGCTTACCGAAGTCGGCTTTGCCGACGCCGAGGACGTGCGCGACGCGGCAAAGGCTGCCGCCGCTGCGCAGGTCGAGTGGGCGAACACGCCGGCGGACCAGCGCGCCGCGGTGCTGCGCCGCACGGCGCAGTTGCTGGAAGCGCACGCAGATACGCTTCGCCCCTGGATCGTCCGTGAGACGGGCTCGATTCCGCCCAAGGCGGACTTCGAGCTGCACATGGTGATCGGCATCCTGCTCGAGGCCGCGGCGATCGCCACGCAGCCGCCCGGCATGATGCTGCCCTCGGGCCCGAAGCGCATGAGCTTCGCGCGGCGCGTGCCGCACGGCGTCGTCGGGGTCATCTCGCCGTTCAATGCGCCGCTGATCCTGTCGGCGCGCGCGGTGGCACCCGCGCTTGCGCTGGGAAATGCCGTGGTACTGAAACCAGATCCGCAGACGCCGGTCACTGGCGGCTTCATCCTGGCGCGCCTGTTCGAGGCCGCGGGGCTGCCCGCCGGCCTGCTGCACGTGCTGCCCGGTGACGCGGCAGTCGGCGAGGCAATGATCACCGATCCGGACATTGCGATGATCTCGTTTACCGGCTCGACCGCGGCGGGTAAACGCGTCGGCGAACTCGCCAGCCGGCACCTCAAGCGAGTGACGCTGGAGCTCGGCGGCAAGAATTCCACCATCGTCCTCGACGACGCGGATCTGGATGTCGCCGCGTCAAGCGCGGCCTGGGGTGCGTACCTGCACCAGGGCCAGATCTGCATGGCCACTGGCACGGTGCTTGCGCAGCGCAAGATTGCGCGCGACCTCACCGAGCGCCTGGTGGCGAAGGCGAAGAACCTGCCGGTGGGCGATCCGAGCACGGGGCCGGTCGCATTAGGGCCGGTCATCAGCAGCAGGCAGCTCGAGCGCATCGACGGGATCGTGAAGGATGCCGTCGCAAAGGGCGCCGTACTGCGCGCAGGCGGTACTTACGACGGGCTGTTCTACAGTCCGACGGTGCTCGAGGGTGTCAGGCCCGACATGCGCGTGTACACCGAAGAGGTGTTCGGCCCGGTGCTTTCGGTCGTGACCTTCGATACGGACGAGGAGGCGATCGCGATGAACAACGCCACCGAGTACGGACTGTCGGTCGGGGTGATCACGCAGTCCGTGGAGCGCGCGATGGCGTTCACCGCGAAGCTCAAGACCGGCATCATCCACATCAACGACCAGACCGTCGCCGACGAGCCGTGGGTCCCCTTCGGCGGGCGCGGGGCGTCGGGCAACGGCGGGCGCCACGGCGGCCCGGCCAACTGGGAGGAGTTCACCCAGTGGCAGTGGGTGACGATCCAGGACCGCGCGACGCCGTACCCGTTCTAATTCAGCGCGGCTTGTCGCCGGCGAGCGTGATGCGATGCATCACGCGCCGCTGGCCGTGATAGTCGTTGATCGGGTTGTGCTGGGTGCAGCGGTTGTCCCAGAAGGCGAGCGAGCCCGCGCGCCACTGGAAGCGGCAGGTGAACTCGGGCCGTACCTGGTGGCGAAACAGGTATTGCAGCAGCGGCGCGCTTTCCTCCCCGCTCATGTCCTTAAAGGCTGCCGTGTGCGCGACGTTGACGTAGAGCGCCTTGCGCCCGGTTTCCGGGTGCGTGCGAGCCACTGGATGCTCGGCTAGGTACTGCCTCGGCTCGCCGCCCTGCTCCTTGATTCGGTCCTCGCGCGTGCGCGTGACGTCCGCCTTGGCGGAGGAATTAACGGCGATTAGCCCACCGAGGAGGCGCTTCATGCCGTCCGAGAGCGATTCGTAGGCCAGCGTCTGGCTCGCGAACTCGGTGTCACCGCCGGTTGCGGGCACCTCGCGCGCCAGAAGCATCGAACCCATCGGTGGAATATCCAGGTACGCGGTGTCGGAATGCCAGATGCCGCCGAAGTTCTGCCGCTCGTGCGCCAGCTTCTTCACCTCGATCACCTCGGGGAAGCCCTCGATGCCCTTGACGAATGGATACTCGATGGGCTTGCCCATGCGGTGCGCAAAGGCCATGAATTGCGCCGGCGACAGGACCTGGTCGCGAAAGAAGATGACCTGGTGCTCGAGGAAGGCGCGACGAATGCCGGCGACGGTTTCGCCGGAGAGTTCCGCGGCGAGGTCGATGTCCAGGACCTCGGCGCCCAGCGCGCCGGCGATGCGCCGTACTTCCACCGCTACTGCTCGAGCTTGATGTTGGCGCTCTTGATCACCGCCGCGTATCGCTCGCGCTGCCCCTGCAGGAAAGCGCCCATCTCCTCCGGCGTGCTGGCGATCACGTCAAGGCCAAGCGTCAGGTAACGCTCCTTCAGGTCGGCTGCTTGCATTGCCTTCCGAATCTCGCCCGAGAGGCGCGCGACGATCTCGCGCGGTGTCCCCGGCGGCGCGGTGTAGCCGATCCACGCGCCGATATCATAGCCAGGCAGATCCGCCGCTTCGGCCAGCGTCGGCACGTCCGGCGTCGCCGCGGTGCGGCGGGCGAAACTCGTGCCGAGGATCTTCAGGCGACCGGACCTTACGTGCCCGATGGTACCGGCCACGGTTTCTATGGTGTAGTCGATCTGGCCGCCGATCAGGTCGGTGAGCGCCGGCGCGCTGCCCTTGTAGGGCACGTGCCGCGCCTTCAGCTGCGCCATCGAATTGAACAGTTCGCCGATCAGATGCGAACTGGCGCCGGTGCCTGACGAAGAAAAGGTGTACTTGTCCGGATTCGCCCGTACACGCGCGACAAATTCCTTCGCGTTGTTGGCCGGGAAGGACGGGTGCGTCACCAGCGCGAAGGGCACTGTGGCGATGAGGCTCACCGGCGCGAAATCCTTCTGCGGGTCATAAGGCGTCTTCTGCAGCAGCGGCATGATCGAGATCGGGCCGCTGGAGGCGGCGAGCAGCGTATAGCCGTCCGCCGGCGCGCGCGCCGCGACCTCCGAGCCGATCAAGCCGCCGGCGCCGGGCCGGTTATCGACCACGAAGGCCTGTCCGAGCTGCTCCTGCAGCTTTTGCGCCACCAGGCGCGCCGCGAGGTCAGTGGCTTGTCCTGGCGGCCAGGGCACCACCACCTTCACAGGCCGAGATGGATACGCCTGCGCCCACGCGGCACCGGCGAAGACACAGAGTGACAGCAGCAATCCGATTCGCTTCATGCGGAAATCCTCCTATGACTAGAATGTCCCGGGATACGCTCCGCCGTCAAGAAGCAGGTTCTGACCGGTGATGTAGCCGGCGTGCGCGCTGGCGAGGAAGGCGCAGGCCGCGCCGAACTCCTCGATGGTGCCGAAGCGCTTCGCGGGATTGGCGCCGGCGCGCTGCTTCGCCAGCTCGGTCGCGGTCATGCCCAGCTTCTTCGCGTTGAACTCCATGTTGCCGCGCAGCCGGTCGGTGTCGAAGGGCCCGGGCAGCAGGCCATTGATCGTCACGTTATGTTGCGCGACCTGCCGCGCGAGGCCGGCGACGAAGCCGGTGAGTCCCGTGCGCGCACCGTTCGAGAGGCCCAGCTCCGGGATCGGCATCTTCACCGCGCCGGAGGTGATGTTGATGACGCGGCCGAATTTCCTCGCGATCATGCCGTCCACTGTCGCCTTGATGAGCTCGATCGGGGTGAGCATGTTGGCGTCGATCGCCTTCATCCAATCCTCGCGCGTCCAGTTGCGAAAATCACCGGGCGGCGGGCCGCCGGCATTGTTCACCAGGATGTCCGGGTTGGGGCAGGCGGCGAGTGCCTGGGCGCGGCCCTCGGCCGTCGTGATGTCCCCGGCGATGGCGACGACCTTGGCGCCGGTGGCTTTTTTGATCTCGTCCGCAGTCGCTTCCAGCGCCTCCTTGCCGCGTGCGGTGATGACGAGGTTGACGCCTTCGCGGGCGAGCGCCAGCGCGCAGCCCTTGCCCAGGCCTTTCGATGCCGCGCAGACCAGCGCGTTCTTTCCCTTGATGCCGAGATCCATGGCTTTCAGCCTTTCTTCAGAGTGACGAGCAATACGCCTGCGATCACCAGCGCGCCGCCGAGCAGCTGCAGCGCGCTGAGCTTGCCTTCGAGCAGGATGAAATCCGCAACTACGGTGGTCACCGGCCCGAGCGCGCCGATGAGGGCGAACTGGTTGGCGCCGATGCGTCTGAGCGCCTCTGCGACGAGAAACACGGGCAGCACCGTGCACACTGTTGCCAGAATAACGGCGTAGACCCAGACGATGTCGGGCAGCGCGAGCGCCGCCGGACTCTCCAGGACGCCGAATTGGACCACGGCGGGCACGGTGGACACCATCATGGTGTAGGCGGTGAAGCGCATCGAACCGACGCGCTGGATGAGCTGGCTGCCGGTGACCAGGTACACGGCGTAGCACATGGCCGACGAGAACACGAGCGCCGCGCCGAAGAAAAACAGCCGATGCTCGGTCGGCGCGCCGAGCTGCTGCGAGAGCACCAGCGCGATGCCCGTATAAGTGACCGCCAGCGCCGCGAGCTCGCGCGCCATAGGCCGCTTGCCGAGGAACAGCGCGCTGAGGATCACCACCAGGGTGGGATAGAGGAACATGATCAGGCGCCCGTGGCCGGCGGGGACGTACTGCAGGCCGAGGAAGTCGAGCAGGCTCGCGAGGTAGTAGCCGAGGAAGCCGAGGCCGACGATGCCGGCCCAGTCGCGCCGCGCGAGCGGCGGTTCGTTGCGCAGCCACCACGCGACCGCGGCGAAGAAGGGCAGCGACAGCGCCATGCGCAGAAACAGCAGCGTCGTCGCGCTTACCGGCGCTGCCGCGTAGCCAAGCTTGATCAGCACCGGGCGGAAGGCAAAGGCCACGGTGCCGGCGAGTGCGAACAGCACGCCTCCCCAGCGATACGCCGCGGCTGTCAACGCCGCTTGCCGAGAATCGAGCCGAGCACCCCGCGGATGATTTCGCGCCCGACCTGCGAGCCGACGGTGCGGGCCGCGCTCTTCGCCATCGCCTCGAGCAGGCCCTGCGACTGCTTGCCGCCGCGCGGCCCCGTTTTGCCGAACAGGATGTCCGAGGCGACGCTGCCTTGTTTCGGCTGCGCCTTCTCCTCCACCACCTGCTCGGTGCGGGCCTTCAACTTCTCGTAGGCGGACTCGCGGTCCACCTGCTTCTCGTAGTGCCCGGCCACGGGCGATGCAGCGAGCACCGCCTTGCGCTCGGCCTCGCCGATCGGCCCGAGCTGGCTTCCCGGCGGCGCGACCAACGCGCGCTCGGTGACGTTGGGCCGGCCTTTCTCATCGAGCAGGGACACCAGCGCTTCACCTACGCCGAGCTCGGTGATCACCTGCTCGATCTTCAGCTTCGGGTTGGGCCGCATGGTCTCGGCGGCCGATTTCACCGCCTTCTGGTCGCGCGGGGTGAAGGCGCGCAGCGCGTGCTGCACGCGGTTGCCCAACTGCCCCAGCACCGACTCGGGGATGTCGAGCGGGTTTTGCGTGACGAAGTACACGCCCACGCCCTTGGAACGGATCAGGCGCACCACCTGCTCGATCTTTTCCAGCAGCGCCTTCGGCGCCTCGTTGAACAGCAGGTGCGCCTCATCGAAGAAGAATACGAGCTTCGGCTTGTCCGGGTCGCCCACCTCCGGTAGTTTCTCGAACAACTCCGCCAGCATCCATAGCAGGAACGTGGCATACAGCTTGGGCGAATTCATCAGCCGGTCGGCGGCGAGGATGTTGACCGTGCCTTTGCCCCCTTCGGCCTGCATCAGGTCGGCGATGTCGAGCATCGGCTCGCCGAAGAAGTGCTCCGCGCCCTGCGCTTCGAGCGCCAGCAGTCCGCGCTGGATGGCGCCGATCGAGGCCGCCGAGACGTTGCCGTAGGCGGTGGTGAACTGCGCGGCGTTGTCGCCCACGTGCTGCAGCATGGCGCGCAGGTCCTTCGCGTCGAGCAGCAGCAGCCCGGCGTCGTCGGCGATCTTGAACACCAGGTTCAGCACGCCTTCCTGCGTGTCGTTGAGGCCCAGCAGGCGCGCGAACAGGAGCGGGCCCATGTCCGAAACCGTGGCGCGCACCGGGTGGCCCGCCGCGCCGAACACGTCCCAGAACACCACTGGGCAAGCCTCGTGCTTCAACTCCAGCTTGAGGGTCTTGGCGCGTTCAGCCACCTTGGCATTGCTGCCGCCCGCCTTCGCCATGCCGGATAGGTCGCCCTTCACGTCGGCCATGAATACCGGCACGCCGATGCGCGAGAACTGCTCCGCCAGCGTCTGCAGCGTCACGGTCTTGCCGGTGCCGGTGGCCCCGGCGACCAGCCCGTGGCGGTTGGCGCGCGAAAGCAACAATCCCTGCGGGGTCTTGTGGTCCAACCCGCCGCCGCCAAGGAAAATGCTGTCGATCATGGAAGCGGGATCCTCGCCAAACGGTTGTCCCAACGCTAGAGGCGGGCCTCATTACCCGCAAGCGATGGGTTGTCCTTCAATCGTCGCGCAAGTCGGTTTCTCCTCTGGGACATTCCGAGGGCGGACGAATGAAACGGAATCGGGTTGGACTTGCCGGGCTGGTGGCGGCGGCGTCCGCCGGCGCAACGCTCGGTGGGTGAACCAACCGGCGCAAAAAGCCCGATCGGCTTGGACATTGCGGTCGTCGGCAGGATCGCCCGCCCGGCGGCCAGGGCCCACTCGGCGCGAGAGTTTGCTTTGCATCGCCTGCGGCGCGCCGTAAGTCTTGGCCATGCTGCACCCGATCGCGGTTTCCAACCGGACCTATATGACGGCAGGCGTTTGGATCATCGCCACCGTCGCGCTCGGCA